>JAZNTB010000055.1:0-6752 GCA_045591565.1 Clostridia bacterium
ACGGTGTCAAGGTCAATAACACATATGCCACAGCTTGTCTCCTCGTCAAACATTATGTTGTTAAGCTTTGTATCGTTGTGCGATACGCGAAGAGGAACGGAGCCGTTTGCAATCCCGTCGGTAATAACGGATATCGTGTCCTTTCTTGCCTCTGCAAAGGCAATTTCGTCCGCAACATCTGAAACTCTTCCTGAAAGATTTTTACTTATTGCATCTGTAAGCTGAGTATATCTTGCAGGTGTGTTATGGAAATCAGGAATTGTTTCAAATAGCGTTGATGCGGGATAGTCGGAAAGCATTTCCTGAAATCTGCCGATAGCCTCAGCGGCGCTCTCTAACATTCGTGGGCTGTCGGTTGAGTTTACACAGAATGCTCTGTCGATGAATTTATAAACTCTGTAATAATCCTCGCCGTCTTTTAAGTATGAATTTCCGTCAGCAGTTTTTACAACGGTAAGAGTTTCGCGCTCTGCATCTCTGCCTTGCTCAATAAGCTTTTTCTTTATGTGCTCAGTTACATTGGTTATATTCTCCATAAGCTGCACAGGAGTTTTGAAAACTGCAGTGTTGATTTTCTGGAGAATGTATGGAGGGCACTTAAAGGTGCTGTTTATGTGTCCGTCGCCGTAAGGAGAAATGTCCGATTCAATGCTGAACCGTGCAAGTATTTCATTACAATTCATGGGAAAAATCCTTTCTCATCAGTTATTATATCCGTTTGGATTATTGGACTGCCATCTCCAGGAGTCTTCACACATTTCGGCAATTTCGCGCTTTGCTGTCCAGCCAAGCTCTGCTTTTGCTTTTGCAGGATCTGCATAACATTCGGCAATATCACCCGGGCGTCTTTCTTCAATCTTATACGGAAGCTCTTTTCCGCACGCCTTTTCGAAAGCATGAACGACATCAAGTACGGAATATCCGTTACCTGTTCCGAGATTATATGTATGAACGCCTGATTCATTTGACTTTTTCTCGATAGCCTTCAAGTGACCGAGAGCGAGGTCGACAACATGGATGTAGTCTCTTACGCCTGTTCCGTCATGTGTAGGATAGTCGTTTCCGAAAACATGAATGTACTCAAGCTTACCGACAGCAACCTGTGCTACATAAGGGAGCAGGTTGTTTGGGATTCCCTTAGGGTCTTCGCCTATTATGCCGCTCTTGTGTGCACCTATCGGATTGAAGTAGCGAAGAAGAGTGATAGACCATTTGTTGTTGGCAGCATATACATCCTTTAAAATGTTTTCTATCATCAACTTTGTTGCACCATATGGGTTTGTGGTTGATGTAGGGAAGTCCTCTGTGATTGGAACAGTTTTCGGCATACCGTAAACTGTCGCAGAAGAAGAGAATACAAGGTTAAAAACATTGTGCTTCTGCATTATATCAACGAGGTTTAATGTTCCTGTTATGTTATTGTGGTAGTATCTTATAGGGATTCTTGTGGATTCACCTACAGCTTTTAAGCCGGCGAAGTGAATAACAGAATCAAAATCATTTTCTTCAAATACCTTCTCGGTTGCTTCATAGTCTAAAAGGTCTACCTTATAGAATGGAAAATCCTTTCCTGTCAGCTTTTTTACAGCGTCGAGTGACTTTTCGCAGGAATTGTCAAGGTTATCAAGAACTGCTATTTCGTAGCCTGCATTTAAAAGCTCCACGCAAGTATGTGAACCGATATATCCGGCTCCGCCGGTGACCAAAATTTTCATGCCCCAAACACCTCCATTATATTTATAATGCAATTATACAACACAAATTTCACTTAATCAATAGTAAAAATGACTAATTTGAAAAAAACTTGGTAATTACCCTTGTAAAATTTTATTAAATATTGTATAATTATGGGTGATTACTATTTTATAAAGGAGATAGCAGAAAATGAGTCAATTTTTAGAGAGAATCAAAGAAAGAGCAAAGGCTGATAAAAAGACGGTTGTACTTCCTGAGTCTATGGACAGAAGAACTTTTGAAGCAGCAGCTACAATTTTAAAGGAGGACATCGCAAATATCATAATCATCGGAACTCCTGAGGAAGTAGAAGAGAATTCAAAGGGTCTTGATATTTCAAAGGCAACAATCATCAATCCGTTTACTTATGAAAAGACAGAGGAGTATATAAATTTGTTCGTTGAACTTAGAAAGTCAAAGGGTCTTACATATGAGGATGCTAAAAAGCAGGCACTTGGTGACTATATGTACTATGCGTGCCTGATGGTTAAAGCAGGAGATGCTGATGGTGTTGTTTCAGGAGCATGTCACTCAACAGCTAACACATTAAAACCGAGTCTTCAGATTATAAAGACAAAGCCGGGTGTTGCGCTTGTTTCAGCATTTTTCGTTATGGTGGTACCAAACTGTGAATATGGCGAAAACGGCACATTCATTTTTGCAGACAGTGGTCTTGAGCAGAATCCGACTCCTGAAAAGCTTGCAGCAATCGCAGGCTGCTCAGCTGAATCATTTGAACTTTTGACAGAAAAGGAAGCAAAGGTTGCAATGCTTTCACACTCAACAATGGGAAGTGCAAAGCATGCAGATGTTGATAAGGTTGTAGAGGCAACAAAAATAGCAAAAGAACTTTATCCAAATGTTAAGCTTGACGGCGAGATGCAGCTTGATGCCGCAATTGTGCCGGAAATCGGCAAGTCAAAGGCTCCTGACTCAACAGTTGCAGGAGAGGCAAATGTACTTGTTTTCCCTGACCTTGATGCAGGAAATATCGGCTATAAGCTTGTTCAACGCTTAGCAAAGGCAGAGGCATACGGACCGGTAACACAGGGTATTGCAAAGCCTATCAATGACCTATCACGCGGTTGCTCGGCAGACGATATCGTAGGCGTTGTGGCAATTACATGTGTGCAGGCTCAGGCAGAAAACTAATTAAGAAAGGAAGTAATTGTATAATGAAAGTATTAGTAATTAATGCAGGAAGTTCATCACTTAAGTATCAGCTTATTGATATGGACACACACGCAGTTATGGCAAAGGGACTTTGCGAGAGAATTGGAATTGACGGTTCAAAGCTTACCCACAAAAATCTTATTGCAGGCACAGCTACAGTTTTCGAAAAAGCTATGAAGGATCATTCAGATGCAATCGCAATGGTAATTGATGCGCTTGTAAGTGCAGATTGCGGAGTTATTTCTTCAATGGAAGAAATCGGAGCAGTAGGGCACAGAGTTGTTCACGGCGGTGAAACCTTTGCGGATTCATGTGTTATTGATGATGCTGTTATGGCGGCAGTTAAGGATTGTATTCCGCTTGCACCGCTTCACAACCCTGCAAACATAATCGGTATCGAGGCTTGTGCAAAGCTTATGCCGAATGTAAAGCAGGTTGGTGTATTTGATACAGCGTTCCACCAGACAATGCCGGCAAATGCATATATGTATGCGCTGCCTTATGAAATGTATGAAAAGCATAAGATAAGAAAATACGGCTTCCACGGAACAAGTCATAAGTTTGTATCCGGCGAGGCTGCAAAGCTTTTAGGAAAGCCAATCGAAGAGCTGAAAATTATCACATGTCACTTAGGAAACGGCTCCTCTGTTTCTGCAGTTAAGAATGGCAAGTGTGTGGACACTTCAATGGGATTCACACCGCTTGATGGTGTTGTAATGGGAACACGCTGCGGCTCTATCGACCCGGCTGTTGTAACATATCTTGTTGAAAACTGCGGAATGACAGCAAAGGAAGCTGATGCTATGATGAATAAGCAGTCAGGCGTTTTGGGTGTTTCGGGCGTTTCAAGCGACTTTAGAGACTTAACCGAAGCGGCGGATAACGGCAACGAGAGAGCAAAGCTTGCAACAGAGATGTTCTCATACAGCGTTAAGAAACTGGTTGGCTCATATGCAGCAGCAATGGGCGGCGTTGACGCTATTGTATTCACCGGCGGAATAGGAGAGAATGACGGAAGATACAGAAAAGCTATCACATCAGGCCTTGAGTTTATGGGCGCTATACTTGATGACGAAAAGAATAAAGTGCGCGGAGAGATTGCAGATATCTCAACAAGCGATGCTAAGGTTCGTACGCTTGTTATCCCGACAAACGAAGAGCTTATGATTGCACTTGACACAGAAAGACTCTTAAATAAATAATATACAAAAACTGCCTTGTAAGTTTAGTCAACTTTACGGGCAGTTTTTTGTTATTCATGGCAGAATTTAGGGTAAATATTATAGTACCAAATACTATGGAGGGATGCCAAATGAACACTTATAAGATGGAAAACATAAGAAATGTGGCGGTTGTAGGCCACGGAAAGTGCGGAAAAAGCTCAATAATTGAGGCTATGCTATATAACAGCGGAGCAATTAACAGATTGGGTAAAAATGCAGATGGTACACTTACCACTGATTTTGATATAGAGGAGACAAAAAGGCAGATGTCAATTTCTACGGCAGTTGCGCCTGTTGAGTGGAAGGATACGAAGCTCAATATGCTCGATACACCGGGATATTTTGACTTTGTCGGCGAGGTTAAAGAGGGAATACGCGCAGCAGATTCTGCGCTTGTTGTCCTCTCAGGAAGGAGCGGTGTTTCCGTTGGTACAGAACAGACTTTTAAGTTTGCAAAGCAAAAGGGAGTACCCATTGTATTCTTTGTAAACAAAATTGATGACCCAAGAGGCAATTATAAGCGAACTCTTGAAGAAATGAAGGAAAAATTCGGTAAAGCAATTACGCCGTTTGTTTATCCTATCAAGGAAGGCGATGAGTTTGAGGGCTTTGTTGATATTGTCGATATGACAGCGCGCCGTTATGAGGGGGCAAACAGGGTTGACATTCCGGTACCGGAGGGTATGGAAGAAACCGTTGCGCCGCTTCGTGATATGATTATGGAGGCTATTGCTGAAACAGACGATGCCTTGATGAACAAGTATTTCAACGGTGAGGAATTCACTTTTGACGAAATCAAACAGGCTATCAGAAAAGGTGTTAAGGATGGAAGTATCTATCCTGTTTACTGCGGCTCCGGTGCTAATAATATCGGTGTACGAAGCCTTATGGATGGTATTGGTAAATACCTGCCTGCTCCAAACGAGATTACTGAGGTTGCATATGATGCAAAAACAGGTGAGCCTGTTGAAGTTGTTCAGGAAGTGACGGATACAACCTCTGCAATCGTATTTAAAACTGTTGCGGACCCGTATGTTGGAAAAATGTCTTTCTTCAGAGTATATTCCGGAAGCGTAAAAGCTGACAGTACTCTTTATAATGCCAACAAGGCTGTAAAGGAAAGAATTGGAAAGATTTACTACCTTTGCGGAAAAACACAGATTGAAACCAAGACGGTTGAAGCAGGAGATATCGGAGTTGTAACCAAGCTTGAAAATACAAGCACGGGAGATACTCTTTGTGAGGAAAATAAGAATATTATTTTAACAGGTATAGAATTCCCTGCACCTACTCTTTCAATGGCAGTAGAAGCTGTTAAGAAGGGCGATGAGGAAAAGATTATTTCCGGTCTTACAAAGCTTGCAGAAGAGGATTTGACATTTACTCTCGGAAATAATACCGAAACAAAAGAAACCCTGATTAATGGACAGGGCGAACAACATATTGATGTTTTAGTTAATAAATTAAAGGCAAAATACGGAGTGGAAGTAAGTCTTAAAGCTCCGACCGTGCCATACCGCGAGACTATACGCTCAAAGGTTAAGGTTGAAGGCAAGCACAAAAAGCAATCCGGCGGACACGGTCAGTACGGTCATGTTTGGATTGAATTTGAACCGGGTATTACAGAGGAAATGACCTTTGAGGAGAAGGTATTCGGCGGAAGCGTTCCAAAGAATTATTTCCCTGCTGTAGAAAAGGGTCTTAGGGATGCGTGTAGCCAAGGTGTGCTTGCAGGATATCCTGTTGTTAACTTAAAGGCTACCCTGCTTGACGGCTCATATCATCCTGTGGATTCTTCTGAAATGGCGTTCAAGACAGCGGCCCAGCTTGCATACCGTGAGGGATTAAAGCAGGCAAATCCGGTTATTTTAGAGCCAATTGGATATTTAAAGGCGTATGTGCCTGAGAGTATTATGGGAGATATTATCGGTGACATCAATAAGCGCCGTGGCCATATTATGGGAATGGGCGAGAGTGAAAAAGAAGGACTTAACCTGGTTGAAGCAGAGGTTCCTGTATCTGAGATGTTCAAGTATTCTACAGACCTTCGCTCAATGAGTCAGGGCAGAGGAAACTTTGAATTTGAGTTTGTAAGATATGATGTTGCACCGCAGCAGGTTGCCGATAAGGTCATTGCCGACTCGCAAAATCGAGCGCAGTGATGTCGCTATGCATAATCGCTAAAAAAGATTTTGTTTTTTATTGATTTTGTGTATTTAAATTTTTGGCGTTATGTGCTAAAATAGCTTTTGTAATTAATGTTTGCTAGTGGAAGAGAGGATATAATAGTATGGCAGAATTGAAATTAAAAAACATCTACAAAAGATATGATGGCGGTGTTACTGCTGTTAGTGATTTTTGTCTGGATATTGAAGACAAAGAGTTTATAGTTCTTGTAGGTCCTTCAGGTTGCGGTAAGTCAACAACTCTCCGTATGATTGCAGGTCTTGAAGAAATCAGTGACGGAGAACTCTACATAGGCGGCAAGCTCATGAATGAGGTTGCTCCTAAGGACAGAGATATTGCGATGGTTTTCCAAAACTACGCTCTTTATCCTCATATGACAATTTTCGATAATATGGCATTTGGTCTTAAGCTTAGAAAGACACCGAAGGATGAAAT
>JAZNTB010000056.1:0-3626 GCA_045591565.1 Clostridia bacterium
CGGTGAAGCTTCACCTATCGTTAAGGCTATTGATTTCGCTGGTAGCGTTGTAACAGTAGGAAACATCACATTCAATGTAATCGTACATACAACAAAGACTATCTTAGACCTTGTCTTCAAGGCAACTAAGAACTAATTGTCAGAAAGGAGAATTTAACATGAAAACATATATTAAACCTTCATTAGAAGTAAAGAAATTTGATGTTGAAGATATCATTCAGACAAGTAGTGGCGGCGGTACAGTTGTAAATTACGAAGCATTGTCACAGGAAGGCCAAGAGCTTTACAAAGCGTATGATGCACAGGCAGCGACAACAGGTAACTACTTAGAGTTCTGGCTCTAATATCTTTAAAAAGCAAACATAAAGTTCCGATGGCATTTGCCATCGCAACTTTTTTGGCTTAAATTCCTTGTTTTTCCCTGCAAAATATTGACAGCAGGCGTTTTTTTTTATATAATATATAAGATAAAATGGCATAACTATGAGAATATAAATACAGGAGAGATAAAAATGGAAAAATACGGAGTTAACGAAATAAGAGAGAAGTTTTTAAGCTTTTTCGAGTCAAAGGGATGCCTGCGACTCGGCAGCTTTTCGCTTGTGCCAAAAAATGACGCAAGCCTGCTTTTGATAAATTCAGGTATGGCACCTATGAAAAAGTGGTTCACGGGCGCGGAGATTCCGCCGAGAAGAAGAGTTACAACCTGTCAGAAGTGTATCCGTACACCTGACATCGAGTGTGTTGGTAAGACCGCACGCCACGGAACATTCTTTGAAATGCTCGGAAACTTCTCATTCGGCGATTACTTTAAGAGAGAAGCAATTGCGTGGGGATGGGAGTTCTTGACAGAGGTTATGGGAATTCCTGCAGATAAGCTATGGATTACAGTTTACGAAGAGGATGACGAGGCAAGGGATATCTGGATTAATGAAATTGGCGTAAACCCTGACCGTGTTGTTAAAATGGGTAAAAAGGACAACTTCTGGGAGCACGGAACAGGACCTTGCGGACCTTGCTCTGAAATCCATGTTGACAGGGGCGAGGAATACAGCTGTGGACCGGACTGCCATATGGGCTGCGAATGTGACCGCTTTATGGAGGTGTGGAACTTAGTATTCACACAGTTTGATAAGGACGAAGAAGGAAACTATAACCGCCTTGCAAATCCGAACATTGATACGGGTATGGGTCTTGAGAGATTGGCTGCCGTTATGCAGGGCGTAAACAATCTTTTCGAGGTTGACACGGTAACAAATATAATGAACCATATCTCAAAGATAGCAGGCGTGGAATATAAAAAGGACGACAAGATAGATGTTTCGCTCCGTGTTATCACGGACCACATAAGAAGTACAGTTATGATGGTTTCAGACGGTGTAATTCCGTCAAATGAGGGCAGAGGTTATGTATTGAGAAGACTTTTAAGAAGAGCTGCCCGCCACGGAAAGCTTCTCGATGTAAAGGGCGAGTTTTTGTATACAGTTGCTGACACAGTAATTGACGAGTCGGCACAGGGTTATCCGGAGCTTGCTGAAAAGCGTGAATATATCAAGAAGATTATAAGAATTGAGGAAGAACGCTTTGCAAAAACTATTGATAACGGTCTTGCAATTTTAAATGACTACATCGCTGAAATGAAGAAGGACGGCGAGAATGTACTTTCGGGAGAAAAAGCATTCAAGCTTAACGATACTTACGGATTCCCGATTGACTTGACTGTTGAAATTTGCGAAGAAGCAGGACTTTCTGTTGACCGCGAGGGCTACGATAAAGAGCTTAAGATACAGAAGGATACTGCGAGAAATGCCAGAAAGGACGGCTCGAGCTGGGAGGATAGCGAAAGCTATAGCTTTGAGGGCGCAAGCGATACAGAGTTTGTCGGCTATGAAACACTCTCTTGCGATTCAAAAATTGTCGGTATTGCCGCAGAGGGCGAAATTGCTTTCGAGGTTTCAGCTGGTC
The DNA here is from genome assembly GCA_045591565.1 of Clostridia bacterium. Classification (GTDB taxonomy): domain Bacteria; phylum Bacillota; class Clostridia; order UBA1381; family UBA1381; genus UBA1738. The sequence goes on from JAZNTB010000056.1 coordinate 1,966, forward strand.
AAAACGGAATAATCGTGACCGAAAAGACCCCGTTCTATGCTGAAATGGGCGGTCAGGCAGGCGATATCGGTAAAATTGTAAAGGACGGCGCCGAGGCGGAGGTTATTGATACCAAAAAGAACGGCAACGGTATTTATATGCATATTGTAAAGGTTACATCGGGAAGCTTTACGAGCGGTGACGATGTTACACTTACTGTTTGCAGCAAAAACAGAAAGGCTATCGAGAGAAACCACAGCACAACTCATCTTCTTCACAAGGCACTTAAAGAAGTTCTTGGAAGTCATGTTGCACAGGCGGGTTCTGAAGTAAATGCAAAGCATCTGCGTTTCGACTTCTCACACTTTGAGGCTATGACAGGGGAAGAGTTGGCGCTTGTAGAAAAGAAAGTAAACGATGCAATTTTAGCAGCACTTCCTGTAACTGTACGCGAACTGCCGATTGAAGAAGCGAAAAAGCTTGGTGCAGAGGCGCAGTTTGGTGAAAAATATGGCGAAACTGTACGCGTTGTTGCTATGGGCGACTACTCTGTAGAATTCTGCGGCGGAACACATCTTAAAAATACAGCAGAGGCAGGACTATTTAAGTTGATTTCAGAGTCGGGCGTTGCAGCCGGAACAAGGCGTATTGAGGCTGTTACAGGTGCGGGCGTTTTGGAGTACATCGCTAAAAAGGATGAGCTTATAGCGAAGACTGCGCAGGCTTTAAAGGCTAACAATGTCAATGAAATTGATATGAAAGCAGAACAGCTATCGGCTGAGGTTAAGGATACAAAGAAAAAGCTTGAGGCACTGAATGCAAAAATGGCATCGGGCAAGCTTGATGATGTTTTAAAGAATAAGGTTGAAATCGGCGGCGTTACAGTTGTTTGCGCAAGAGTTGACGGCTTGGCAGCAGGCGATTTGAGAACTCTTGGCGACAGCTTAAAGGATAAGATAGGCTGCGGAATTGCCGTTTTGGCATCTTTCGCCGATGATAAGATTGCATTTTTGGCAACTGCTACAAAGGATGCTCTTTCAAAGGGTGTTCATGCAGGAAAGGTGATTAAGGAAATCACACAGATTGCAGGCGGCTCAGGCGGCGGAAAGCCTGATATGGCGCAGGGCGGCGGCAAGGATGAAAGCAAAATTGACGCAGCTTTAGCAGCTGTTAGTGGAATTATTGAGGCACAACTGGGTTAAAATATGGACGGCGTAATAGTTGTAAACAAACCAGCGGGCAGGACTTCACATGATATGGTGAGCTTTGTTCGCAGGTTGTTTGATATTAAAAAGGTAGGGCATACGGGAACTTTGGATCCGGATGCGTCCGGCGTGCTGCCGGTTTGTATCGGCAAAGCCACAAAGGCGGCAGATATGCTCACAGCATCCGATAAGGCATATCGGGCGCAGCTTGTACTCGGGATGCTTACCGATACACAGGATGCATCGGGTGAGATTTTGGCGGAACAGCCGACAGGTGGCATAACGCAGGATAAAATTGAAGAAACAATAAAGACATTCATAGGCGAAATCGAACAGATTCCGCCTATGTTTTCTGCTATAAAAAAGGATGGAAAAAAGCTATATGAGCTTGCAAGACAGGGAATAACCATTAATCGTGAAAAACGCAAAATTAAGATTTTTGATATCCGGATAGCGGAAATTGATATGGAGAAAATG
>JAZNTB010000057.1:0-12924 GCA_045591565.1 Clostridia bacterium
AAAGCTGATAACTTCCTTTAAGATATTATTGTTTTTGCTTTCAAAAACCCATATTCTGTTGGTTATGTATGCGAACAGGACAGATGCTATCCAGGCAATCACCGTAGCCGGTACATTTTCTGTTATTTGAGTGTAGTACAAAGCAGAATACACTGCAATATTGATAACTGTTGTAAGTCCGCCAAAAAGCAGATACAAAAACAACTCTTTATATTTTTTCAGATTCATTTACTCTTCCTCACTCAGGATAACCGACTCAATTATATACTTTGGTCTGTGCTTCGTTTCAAGATAAATTTTGCCGACATACTCGCCAACAATGCCAATCATCAAAAGCTGAAGTCCGCCGATTGCCCATATTGATACGCCAAGACTTGCCCAGCCGCTCACGGTATTTCCGACACTTCGCTCAACAATACAGTAAATAAGCATAGCAATACTTACAACAAAGGACAAAAATCCCAAATTCATCGCCATCTTTATCGGCTTCACGCTGAACGATGTTATCCCTTCAATCGCAAAGGAAAGCATTTTTTGAGCGGATACTTTGACTCCCCTGCAAAGCGTTTATCCCTTTCATATTCGACAATCGCCGAAGGGTATCCTATCTGTGGCACGATACCGCGAAGGAATGTATTCACCTCATCAAATTCTGCCAATCCTTCAAGCGCACGACGGCTCATAAGACGGTAGTCGGCATGGTTAAAGACAATATCAACGCCCATAGCCTTCATAAACTTATAAAAACCCTCAGCAGTTGCTTTCTTAAAGAAGCTATCCTTTTTCCTTGCAGAGCGCACTCCGTAAACAACATCCGAGCCTGCATAGAACTCGTCAATAAATTTCTCAATCACACCGATGTCATCCTGTAAGTCCGCATCAAGGGAAATTGCAGCGTCTGCATATTCCTTTGCTGTCATAAGCCCTGCCAAAAGTGCATTCTGGTGCCCGCGATTTCTTGAAAGATTTATTCCTGCAAAAATACTATCTGTTGAGCAAAGCTCTTTTATAAGCTGGAGTGTTTTATCCTTTGAGCCGTCATTTACAAAAGCAATTCTGCTGTTTTTTGATATTTTACCCCTTTGTATCATATCATACATCAAAGCTGATGTACGCTTAGCAGTTTCTTCAATTACCTCCTCTTCATTATAGCATGGTATAACTAGCCAGATTGTTTTCATTTCTATCTCCTATCAGTCCCTCTCCAGCGCATCCGCAATCCTCTTGGATGCAAAGCCGTCACCATACGGATTTGAAGCATGGCTCATCTTATCATATTCGTCTTTATTCTCAAGCAGGGTTTTAAACTCACGATATATAACTTCTTCATCCGTTCCCACAAGCTTTAATGTTCCTGCCTTTATTCCCTCAGGTCGCTCTGTGGTATCGCGCATAACAAGAACCGGCTTACCCATTGACGGAGCCTCCTCCTGAATTCCGCCACTATCGGTTAATATCAAATAGCTGGCATTTAAGAAGTTATGGAAATCAAGCACATCAAGCGGCTCTATAATTCGTATTCTGTCGCAGTCGCCCAATATCTCATTTGCAGTTTCACGAACAACCGGATTCATATGAATAGGATAAATCGCCTTGATGTCGTCATATTCCTCTATTATGCGTTTTATTGCACGGAACATATTCTTCATCGGCTCGCCAAGATTCTCGCGTCTGTGAGCAGTTATCATTATAAGCCTTGAGTCCTTTGCCCATTCGAGTTCTTTATGCGTGTAGTCTTCACGAATTGTTGTCTTTAAAGCATCAATCGCAGTATTTCCCGTAACATAAATACTATCCGGATTTTTCCCCTCTCTCAAAAGGTTTTCCTTTGCAAGCTCAGTCGGTGCAAAGTTGTATTTTGATACAATTCCTACCGCCTGACGGTTAAATTCCTCCGGATACGGTGAATATATGTTATAGGTTCTGAGTCCCGCCTCGACATGTCCGACAGGTATCTGCATATAGAAGCACGCAAGCGCTGTTACAAAGGTAGTACTTGTATCGCCATGTACCAAAACAACTGACGGTTTTTCCGCCTCGAGCACTTCCTTTATTCTGTTTAGGATATTTGTTGTTATGTCAAACAATGTCTGCTTGTCCTTCATTATTGAAAGGTCATAGTCCGGCTTTACCGAAAATGCGTCAAGGACTACATCAAGCATCTGTCGGTGCTGACCTGTTACACACACAACAGTTTCAATATTCTTTCTGCTTTTGAGTTCGTTTACAAGCGGGCACATCTTTATCGCCTCAGGTCTTGTTCCGAATACCAGCATTACTTTTTTCATTATACTGCTCCCTTCTTAAAAGGCATCATTATACCTTAATGATACCATACCAAGCACTTTTAGTCAATATAAAAGACCTGAATTGCTTCAGGTCTTTTCACATTTTAATTTGTATAGTTATCGAAATATCCCTGTACTAAAACAACCGGTGTTCCCTTATCACCCGAGCCACTTGTCAGGTCACAAAGTGAACCTATAAGGTCGGTAAGCTGACGCGGGGTTGTTCCCTGAGATGCCATATTTCCGACAAGGTTTCCCTCTTTTTCCTTGATACTCTTTGAAATTGCTTCCTTTAAAGCCTCGCCTGATAAATCCTTGAAATCGTTATCAGCAAGATACTTGAGCTTCAATTCATTAGGTGTACCGATAAGTCCATCAGTGAATGCCGGTGACACTACCGGATCTGCAAGCTCCCAGATTTTGCCCTTAGGATCCTTAAATGCACCATCTCCATATACCATAACCTCAACATGCTTTCCTGTTCTGTCCAGCACTTTCTTCTGAATGTCCAAGACGAGGTCCTTACACTCTCTTGGGAATAGCTTAATCTTATCCTCGGTTGACTTGTTTGAACCTAAAAGACCATAGCTTTCATTACAGCCACTTCCTTCAACAGGCGCAGTCAATATATCACTCAGGCTGCACACAACCTTTGCTCCTGCCTCCGTCAAGATGCGCTTTGTACGGGCACGAGTGTGAATATCGCAGTTCAAAACACAATCGGCATAGTCAAGAATAGCTTTTGCCTGATTAGCAAATACGATTTCTACCTCTGCACCGCACTCACGGATTAAATCGCCGTAGTATTCAACATAGTCAACGCCCGTAAACTCATGAGTGTTCTTGCCGAACAGCTCACGGTAGCGCTCAAGCGACAAAACATCCGAATACGGATTAACCCCTGCAGCGTCTATTTTATCAAGACTTATAAGCTCGTTTCCTACCTCGTCCGACGGGTAGCTGAGCATCAAAACAATTTTCTTAGCTGCCTTTGCGATACCCCTCAGGCATATAGCAAAACGGTTACGGGAAAGAATCGGGAAAATAACGCCGATGGTATCTCCGCCAAGCTTCGCCTTAACATCAGCCGCTATCGCATCAACTGATGCGTAGTTTCCCTGCGCTCTTGCAACTATTGATTCGGTAATAGAAATAACATCTCTGTCACGAATCTCAAAACCCTCATATTCAGCCGCTTCAATAACGCTGTCTGTTACTATTTGAGCAAGATTATCGCCTTCACGGATTATCGGGCAACGAATGCCTCTTGATACTGTACCTACTCTTCTCTCTTTGTTTTCCACTTTAATCCCTTCTAACTTCATAGATTTAAAAACATATAAATTATATCACTTTTTATGTCTTTTTTCAATAGTATTTTTAACATATATTGATTATTTTATGAATTTTATATATCAATCAATATATGAATAAAAAACATTTTGTTCAGTTTAAAACTGCCCCTTTATCAATCATTTGTTTCCATCAGTTTTCTGCCCATCAGGACACCCATAACTGACGCCATCATAAGACCTCTCGTCCATCCGCTCGAGTCGCCCAGACAGTGCAGACCTTTTATGCTTGTGTTAAAGTCAGCATCCATCTTGACACGGTTTGAATAGAACTTAAGCTCCGGCGAGTAAAGAAGTGTTTCGTATGACGCAAAGCCCGGAACGACCTTATCTACTGCCTTTATGAAATTGATAATATTAATCATAGCACGATACGGCATTGCTGCGGTGATATCTCCTGCAACAGCATCAGGCAGTGTAGGGCGGACATTGCTCTGTGCAAGCTCCTTGTCCCATGTGCGTTTTCCGTCTAAAATATCGCCAAAGCGCTGAACCAGAATTTGTCCGTTTGCAAGCATATTTGTAAGCTCGCCCACCTTTTGTGCATATGCAATAGGCTGATTAAACGGTACCGAGAAATTATGTGAGCATAAAATTGCAACATTGGTGTTATCCGACTTCTTTTCCTTATAGGAATGACCGTTTACCACCGCCAAATCATTATCGTAATTTTCCTGACTCACAAATCCGCCCGGATTCTGGCAGAATGTACGCACCTTGTTCTTAAATGGTTCAGGCCAGCCTATGAGCTTCGACTCATAAAGCACCTTATTCACCTTTTCCATTACTTCATTTCTTACCTCAACACGCACGCCTATATCAACAGTTCCCGGCTCGTGTGCTATATTGTGTTCGGCACAGATGTGTTCAAGCCACTCGGCTCCTCGTCTTCCTGTTGCAACTATCACATGGTCGGCATAAATCTCGTTTTTATTTTTTCCATCTGTGATATATGCCCCCTTGCAGACATTATCTTCTAAAATCAAATTGGTACACTCATAGCCAAACATAATTTCAACACCGCTTTCAAGAAGGCTTTTCTCGATAGCAAGATAGATGTCCTGTGCTTTTTCTGTCCCTAAATGGCGTATAGGACAATCCACAAGCTTAAGACCTGCTGAAATTGCATTTTTCCTTATTTCCTTAACTTCCTCGGCATTACTTACTCCCTCAATATGAGTATCTGCGCCGAATTCAAGATAAATTTTATCTGTGTAGTCAATAAGTTCTCTGGTAAGTTCCTCACCGATTAGAGTCGGGAGGTTTCCTCCGACATCCGGCGATAAGGACAGCTTTCCGTCAGAAAAAGCTCCCGCACCTGAAAAGCCTGTTGTTATGTGGCAATACGGCTTACATCCGACGCATTTTTGTGTTTTTGTCTTAGGACAATGCCTTTTTTCTATACTCTGTCCCTTTTCCACAATAACAATGCTCTTTTTATTGCCACGCCTTATCATTTCAAGAGCAGTGAAAATTCCGGCAGGACCTGCGCCAATTATGAGTATATCCTTTTTCATTTCAATCTCCTTTTTACTATCGTTCCTCTCTGAAATATGGGAGTCCAAGACTCTTTGGCGGCTGATTTTCTTTCTGACTTCTTGCACTCGTAATTATAAGCACAACTATCGTTACTAGATACGGCAGCATATTAAAGATTGCAATAGCACTTCGCGAAAGACCTGAAATATATGTGTATGCAATATAAAGTCCTCCAAAAACGAATGAACCCAAAATTCCCACATTCGGCTTCCACAGAGCAAAAATAACAAGCGCGATTGCAAGCCAACCACGGTCGCCAAAGCCGCCATTTGTCCATGAGCCGCCTGTGTAGTCCATAATAAAATACAGTCCGCCAAGACCTGCAATAGCACCACCAATGCAGGTCGCAAGATACTTATATTTTGTTACATTAATACCTGCCGCATCCGCTGTTGCAGGATTTTCACCAACACTGCAAAGATGCAGTCCGGCTCTCGTATGCTTTAAAAACCATGCAGCTAAAAGAGCAATTATAACTGCCACATATGCCAAAAATCCGTATGATAAGAATATTTCTCCAAACCATCCGAGATTATCTGCAAACGGAAGTGTTGTTTTGAAATAGTCTGCCGTAGTTTTTACCGAAAGGTTTCCGCCGTCAGCAAAAATCTTTGTCATTGAGCCGCCGAAAAAGTCACCAAAGCCAACACCGAAGGTAGTAAGCGCAAGACCGGTAACATTCTGGTTCGCACGAAGTGTTATTGTCAAAAAGCTATAAATAAGCGCAGCAAACGCAGAGCCTAAAAGCGACGCCAGAAGCGGAATCAATATGCACCAGAATGGATGCGGAGTTTCCACAGCTTGCTCATAAAGGTATGCACCGATTACCCCACAGCTGCCACCCATATACATTATGCCCGGAATACCAAGATTTAAGTTTCCTGATTTCTCTGTAATAATTTCACCTGTTGAGCCAAACAGAAGAGGAATCCCCTGCACAATGGCTTTGTTTATAATTGTCGCTATCATGCCTTACCCTCCTTATGTTTCGCACGGAAATTAACCTTATACTGAACAAAAAACTCGCTTCCGATAATAAAGAATAATATTATTCCCGTCAAAATATCGGATACACTTTCGTTGAGCTGAAAAGCAGTTGCGATTTCGCCCGCTCCACGCTCTAAAAATACAATCAGGAATGAGGTAAGTGTCATAAATATAGGATTGAATTTAGCAAGCCAGGAAACCATAATTGCAGTAAAGCCCATTCCACCTACTGTTGCTGTGTTTATTGTATGGTCGGTTCCGCTTACGAGCAAAAGTCCCGCAATACCGCAAAGAGCACCTGACAGTGCCATAGTTCTCAGTATTACCCTCTTTACATTTATTCCGACATATCTTGCAGTGTTTTCACTTTCACCGACAACTGCAATCTCATAACCGTGCTTGCTATAACGAAGATATATATACATTGCAACTGTAAGCAGTGCAACAATGATAATGTTCAAAAGATATTTTTGTCCAAACAAGGTCGGCAGCCATCCTCCACCTGTTAAGCGGTTTATAACGCCCACTGTGTTTGAATCCTTAGGATTTTCCCACATAACTATGAAGAAAGATACAACCTGCATCGCAACATAGTTCATCATAAGCGTGAACAGAGTTTCGTTTGTATTGAATTTTGCCTTAAAGTATGCAGGAATAAGCCCCCATATCATGCCGGCTAAAATACATGTTGCTGCCATTAGGGGGAACAAAATAATCCCCGGCACCGTGTCGCCAAAATAAATCATACATGCAGCTGCAGCAAGACCGCCGACTAACGCCTGTCCTTCTGCACCGATGTTCCAGAATTTCATCTTAAATGCCGGTGTCACCGCTAAGGACACGCACAAGAGCATCGACATTTTTTGCAGAGTATTCCATATTTTTCTTGACGAACCAAAAGTTCCTCTTATCATTTCGCTGTAAACCTTAAGCGGATTATAGCCCGTCAGGAGAACTATCACCAAGGCGCATATCAAGAGTGCCAGAATGATTGCAGCAGCACGCACTCCCCACGCCTTCTTCCAGTCCATCGCACCTCTTTTTGTGATTTGAATTCTCGGCTCATGTGTATGCTTTTCATTATTCCGCATCCTCTTGCACCTCCCCCTGCTTTGTCATTAAAAGTCCTATTTCTTCTTTACTTGTACTTCTTGCGTCTACTACTCCGCTCACCTTTCCGCCGCACAGAACAAGTATGCGGTCACAAAGCTCTAAAAGAACATCAAGGTCTTCTCCTACGAATATAACTGCAACCCCGCGTCTTTTCTGCTCATTTAAAAGGTTGTAAATTGTATATGATGAATTGATGTCAAGACCTCTGACCGGATATGCAGCCATAAGCACTGTCGGCGATGATGCAATTTCACGGCCAACGAGCACCTTTTGAACATTACCGCCCGACAAGCGTCTTACAGGCGTGTTTGCACTCGGCGTTGCAACTTCAAGTCTTTCTATTATCTCCTCTGCCAGATTCTTAGGGCCCTTACGCTCTAAGAATACAGACTTTCCCTTTCTGTAGCTTCTCAGCATCATATTATCTACTATATCCATATTGCCGACAAGTCCCATACCGAGTCTGTCCTCAGGAACAAATGAAAGACGCACGCCCATATCTCTTATTTGCATAGGCGTTTTGTCCCTTAAATTCTCAATCTTTTTATTCTTTGGATTGTGATAGAAAATCTCGCCGTCGTTAAGCTTTTGAAGACCTGCAATAGATTCTAGCAGCTCTCTCTGACCGCTGCCTGCTATACCTGCAATACCTAAAATTTCCCCTGAATATGCAGTAAATGAAATATCATTTAATACAGGTACGCCCTCACGGTTTATGCAGTTAATATGTCTTACCTCAAGGCGTTCCTCCGGATTTTCCGGCTCGTCACGGTCAATATTAAGCGAAACCTTTTTTCCAACCATCATTTCAGTAAGCTCTGCCTCGTTCGTTTCACTCGTATTAACAGTTCCTACATACTCTCCCTTTCTTAAAACCGAAACACGGTCGGAAAGCGATAGTACCTCATGCAGTTTATGTGTTATAATTACGATTGCTTTTCCATCATCACGCATACGGCGAAGCACAGCAAACAGCTTTTGCGTTTCCTGAGGTGTCAAAACAGCCGTCGGCTCGTCCAGAATAAGAATATCCGCACCACGGTACAGAACCCTTATAATCTCAACAGTCTGCTTTTCCGAAACCGACATCTCATAAATTTTCTTCATCGGGTCAATCGCAAAGCCATAGCGTTCTCCAATCTCGCCAACACGCTTGGCTGCAGCTTTTTTATCAAATTTCTTTCCGTCATCAAGACCAAGGATAACATTTTCAGCCGCAGTAAATACATCCACCAACTTAAAGTGCTGATGTATCATTCCTATTTTGTATTTATATGCATCTTTAGGCGAGCGAATTATTACTTCTTCACCATCTATAAAGATTTGCCCTTCGTCAGGAAAATAAATTCCTGAAATCATATTCATAAGTGTTGTTTTTCCACTACCGTTTTCTCCCAGTATGGAAAGTATTTCGCCCTTGTTCACCGAAAGGCACACATTCTTATTAGCAACAACGCTACCAAAGGTTTTAGTTATGTTTTTTAGTTCAATGGCCGCTTTCACGTTATCCCTCCTGTTATTTCTTGTGCTTTCACGCTCAAAAAAGCATACAGCCTGTATACTTTTTTCAAAATGAAAATACCCCCAGATGGGCGCAAAACGCCCACCTGAGGTAATATTATCTATTATTTTATAGTAATTCCGTCTATATCTACATCGAAGTATGGAGCTGAACGGTATTCTGACTCATGGAAGTATCCATCAGCCACAACTTCTGTATCCTTTTCGAATGCTGCGTCAGAATCAACATCTGCCTTGTATGACTCAAGCTTCTTGCCGCCAACTGTGAAGTTTGCAGTATCAAATACCTTGATTTCGCCGGCGATAAGCTTATCCTTGATTTCCTCAAGCTTAGCTTCTGTACCTTCAGCTGCAACCTTATCATTCAGGCCAAGTATCTGAACAACATCGTCTGCAAGACCCTTACAGAAGTCCTGCTCGATTTCTGTGCCCTCAGCTACTGCTGTGATGATGTGCTCAAAGTATGGCTGCCAGTTAATCTTTGATGAGATTAAAGCTGTGTTAGGACCCCACTCACGAGTATCTAAGTTGTAAGCGACATTTGGGATACCTGCTTCTTCACAAGCCTTAGGAGCACCCTCTGAGTCTGCGTGCTGACTGATTAAGACACAACCATCCGCAATCAAAGCATTTGCTGTTTCCTTTTCAGCTGCGATATCAAACCATGAGTTTGTAAACTTAACATCCATTGTTACGCTTGGGCAAGCAGCGCGTGCACCAAGGAAGAATGATGTGTAGCCTGACTTAACCTCTGCATAAGGATAAGCACCTACATAACCCATCTTAGCCTGGTCTGCTGTAATCTTGCCTTCTTCAATCATTTCGTTAATCTTCATACCAGCTGCATAACCTACAAGGTAACGGCCTTCGTAAATTGAAGCGAATGCATTGTAGAAGTTAGGAAGATTCTCTGTGTGAGCCTTTGTTCCTGTTGCGTGGCAGAAAATAACCTCAGGGAATTCTTTTGCTGCCTGGATAATGAAGTCTTCGTGACCAAAGCTGTCTGCAAAAACGAGGTCACAGCCTGAATCTACAAGGTCAGCAGCGGCTTCGTAGCACTCAGATGTCTCAGGAATGTTTGTCTTGAAAAGAACCTGTTCATCTGTAAGTCCGAGAGCTTCCTTTGCAGCAGTTGCTGCGTCAATGAAGTTCTTGTCATAAGTTGAGTTTTCATCATGCAGGAAGATAAATCCTACCTTGATGTCGTCAGATACAACTTCTGTTCCGCCACAGCCCACAAGAGCAAAGCACGAAACAATCAAAGTGAGTACCAATAACAATGATGTGATCTTTTTCATTATAAATACCTCCGCGCCTTTCGGCAAATTTAATTTATGTAAATTTAATTTACATCATCTTTAGTTTTGCGGCCGAAACTCCAGCGAATCATCTGTCATTTTATCAATAATGGCAAGCGATTCAACTCTTATGCCGCGTCTTCGGAGGGCATCTCCGCCGCCCTGAAAGCCTTTCTCAATCGCAATAGCTGCACCAACAACAGTTGCCCCCGCATCATTTACGATTTGGGTAAGACCATTCAGAGCCTTTCCGTTTGCAAGAAAGTCATCCACTATCAGAACTCTGTCGTTTTTATCAAGGAACTCCTTACTGACAACAATTTTATTTACAGTTGCATGAGTATAGGACTCAACCTCAACGGTATATGCATCCCCTGCAACATTGTTTGATCTGTTCTTTTTGGCAAAAACAACCGGAACATCCATATAAAATCCGGCAGCAACCGCAATAGCTATACCCGAAGCTTCAATCGTTAAAATCTTATTAACTGCGTCATCTTTATAAAGACGAGCTATTTCTGCTCCGATTTTCTTTAAAAAGTCGATATCAAGCTGTTGATTAAGAAAGCTTCCTACCTGCAATACATTGCCGGGCAAAACTTTTCCTTCCATCAAAATCTTTTCTTCCAGTGCTTTAATTGCAATCACCCCGCTAAACACATCACAATTCGGCTGTCAAAAACAGCTTTAAATACATCTTGATAATACCACATATCTCGTTTTATGTCAACAGAAAACACCCAAAATGTTCTTTTTTCCGACACAGTTTAAAGCATAAATTTTATTGAAATATTCCGCATAATATACTAATATAATATAGCAAATATCAAAGGAGAGGAGCAAATATGTATACCGAACTTATAATGAATTTCATATGTATGATAGGTGTTATCGCCTTTGCCGTATCCGGCGCTATGGTAGCACTCGACAAGCATACCGACCCCTTCGGAACAGCCACTCTTGCCGTTGTGACCGCAACCGGCGGAGGAATATTCCGTGATATTCTGCTCGGTCTGCAGCCTCCTAAGGTGTTTGTAGACCCTACATATGTTCTTGTCGCTGCGGCAACTGCACTGATAATATTTTTAATTGTATCAATCATAGGAAAGGATACCTATTTAAAAAATACAGCTTTAATTGACAGCATCAACAACATCTTCGACGCACTCGGACTTGGTGTTTTTGTGGTACTCGGCACACAGGCTGCAATAGAATATGGTTTTTCTCAGAACGCATTTTTCTGTATTTTCTTAGGCACCATAACCGCAATAGGCGGCGGTTTTATCCGCGATATTATGGTTCAGGAAATCCCCGTGGTGCTCAGAAAGCATGTATATGCACTTGCAGCCATTGCCGGAAGCGGACTTTTCTATATTATGCATATGTGCGGTATAGGCTACACCGTCTCAGCCTTTGCAGCAGCAGGAGTGACCTTTGCCTTGCGTATGCTTGCAACCCGATACAAGTGGAATCTCCCACCTGCATTTTGATTTGGAATAACCAAACCAAATTTTGCATATAGTATTCCGTAACTATATTTTATGGAGGTAACTATGCGCGAAATTGAATATAACCGAACTGCAGCTGTAGAGTATGCCTTAAAATGGGCGCTTGCACGAAATCCTGCATATTACGATTATGCAGACATTGGCGGCGACTGCACCTCCTTTGCCTCGCAAAGTGTGTATGCCGGATGCAATGTCATGAACTATACCCCTACATTTGGTTGGTATTATATTTCAGCAAACGATAAATCCCCTTCATGGTCAGGTGTGGAATTTTTTTACAACTTTATGACACAAAATGATGGCATCGGCCCGTATGCAACAGATGTTCCGCTTTCTGCGGCGCTTCCCGGTGACATTCTACAATTAGGCGATAACAGGGGCGACTTCTATCACTCCCTTGTTCTCACCACTATAATTCCTATAAATGGGAGACTCAATTACTTTGTCTGTGCTCATAATAACGATGCTTTTCAGCGCAATTTAAATACATATAATTACTCACGCCTGCGCTGTATACACATACTTGGTGCGCGGACTGACGATTAACTTCCTAACTACACAAAACTATACAAAAAACTGCTGCCTGTTTTGAGCAGCAGTTTTCAGTTACTTATTACTGTTGTTCATGCCGGTCGCGTTTTTTACTGCGTTTCCGGTTTCTTCCATGGCGTTTCCTGCACCCTGACCCATATCTTCCACGGCGTTCCCCATATCATCCATTGCATTACCGGTATTGTTGTTTGTAGCAGATGGCGATGGCGATGGTGATGAAGATGTATTTCCGTCATCATTTCCGCAGCCGGCAAGCATCATTGCGGCAAGTGCTGCCACAAGTAGAATTTTTACTTTATTCATTTTAAATAATCTTCCTTTCATTAAGATGCTGTTATTATTATTTACCGCTTTGCAATTATTTATAATATTTTTTTGAAAAATAAAAAAAGCTTTTTTATGAGCGTATGATTAATGTAGTTTTTTATTATTCCGTGATTGATATATGTAATTTTTTAAGGCTAAAAAAAAAACGGATTTTGCAAAATTTGCAAAAACCGTTTTAATTAACATATAAAAGTTAGATTACTCTTCTACTTCTGAAACGACACCTGAACCAACTGTACGGCCACCTTCACGGATAGCGAAACGGAGACCCTTTTCAATAGCGATAGGTGTGATGAGTTCAACAGTCATCTTAACATTATCGCCAGGCATACACATTTCTGTACCTGCAGGAAGTGTGATAACACCTGTAACGTCAGTTGTTCTGAAATAGAACTGTGGTCTGTAGTTGTTGAAGAATGGTGTGTGACGGCCGCCTTCT
>JAZNTB010000058.1:0-16748 GCA_045591565.1 Clostridia bacterium
GGGGCTTTTATCAAAAGCTTTTTTATTATGCAGGAAATTGCCTTAGCAATGACGGAATAACAAAACTGCTACCATAATCCTACGCCCGCAGGCGGGGCTTTTATCAAAAGCTTTTTTATTATGCAGGAAATTGCCTTAGCAATGACGGAATAACAAAACTGCTACCATAATCCTACGCCCGCAGGCGGGGCTTTTATCAAAAGCTTTTTTATATATTTGCAGACCTTTTAATCTTCTGTGTTGTTGTTTTAACGAATTCTTCTTTTCTGACAATAAATTTAGCCACCGCCTTATATTGCGGAATTGTCTTGTTTATTGCCTTTATCTCATCTGCAATAAGATTATTTAGCGCTTCTTCTGTGTAATCCTCGCCCAGCCGCTGTTCAACCTCTGCAAAATCAGGATAAACCTGTGCGGTTATTACCCGTTTCTCCTCATTTTCAGCTTCCGACTCATACACAAGACTTTCCAAGATATACGGTGAACGGCACAGATAGCTTTCTATTTCTTCCGGGAATACATTCTTTCCGTTTGATGTAATTATTACATTCTTTCCCCTTCCGGTAAGGTAGATAAAGCCATCATCAATATATCCCATATCACCGGTATGTAGCCAGCCATCCCTTAAAACCTTATCAGTTTCCTCCTGATTTTTATAATACCCCACCATTACATTTTCGCCTTTTACCAGAATTTCGCCTACTCCATCGGCATCTGGACTGTCAACCTTAACTAACATTTCAGGAATAGGAAGTCCCGCAGACTCGTTTCTGTGTCTGCAAACGCGGTTTGCCGCAATGAGCGGTGAGCACTCAGTCATTCCGTAGCCTTGTATACTTGTTATTCCGAGGTCGGTAAAGAACTGAAGAATGTTTCCGTCAATATGCGCCGCCCCGACAAGGAACATTTTCAGCTTTCCGCCGAACTGGTCGATTATTTCCCCAAACAACTTTCTTCTTATATCAATGCCCAGTTTCAAAAGAATTTTGGAAATTTTAATTCCCATTTTAACAGTTTTTGTTTTTCCCTTTTTCTCAAGAGTTTTCAAAAGCATTCTGTGAATTGACTCAAGCACAAGCGGTACTGCGAAAAACATAGTAGGCTGACTTTCCTGCATATTCTTTACGATATACTTTAACCCCTGACAATATGCGATAGATGCGCCGGCATATATCTCACACAGAAAATCGCAGGTACATTCATATGTGTGATGCAGCGGAAGAAGCGAGAATACTCTGTCCTCCGGTCCGATTTTAAACACGGCACAGGTATTCATTATATTAGAGCAGATATTTCTGTGTGAAAGCATAACACCCTTTGCCACTCCCGTCGTTCCTGAAGTGAAAAGAATTATATTAACATCATCAGGCTCAACCTTGCTGTCTGCATAGGTTGTATCCCCTCCTGCAAGCAACTCTTTTCCCTTTGCCATAACTCCGGCAAGCGTCAGCATACCATCGCGTTCATCCATACAGATGCAGTTTTCATACTCTGCAAGCTCCGGCTTTACCCTGAGCATTTTTGATGAACAGATAACTGCCGAGCATTCAGCAAAATCAAGAAGATACTTCACCTCATCATAAGGGAGTTCTTTATCTATCGGGACTACTGTTCCCACGCCCGTCACAACCGACATATAGGAAAGTGCCCACTCGTATCGATTTTCACCGATTACTGCGATTTTTTTATCCTTGAGCCCCATACCTATAAGTCCGGTTGCAAGCGCATATACATCCTCACGAAACTTTGCATATGTAGTTTCCGCATACGGTGATTTCGCATCAGGCTTTTGCAAAAATGCAGTAAGACTTTCATGCTTTTTTGTGCTCTGTTCGAACATATCCTTTAATGTATTTATCTCATAAACTTCAAAGAGGGGTTCTTTTCCGTAAATTCCGTGGTTGACAATATTAAGCTCTTTTTTCATTTTGAATCACCTCATATAAAAATGTAAAATAAAGAAGTACTGGAGTACGCTTCCTGCAAGCACGAAAATGTGCCATATAAAATGCATATATTTAAATCTGTGATTTGCATAAAAAACCAACCCGACCGTATATGCAAGACCGCCCAAAACCAGAAGTATTATTTCCGGAAGGACCAGAACATCAAGCAACGGTTTAATAATCATAAGAGCGGACCAGCCTATCACCACATAAAGAACTTGCGAAAGTCTGTCCCAGCGTTCAAGATTTATAGAATTTAAAACTATTCCAAGTACTGTGCAAAAGGTGTTAATTCCGAACATTGTCCAGCCAAGTGCTCCACCTACCATTACCAAAAGCACGGGAATGTACGAACTTAATATCAGCAGAAATATAGAACAATGATCAAATATCCTGAATACCTTTTTCGCCTTTTTATTGGTAAGAGAATGATAAAGTGACGAATTTGTATAAAGCATTATAAGGCCAAAGCCGTAGAGTGCTGCGCTGACTATCGCCGTAGCGCCCATTCCGTTTTTTGCGGCTGTCACAATCAATACTACCATTCCGGCTATTGAAAGCCCCGTTCCAAGGCCATGCGAAATTGCATTTGCTATCTCCTCGCCAAGTGTCTGTACTCTCTTTGCTGCCTTTTCTTTTCTCATTGAAGTCTCTGTCCTTTCTATTGTTCTTTTTGCATATATTCACAAAACACGGCTTTTAAAACCAATACACATAGTAATTAATACTATATTATCACATATTGAAATCCTTGTCAATATTTTCTTTATAAAAAGCATAATTGTCTATTGATTTTTTTTCCATATTTGTTATAATTATGTTGTTAAATGATACAACGGGTATTTGAGCTACACCGAAATCAAAAATCCGCTTGCCGCAGCACACGATGCTTATGTTATCATAAGAATAGGTATGCTTTAGCGCTCTTAATTCTTTCTGCGACAGGCACCAACAGAAGAAAGAAAAAATATTCCAAAAACGGTGCCATGAGGCGGTTAAGTACGGCGACCTCTACAAGCAGCACGGGGATACCACTATGTTCACCGTAAACGACAAAATCGCAGAAGCACTTCTAAAATAAAAGAGAGGATTTCGAAAATGAACTATTCAAAAACCGATGCATTTCGCTGTTTTGATGAATGCAAAAAACTTTTGGAGGAATGTTCTCTTCCCCTTTGGGATGAAATTCCTGCCCTTGACCTTTATATGGATCAGGTAGTTGAGCTTGTGAATCGCTATCTTTCGAGCATACGCCTGTTTTCGAACGAAAACAGCGTTATAACAAGACAGATGATTAACAATTATGTAAAGCTTAAAATGATGCCGGCACCCGTAAAGAAAAAATATAGTCGTGCACATCTTGCATACATAATAGTAATCTGCACATTAAAGCAGAGTCTTAACATTTCAACCGTGCAGAAAATTCTGCCGACTGAAATCCCTGATGATGAGGTAAAGAGTATTTACAATTCCTTTGTCGCTAATCAAAAAAAAGCGTTCAAATATGTATCCGACCAGGCAGATAAAATCGCCAGTCCGATTTTAACAAAAGAGGACATCGCTCCTGAACGCATAAATGACTTAATTATACAAGTTGCTGCATCTGCCAATATCTTTAAGTGCTTAACTGAAAAGATTGTCGGATTTTGCGACGAAAACAATTAAAAAAAGCCCGGCTTCTGCCGGGCTTTTCAATTAGAATAATCCTGTAATTACGCCGTTTTCATCAACATCAATGCGCTCTGCTGCAGGTGCTTTCGGGAGTCCCGGCATAGTCATAATATCACCGGTTAATGCAACAACAAAGCCTGCTCCTGCTGAAATTTTAACATTTCGCACAGTTATTTCAAAGCCTTTTGGTGCACCCAGCTTTGTCATATCATCCGAGAAGCTGTACTGCGTCTTTGCCATACAAACAGGCAGATTTCCATAACCCAAATCTTCGAGCTTTTTAATCTGTGTTTCGGCATTTTTTGTGAAGATTACGCCATCGCCACCATAAATCTTTTTAACAATTGAATCGATTTTATCCTTAATGCTGTCGTTTGAGTCATAGCAGAATGTGAAGTCATTATCTTTTTCGCAAAGCTTTACAACCTCCTCTGCAAGCTCAACGCCGCCATCTCCGCCTTTTGCCCACACATCCGAAAGAACCACATTCACTCCAAGCTCTCGGCACTTTTCAATGATAAGCTCAACTTCCTTATCGGTATCTGTAGGGAACTTGTTAACAGCAACCACGCAAGGCAACTTATAAACATCTGTAATGTTTGAAAGGTGCTTTAAGAGGTTAGGCATTCCCTTTTCGAGTGCCTCAAGATTTTCTGTCGCAAGCTCTGTTTTTGGAACTCCGCCGTGCATTTTAAGCGCTCTTATAGTTGCTACCAGCACAACACATGCCGGCTTTAATCCCGCAAAGCGACACTTGATGTCAAGGAACTTCTCTGCTCCCAAATCTGCACCGAAGCCTGCTTCAGTTATGGCATAATCACCAAGCTTTAAGGCTAAGCGTGTTGCAGTCACCGAGTTACAGCCGTGTGCAATATTAGCAAACGGGCCACCATGAACAAGTGCAGGAGTTCCCTCCAAAGTCTGAACCAAGTTTGGCTTTATTGCATCCTTTAAGAGTGCTGTCATAGCACCTGCTGCATTTAGCTGACCTGCCGTTACAGGCTCATCAGCATAGGTATACCCTACAATTATTCTTGACAGGCGTTCCTTTAAGTCTGTTATTGAGCTTGCAAGACACAAAACTGCCATTATTTCAGATGCAACTGTTATGTCATATCCATCCTCACGCGGAACACCATTGACCTTTCCGCCCAGACCATCCACAACAAAACGAAGCTGTCTGTCATTCATATCAACGCATCTTTTCCAAGTAATTCTTCTTGGGTCAATACCGAGTGCATTCCCCTGATGAATATGGTTATCGAGCATCGCAGCTAACAGATTGTTTGCTGCGCCGATTGCGTGGAAGTCACCCGTGAAATGAAGATTTATGTCCTCCATAGGAACAACCTGTGCATAACCGCCGCCTGCAGCTCCGCCCTTAACACCGAATACCGGTCCCAACGACGGTTCACGCAGTGCCACCATGACATTCTTTCCGATTTTTTTCATACCATCGGCAAGACCAATAGTTGTTGTAGTTTTGCCTTCTCCGGCAGGCGTCGGCGTTATCGCTGTAACTAAAATAAGCTTTCCGTCCGCATTTGTGTTTTCCTTTAATATTGAAAGGTCAACCTTTGCCTTATAGTTTCCGTACTGTTCCAGATATTTTTCGTCAATTCCTGCAGTTTGTGCGATATCGCGTATATGCGACATTTTGACGCTTTGAGCAATTTCAATATCAGTTTTCATTAGCTTCTTCCTCCAGAATTCTTTTTTCATATTATACCACAATCGCCGTCTATAATCAATAATTTTATGTTATTCTTTTAACAAAATTTTCAGGGTTACATATTATGTTATTAGGAATGCTTTTACATACCGACAAGGAGGTGAATATATGTATTGTCCTGTTAACAGACCTGAAAGGAGCGGTCTTCGCTGCTTCACAAGATGCTGCCGTCTTTATGACCTGGCTCTGGTATTTTTAGCTGCCCTTATTCTGGCAGTAATCGGCCTTATCCTTGGCGCAAATTTTGCCTCAACACTTATAGAGGCGTTGCCTCTTTTGATAACAGCCGTCGTTATTCTGTTTGTAATTTTCTTAGTAACACTTTTAACAAGAGGTTGCTGTGATGACAGAGATTGTGATAACGATTAAACGACAAAAACCGATTGGGAAAATCCCAATCGGTTTTAATTTTTGTAAATATCAGAGCCTCAGAACTATAAGTAGTAGCTTTCTGCAACTCCATTTTTATTTACAATAGCTTTGTATTCAGTTTTCAAGACCGTGTATTTTTGCAATTCTGTCTGCGTGTCTGCCACCAAGGAATTCTTCGCCCAGCCATGTATCAACAATCATAAACGCAAGCTCACGGCCTGTAACTCTGCCACCAAGGCATATAATATTTGCATTATTATGCTGTTTTGTCATCTTAGCAGAATATACATCACTGCAAAGCGCTGCACGGATGCCCTTTATTTTATTTGCCGCTATTGAAATACCTATGCCAGTTCCGCAAATCAAAATTCCTTTTTCACATTCACCCGAGCTAACAGCCTCGCCCACTTTTTTTGCAATATCGGGATAGTCTACGCTATTTTCATCATATGTACCAAAATCGGTAACTTCTACCCCGTTTTCCTTCAAATGATTTATAATGTGGTTTTTGAGTTCAAATCCTCCGTGGTCAGAACCTATTGCTAACATTATTTATTTCCCCTTTCTTCCGCTTCACGCTCTGCCTGAGATTTTCGTAAATATACCGGCACTAACTCTGAATAATGCATACCGTCTTTGCCCTTTGCAGCCTCCGCCACAGCCGACGCCCTTTGTGCATTTGCGATTTGGGGTGCAAAAAGTGCCATATCGCCCATTATTTCCTTTATTCTTTCCTTATGAACAGCCACTCCGTCACCGACAAATACCGCCTTTTCGCCGTATTCCATAAGTTCGTCAATGCAGTCGGCAAGCGCTATTGCTCTCGGCGGAACTACCTCGCGTACTCTGCCGTTTTCATATCGGTAAAAGGCATTATACACCTGCTCACGCCTCGCGTCCATAATCGGCACAATTATATGCGGGCAAAACGGAACATTATATGCAAGTGCCTCCAGAGTATTGATGCCAACAACCAGCTTCTCGGTAGCATGGGCAAGACCTTTAACTGTAGTTACACCAATTCTCAAGCCCGTAAAGGAACCCGGACCGTTTGAAACTGCATAAATATCTATATCTGCCGGAGTCATTTTGCTCTTTTTAAAAACATCATCTATCATCGGCATCAAAGTCTGTGAGTGAGTAAGTCCGTTATTTAAAACACACTCGCAGATAAGCTTATCCTCCTCGACAAGTGCGCATGATGCGACCTGTGCCGATGTGTCAACTGCTAAAATTTTCATTATTCTCCCCGTTTTTCAATAGTAATTTTGCGATAATCCTCGTGTTTTTCGAGGTTTTTTTCGATTGTAATATCGTACCTTTTATCAGGTAGTATTCCCGAAATCATTTCAGGCCATTCAATAATCGACACACCATTTGCGTAAATGTACTCCTCGTATCCAATTTCATACATCTCGTCCTCGTCACTTATGCGGTATACATCAAAATGATAAACCGGCATATCCCCGTCATAGCAATTTACAATCGTAAAGGTAGGGCTTGAAACATATTCCGAAATACCAAGACCCTGTACCAACCCCTGTACAAACGCAGTTTTGCCGACTCCTAAATCACCCGAAAGGCATAAAACATCACCGGCGGTCAGCTTTTTTGCAAATTCTATCGCAATTCCTTGCGTTTCTTGATGACTGTTTGATTCATATTGCATAACTATCACCTTCAAATTTTACTAAACAGTAAACAAGGCTATACCGAATACGGCATAGCCAAAATCCCGGAATTGATGACACAATTACTTATTTTCAAAATAAGCCTTATCGTCATGTACCTTTCTTAAAAGCATATCAAGACGCTTTTCGAGATCGTTTAAAATATCATCAGCATACTGGTCACAATCAGTCTTTATTTCCATAGCCTTTGTCTGTGACTCATTAAGAAGCTGGTTAGCCTGCTCAACAGCCTGCTTTGTAACCTCGTGCTCATCAATCATCTGAACAACCTTTTCCTCAGCATTTTTGATCATCGCTTCGCTGCGTGACTGAGCTTCGGCTAAGATTCTTTCTCTTTCTTCCTTAACCCACTTCGCTTCCTTAACTTCATCCGGGAATACTAAACGCATTTCCTGAATGTAGTCCAAAAGATCCTCCTTGTCAACGACAATCTTGCCGCTCAAAGGAACCACCGGTGCCTTGTCAATAGTTTCCTCCATCATATCGATGATTTCCATAATTTCCATCTTCAAAACTCCCTCTGTATTTTATCTTTTATTTTTAAAATGACATTTTGCGGAACCAGTCCGTTCAATTCGCCATTATACTTAGCAACATCTTTTACCATGCTTGAGCTGATATACGAATACTTTGTATCCGTCATCATAAACATCGTTTCATATTCAGGATTTAACGCTTTATTAAGCTGTGCCATCTGGAATTCATATTCGAAATCCGCAACAGTTCTGGCACCCTTAACAATAACCGTTGCCCCGTTTTGTTTTGCAAAGTCTACCAACAGACCACTGAACACATCGCAACTTACATTGTCAATGCCTAAGATAACCTCATCTATCATAGCCTTGCGTTCTTCCGCTGAAAAGAGCGGTTTTTTACTTGAATTGTTAAGCACGCCGATAATCAGCTTGTCATACAGCCTCGATGCGCGCTTTATAATGTCTAAATGCCCGTTGGTGATAGGGTCAAAGCTTCCCGGATATACCGCAATCCTCAAGTTAATTCACCCTCTTTGGTATATTGTCACATAGCTTCTGCCGTATTTTCGTTGTTTTATAATGGCAAGCCCCGGAAAATCGCTATGCTCGTCCGAAAAATCGCTTTCCAGAACAATTATTCCGTTTTCTAAAAGCAAGTCTTTTTCCACTATTGCACCGATAACAGGTGCGATAAAGCCCTTGTTATACGGCGGGTCCAAAAATATAACCGAAAACTGCTTTGATGCTGAAGCTATATAGTTCATTGCATCTGTGTTGATTATTTCAATGTTGTCAAACCCTAAGGATTCTGCATTTTTCCTGATAACCCCGATTGAAGCTTTATCAATATCTATGCACACCGCACACTCGGCTCCACGACTGAGTGCCTCAAGGCAAAGCGCTCCACTTCCCCCGAACAGGTCAAGCACACGGCTTCCCGGAATATATTCCTGAATAAGATTAAATATTGATTCCTTAACTCTGTCGGTAGTCGGACGGATATCCTGTCCTTCAAATTCAAAGAGCTTATGTCCCCGTCTGCTTCCTGCAATAATTCTCATGACAAACCTCCACAGTGCTACATACATTGTAACTTATATTGTGTCAAAGGTCAATATTTTTTGTCAAATTTTTAAAATTTTTATCAAAAATTTTATTATTTATCCAAAAAATCAGTTCATAACAACATTATCCGCTAAAATTTTCTGAACCTTTTCCTCAATAATCCGTGCCTCTTCTTCGCTGATATGAATTACACCCTCGTGGATATCCCTCGCTGCATTCTGTGCATCCTTTAAAATTTCAGTGTCGGTGAAAAGATTTGCAACCGCAAGCTCAGGAAGTCCGTGTTGACGGGTACCGAAGAAATCTCCGGGTCCTCTTAGCTTCAAATCCTGTTCGGATATGTAAAATCCATCATTTGACTCGCAAAGAGTTTTCATTCTCTTTTTCGTAATATCGTTATTTGAATGTGCAAACATTATGCAAAACGCCTGCTCCGCTCCCCTTCCGACTCTTCCTCTTAACTGATGAAGAGTGGAAAGTCCGAACCTTTCTGCATTTTCTATTATCATAATATTGCTGTTGGGAACATTAACTCCAACCTCAATGACAGTAGTCGAAACAAGTATTTTAATTTTGTTGTCTGCAAAGTCACGCATTACGCTGTCCTTTTCCTGCGATTTCATCCTGCCGTGGACAAGTCCAACCGAATAATCAGGGAAAATCTGCGTCAGTCTTTTATAAATATCCTCTGCGTTTGCAAGGTCACTTTTTTCGCTTTCCTCAATCAACGGACACACAACATACGCCTGTGAGCCGTTTTTAATATGCTTATCCAAAAACGCATAAATCCTCTTTCGCATATCCTCGCCTACGGCATATGTCGAAACCGGCTTTCTTCCGGGGGGCAGCTCATCAATCACCGAAATATCAAGGTCCCCGTATAAAATCAACGAAAGTGTCCTTGGTATCGGTGTTGCCGTCATAATGAGGGTATTGGGGTTTTCCCCTTTCATAACAAGTCCGGCACGCTGCGCCACACCAAAGCGGTGCTGCTCATCTGCCACAACAAGCCCAAGACTTTTAAACTCCACATCCTTTTGTATTATGGCATTTGTGCCAACGATAACCGCTACTTCTCCGCTTTTGATTTTTTCGTATATTTTCTTTTTTTCCTTTACCCCGCTCGTTAAGAGCACAACCTCAATACCTGTACCTTTAAATAACTCGGAAAATGTTTCAAAATGCTGATTTGCAAGAATTTCAGTAGGTGCCATAATTGCTGACTGATAGCCATTTCTATGTGCAACATACATTCCCGCTGCCGCAACAACCGTCTTTCCCGACCCCACATCACCCTGAACA
This sequence comes from Clostridia bacterium, assembly GCA_045591565.1. Lineage (GTDB taxonomy): Bacteria > Bacillota > Clostridia > UBA1381 > UBA1381 > UBA1738. The sequence continues at coordinate 10,256 of JAZNTB010000058.1, forward strand.
AGCCTGTTCATCGGTGTATTGGTGCCAAAATCAGCACACATTTCCATAATGACTTTTTTCTGTGCTCCGGTCAACTCGTATGGCAAGCTTTTAATAAACTCCTCTACGCAGGCAGTATCATAAAACGGCGTGCGTACTGCTTTTTTGCTGTCTGTTCTCTTTCCCGAAAGTGCAAGCTGTAAGGTAAGCAGCTCCTCAAATACAAACCGCCTTCTTGCAATTTCATAGCTGTTTGCATCCTCAGGAAAATGAATGTTTTTCATCGCAAAATTGATTTCGCTAAGTCCGTATTTTTGTCTTAGCGCTGAAGGGATTGTTTCGCGGAGGTTTCCGACGCTTTCTATCGCCTGCTCCATCGCTGATGCCACAATTTTCTGTGTGAGTCCCTCTGTAAGCGGATACACAGGAACGATTTTACCTATAAAATGCTGGTTCTCCTGCCTTTCGTACACAGGATTTTGCATTTCCTTTTTCCCGCGGGAAATAACAACCTTTCCGTAAAACAGAACCTCATCACCTGTGCGAAATGCATTTTTTACAAAGCGGTTATTATACCACACAATATTCATTGACCCCGACTCGTCAAAGACAATCATCGAATAGACGCTAAACCCTTTTCTTATACGGGCTTCCTTGACGGGAGAGAACACCTTTGCCTTTACACACGCAAAATCACCGACGGGGCAGTCGGAAATTTCAGAAAACTTAGTTCTGTCCTCGTGCCCCCTCGGAAAATAATACAGCAAATCTTCGGCAGTTTTTATTCCTTTTTTTAAGAATAGCTTTGCCCTTTTCTCTCCTATGCCGTTTAGTGAATTTATATCTTTCATTTTAAACCCTGTTATTCTACAGAAACGATATAGTAATATAGCGGCTGTCCGCCGTATTTTACTAAAACCTCAACATCATCGTACTTTTCTTCAATACGCTCTGCTATACTTTCCGCATCCTCTTTATTTACATCCTCGCCGTAATAAAGAGTGATAAATTCGCTGTCCTCATCAGAAAGCTCATCTACAAGCTTTTCTAAAACATCGTCAACATCCTTGCCTACAACCTTGATTTTACTTCCGGCAATACCTAAAATGTCGTCCTTTACAATCTTCTGTCCATCGACTTCTGTATCCCTTACTGCGAATGTAATCTGCCCCGTCATAACCTTTGAAACTGCCTTATTCATAGCCGCCTCATTAGCTGCAGCATCTTTACCGGTTGCAAACTTGAGCATCGCCGCAATACATTCAGGAATACTTCTTGTAGGGATAACTATTACATTCTTCTTGGCAAGCTCCTTTGCCTGATTCGCAGCAAGAATTATATTCTTATTGTTCGGGAATACAAAAATATTGTCCGCATTTATATCATTTACTGCACGCAAGATATCGTCGGTACTCGGATTCATCGTCTGTCCGCCCTCGATAACCTCATCAACGCCCAAATCTTTAAAAATTCCGGCAATTCCATCGCCTGCGCAAATGGACACAAATCCATATTCCTTATGAGGTTTTTCCTCTTTCTTTTCCTCCTGATTAATGAGTGACTGATGCTGATGCTTCATATTGTCAATCTTTATATTAATCATAGCACCAAGCTTCACCGCACACTCCAGCACATGTCCCGGATTATTGGTGTGGATATGCACTTTTACGATATCATCATCATCTATAACAAGCATACTGTCGCCTATAGTTTCTATCGATTTTTTAAAGGAAAGAACATTAACATTTTTATTCTTTTTCTCCACGATAAACTCGGTACAGTACATAAACTTGATATTCTCTGTATCAAGCTTCTGCTGAGCACTTGTTTCCTTTTGCGGCGCATCCTCATCCTCTGATGCATTTTTGGGGACTACATTCCCCGTTTTCACAAGCTGCAATGCGCCCTCGAGTACGCAGAGCCAACCCTGTCCTCCGGCATCCACAACTCCTGCCTTCTTAAGGGCAGGAAGCATTTCAGGAGTCTTGGCAAGCGTTTTTCTGCCGACATCTACAGCTGCTTCTAAAACAGCCTTTATATCGTCCTCTGCATTTTCTGCAGCGGTTGCTGCCTCTCTCGCAACTGTCAGAATTGTTCCCTCTGTCGGGTTCATAACTGCATTATACGCAGTATCCGAGCCGACTTTAAGCGCCTTTGCAAGCTCTGCTGCCGTGCAGGAATCCTTACCCTTAAGGCTCTTTGCGATACCTCTGAAAAACTGTGAGAGAATTACGCCCGAGTTTCCCCTTGCACCACGAAGAGTAGCAAACGACATAATATCCGCAACCTTCGTTACCGACTCTGTCTGCACCTCTGCAAGTGACTTTGCCATAGCTGACGCCGTCATTGACATATTAGTTCCCGTATCACCATCAGGCACAGGAAAAACATTGAGCTCATCGACTTTTGCTCTGTTGTTATATAAATTATTTGCACCTGATATAAACATCTGTGCAAGCAATTTTCCGTTTATCATCTTCACTACTCCTTAACTCTGACAGACTCTACCAAAACATTTACCTTGGTCACCTTAAGTCCTGTGTTGTGCTCCAGCTTATATCTTACATTGTGAACTATACTGTCACAAATAGCATTTATATTCACGCCGTATTCCACTATAATATGAAGGTCAACAACAATACCGCTGCCCTCCACATCCACCTTTATTCCGCGGGACATATTTTCCATTTTAAGGAGCTTTATAACCCCGTCCTTTTTACTTTTTGACGCCATTCCCACAACCCCGTAGCAATTTGTTGCCACAGCGCCTGCGATTTGCGCAACAACATTATTATCAACTGATATTTCGCCCAATTCACTGCTTATTAAAATCGCCATAATATCAATCCTTTCCATTTTAATATAACTATTCTATCATATTATTTCCAATTAGTCTATAAATAATATGAAAATAATATTACATTTGAGTTATTTTTATTGAAAAATACCAATAAAAACCTTATACTATTAGTATAGAAAGGGTGTGCTAAAGATGATTAAGCAGCATTATTTGCGAAACTATTTAAGCGAACTTCCCGACTTTGTTTTTACATACATAGAGGAATATTATAGTGGCGAGAGCATCAACACACAGCTCGGCTACAGTCTTGATGTGCGTGTTTTTTTAAACTACCTGCTAAAGTACAAGCACAAGGATGTCAAAAAAACCGAAGACTTTACTCTTGAGCATATTAACGGTGTAACGCCAAGCGACTTAATTCGATTTAAGGCATACCTGCGCGAATATGAAACAGAGTATACCACACCTTCCGGAAGGCGCATAAGGCGTATTTGCAAAAACTCACCTTACGGTATAAACCGTAAGCTTTCCGCTGTTCGGGGACTTTTCATATACCTCTACAAAACCGAACAAATTTCACAAAATGTTACAGATAAAGTTGATTTTGTAAAAATCCACCAGAAAATCAAAAAGCCGCTTACCACTCAGGAAACTGTGCGGCTGATTGATGTGATTTACAACGGCGAAAAATATTTTGAAGGAAGAACTCTTACCGAATATAAAAACAAAAAGCTTCGTGATATCGCAATCTTTACTACATATTTAGGAACCGGTGTCCGTGTAAGCGAGCTTGTGAACTTGAAGGTTGGAGATGTAGACTTTAACACGCAATCCTTTATCGTCACCCGAAAAGGCGGCGACCAACAGGAAATCTTTATGCCTGTTCAGGTGAACAATGCACTTTATAACTATATTTATGCAGATGAGGATAATCCACGCGAGGCAGGGCCTTTGTTTTTAGGGCGTGGCGGAAAGCCGCTGACGGTTGCGGCAGTCGAAAAAACTCTCAAAACCTACTGCCACGCAGTAGGAATAACCCATCCCGACAAAACCAGACCGCACGCGCTTCGTCGTACCTTTGCGTGCCGTCTTTTAGAGGATGGTGTTGACATAAAGATGGTGGCTGAGCTTTTAGGGCACAAAAACATAGAAGTCACCCACCGCTACTATGCTCAATACAGCAGCCAGAAGCGTCGCGAGATTATGCAAAATCTTGATGTTTTGCGTGAGGATGAAGACAAAGACTGACAAGCAAATTAAATGCAGCAAATATGCTGCATTTTTTATTTTCCCGATTTACAGTCATAAAAATGTACAAAGCTCCGTATTATTTATAAACAGCAAAAAAGGAGATGCGGAGTTTGATTAAAGGTACGAAAATGATTGTAATTACAAAAAATAAAATTGTATCTGCTGCATGCCTTTTCTTATTAGCAATCATCTGCGTTATATCTGTAGTATTTATAAATAATTCAAGGCACACAACCGCATTTTTAAGATATGAAAAAATATTGGGTAGTGAAATACTGCCAGCAAAACAAACAGAGCCTCCCGAAAAAAACAGAATCAGCAACGAGGACAGCCTTTTAAAGCACTTCTTTGTTCTCGGAAATGTAGCATCTCCAATTCCGGCAGAAGCTTCGCAAGAATCTTCCACCGCCCCCAGCCAAAATGCGCCGATGCTTCAGTCAGAGGTGCTGAAAATCGACAAGGGTATGAAGGTGTCAAACTCAACCACATACAGCCTTAATCCACAGGATTTTTTAGGACTTCCCCTCGCTTTTTCATTAGATGCCCTCGGCCCTCAAGTGCTTATAATGCATACGCACACCACCGAAAGCTTCAGCACCGAAACCTATTCAAAAGACGCTCCTGACCGAAATCTTGATGCCGAGAAAAACATAACTGCCGTAGGAGAAGCAATGGCAGAAGCCTTCCGAGAGCAAGGGATAGAGGTAATCCATGACAAGACTGTTCACGATTATCCTTCCTACAACGGAGCATACCAAAAAGCTGCAGCAACTATAAACAAAAATCTTGCCGAAAACAGCAGCATAAAGGTCGTACTTGATGTCCACCGTGACGGAATAACCCGTGATGACGGTACAAAGGTAAAGCTGGTTACAGATATCGACGGCAGAAAAACCGCACAGATAATGCTCGTTGTCGGGACAGACACTAACCTATCTCACCCTCTGTGGCGTGAAAATTTTAAGTTTGCATCACAAATTCAGGCAAAGGCAATCGAAATATTTCCGTCCCTTATGCGTCCGATAGATGTCAGGCAGGAACGGTTTAATGAGCAACTGACGACAGGCTCACTGATAGTTGAGGTCGGTTCTAACGGAAACACCTTAGAGGAGGCAATCCGTGGCGGTGAATGCATTGCCAAGGCTATTTCCGCAGTTTTAAAAGAGCATCAAAAAAACTGAGCATCAGCTCAGTTTTTTATGTAGTATAACATATAACGGTACCCAAGGCATTTAATACAAGTCCAATCATAAACAAAGGATAATGCATCCTTACATTCTTTTCATCATTGTCTATAAGCAGAGCAAGAGCAAAGAACATATACGGGAGGGCATCATTTGTGTACCTGTTACCAAAATGGAAACCACCCATAGTTTTGTGCATCGTCAAAAGCAGAAAATGTAACGCTATAAAAGCAGGCATAACATATGCTATCTCTTCCCATTTCTTCCGAGGTGAGATGCACGCCCTTATCAGTTCTATAAAGTAGGATACAAAAATCGGACTGATAAGCCAAAATGCAGTTCCATCAAATTTGTAATATTTCAATACTCCATTCTCTCCCAAAACAGGAAGCCTGAAAAGTCTGACTATATTTTCCTTTATATAGTCTATATGAAACTGTCCCTTTGGTGCTTCTGTAAATTCAGGAAGATAGTTATGTCCAAATTCAACAACGGAGCCAAATCTTAAATAGTTCAGTATCATATAGCTTGCTGCTATAATACAAGGTGCGATTATCCACTTGATGTTCTTCTTTATTATAGCAGAAAGTGTCATATCCGGGCTGTGTTCTTTAATCCCCTTATACAGAACATATAAAAGAACAGGTACATAAAGTGCATTAATCGGTCTGCATCCGACACTACATGCCCAGAATGCAAGGCTTAGTCCACCCTTTCCCTTGACCGCATAATAAATTGCCATCATAGAAAGTGCAAAGCACATATTCTGTGCTATAAACCACACCCATCCGTTTATGCATATAAACACCATATTGCTGGCCACAGTCAAGAACAATGTCCAAAAGATTGCAACAGCACCGCTTTTCTCAAGAGCATTAAGCGTTTTAAATGCATAATACGCACCTACCATAGTCACAACAAGAGCAATGTATCCATCCGGCGTATTCTCTCCGAAAATCAGCGCAAATGGCAGCATTATGTATGACGGGAATGGCGGAAAGCTTATGAAATACTTACCCTGAAACTCAGCAATTTCAAGGTGCGAATATGTTCTACCCAAATCAAGACGACCTTCAAGCCAGCTAAGAGCCTGCAGAGTATATGAATTATACGGATTTTGTGTCCATGGCCAAAATCCCGTAAACGATCCAATCACAGCATACACACATATAATAGACAGTGCTATAAATACAAAGTCAAGTATGTTTTGTTTATCTTCTGTAATCCTGTTTTTCAAAAAACACTCTCCTTAAACAATTCTGTTTCTCATTATTCCCTT
>JAZNTB010000059.1:0-28469 GCA_045591565.1 Clostridia bacterium
ACCGACCAAAAGTACGAAAAGGCGCCGGGTAGCGTAGCGGCATCGAGGTAGTGAATGACAGTCCGGTGGACTGTCAGAGCCGAGATGTGACTGAGCCGCAGCGAGACACCCCGGTCCCCGTGGCAAAGTGGCTTCGGACAAGTCGCAAGTTTTGTCTCCTTTAAAAAAGTCGCAAAACTTCGACAACTCGCCCGCACCTGTTCGCTTGGGCGCGATATAGCGGCGGTCTTTGTCTCACCCAAAATTTCAAATAGGTCAAAGAATGTTAAAAGAAAGCCTTTGTGTCCTCGCCATATAACCGCGACAAATACCGAGGCGGTGCATGAAAAGTAGTTTTTTATATTACTATACTTGGAACAAAAGAAAATTTACCTGATAATCCGCGCACGGACTTGTGCGGGGGAATCCAAGAGGGGGCAGCCGCCCCCTGTGGTCGTTTTAGGGGTCCGGGGGAATCGAAACCCCCGGAACTTTTGCTTCTTTTGGTTACAAAAGAAGGAATAAAAGCACATATAGAAGAAAAATTCAGACAAGATTAGTGTTGCCCATTTACATTATAACCTTACTGTTTCTTGTCTCTACTTTTGGGCAATCAAAAGTACAACTAAACCGCACAAATCTCAAACATTCTGTTGCCCTCCCCTATATGCAATCCCCTCCTATCGCTACTACCTTTCCCTCTATTCCCCCTACCTCCAAAATATGCTTGTACAACTTGCACATCTTTTTAAAATCTTAGTAGTAGATAATTACCAAATTTGTAAATAAGAAAATAAAACGATTGAAAAGCAACTTTTTCCGTGATATAATTTTATTGTATGAACACTCTTAGGAGTATTGTATCCTTAAGCTTGCAGATTGGGCGATTTGCGTGCTTGACTCGGAGTAGGGTTCGGGTATGGATATTGTACTCTTGGTTTCGTTTCATTCGTGGGGTTACATAAAATTTAATAAGGAGGTTTATTTATGAACAAGACAATTAAGGCTTTAGCTGCTCTTTGTGCATCCGCTATGCTTCTTTCAACTTCAGCTCTCGCAGCTAACAAACCTGCTGTTTCTGATGTAACAGCCCTTACAGGCTTTTCTGTTGGTTTTAACGAAGACAATAAGCTTACAGTTACAGCTCCTGATGATGCTATCCCAACAGAGCAGATGACACTTTTAGTTGTTGACGCTGCGGCAGATCCTACAGCCATCGCCGAGTCTGATATTATCTACATCAATCAACAGGCAGTTTCAGAAGGTGACTTCGAAAATGTTGGTATGCTTAGTACATGGCTTACTAAGGACGACGCTGCAGGCAAGACTTACGATGTTAAGCTCGGTTACTACTGGGATGCTGACGGCGATGAAACTCCTGACTTTGCAATCGCAACAGCTCTAGTTACAGTTTCAGCAGATGGCGAGCCAAAGACTGTTACAGTTCTTTGGGGCGATGTAGACTGCGATGGCTATGCTGATACAGTTGACGCTACAAGAATCCTTGACGCTAATGCAGGTGGTACAAAGGCATTCCCAACATCAGAGTATAAAGATGGCTACAAGTACACATGGAATACCAAGACTGTTCTTGGTGAAGATGGTAAAACATATGCAATTGATGTTCTTTGGGGCGATGTAGACTGCGATGGCTATGCTGATACAGTTGACGCTACAAGAATCCTTGACGCCAACGCAGGCGGTACAAAGGCATTCCCAACAGATGATCCTGTATATACATGGAACACAAATGCAACTATTACTCTTACAGAAGTAGTAGGTCAATAATAATATAAAACGGAGGAATTTATGATGAAAAAAATCATTTCATTATTATCAGCAGTTGCTATGCTTTCAGCTTCTTTTGTAGCTTTTGCAGCTGTTGGTGAAATCCCTGCTCAGGATGGCTCTGTTACCGTAATAACATCTACTCCTGTAGCTATAGATAACACAACATATGAGGATAATACCGGAGAAAGTGTTGGCGAAGGTTACACTGCATACCAAATTGGTGTTTCTTTATCAGGAACAAATGGTCTTGATAGAACAAATAGGCTTCAAGAAACAGGTCGTCTGTTATCACAGCTTAACTACGAAATTACATTTGCTGATCTTACCAATGTGCAGCAAACAGGTGCTTTGTCACTTGCTGATGGTCAGCTTGTAAACGCTGGTGATTTTGCAACTAACACATGGAACGATAAGACTTATGTTGTTACTTATACAGGTAAGTTCCCTGGAAAAGAAGTTGCTGAGTACACAGATGAAGATCTTACAGATATGGCAGTTCTTTACTTCGTTATTAAAGACGGAACAAGCGTAACTGCAACTGTTACTAACGCTGCTGTTGTTATTGGAGACTATGCAAAGGGTGTAACAACCAATGCAACTGACTACAAAATTCCTGCAGGCACACTAACAGTTTCACCTGCAACAATTACATTTGGTTCAGCTCCGGCTGATCCAACTCCTGTAGCTCCGATATGGTCATCTGCTCCTGAAGCTCCAGAGAGTGAACAGGGCTTTGTATGGGCTGATTACACAGCGACAAATATCGATACAGACCTTAACGACTACTTTGCTGAGTTCTCTACAGCAACTGAAACAAAGCAGTTAGCTATCGATTTAGGAAACATTACTGGTGGCGGAAGCATTACCTTCGACGTAGTTCTTAAGACTACAAAGGCAGTAACTGGCTTCATTATCAAGGCTTTAGAAAAGGCAGCTAACTAATTGTCTGAAAGGAGAGATTTAACATGAAAATGTATACAAAACCATCTATCGAAGTTAAGAAATTTGATGTTGAAGATATCATCCAGACAAGCGGCGTAGTAGGCACTTATGACGAACTGTCTGATCGGGCTAAGACTATCTATAATGCTTATGCTGATGATACAAATACTGATGTAACAGAAAAACAGGTTGTTGAGTTCCATTGGTAATTCAATGAATCAAATTTAAAGAGATTGGGATTTCCCCAATCTCTTTTTTTGTGTTCTTATAGGCTTCCCTCAATCTTTGTCGCAGTTTTGGAATATCACTCCCAATTACATAAACTAACTTTTTCACACCAACTCGGTCTTTGTCGCAGTTCTCAGACAAGCGCAGGGTGTTTTCCTTTCCACAGACCTTGACCTATAGGATTTTTGCGCAGGACAAAGACCGCCGCTATAGCGCGCCCTGTTTATAAAGTGCGGGCGAGTTGTCGAAGTTTTGCGGCTTTTTTAAGGAAAAGCCGGCGAAACTTGCGACTTGTCCGAAGCCACAATGCCACGGGGTCCGGGGTGTCTCGCTGCGGCTCAGTCACATCTCGGCTCTAACAGTCCACCGGACTGTCATTCACTACCTCGATGCCGCTACGCTACCCGGCGCCTTTTCGTACTTTTGGGCGAGCAAAAGTACAAACAACCCGCGCAAAACTCAAGTCATCTACCTCTTACCCTTTGGCTTTACAGTTTTAATTCAATCCCTATCTTCCCTCTGCCTTTGTATTTATCCCCATAACTCCGCCAAGCATTCCTGCTGCGAGCACACTCACCATTCGCATAACATTCTGCATCCCAAAGGACACCGACCCGTTTATAATAACCGATACCCCCACAAGCACCGCAAAATACAGTATCGCCATTATAAGTCCGTTTGCAAGCCCACGGCTCGAAATGTTTCTGGCAAGTATCAACGCCCCCAAAAATACCGCGATAGCCGACAGCGCAAAAACCAACATTGATACCGTCCTGTCCGGAATATTCATAAAATAAACAAACACAGCAAGAACAAGCATCATTACCACACTCACCGCCAGAGAAAACAGCATACCCTTTATAATCTTTTTAAAACTAAATCCCTCCAAAACAAAAAACCTCCCGAATATACATTTTAGTAATGTATATTCGAAAGGTTCTGCTTTTATGAATCAGTCATGAATAGTCTTGACAGTCTTGATAGCAGCGCGCTCCATCTTCACTACTGAACGCTCCTGCGGATTTCCGACAGAGCCGGTCTCGATTAAAACTGTATCGTCCTTAATCTTTGTGATTTTTCCGCAAATTCCGCCGATTGTCACTACCTTATCGCCAACTTTGAGTGCCGCAAGCATCTCTTTCTGTTTCTTCTCCTGCTTCTTCTGCGGTCTTATCAGCATAAAATAGAAAAGCGCAATCATCAATACTATCCATATCAATGAGAACATTCCGCTGCCCTGTGCTAACTGCGCATCTGCCTGCGTTGCTGTTCCCTCAGGATTTGCATAAACTACTGTGTTTAATAAATCAAACATTGTATCTTCTCCTTTTTAATTTAATAGTAATATTCTACCATATTTATCGCTCTTTTGCAATAGCTAATTGAGTTTTTTTATCCCTGCCGCCATGCTGCACAGTCGGTAACCTCCCGCAAGAAAGCTTCCGTACTCCGCAACTATCGCCTCGGCAATCGGCGCTTTTCTGCATTTTAATGAGTATTCATATATCAAAACCGGTATCCTGCGTTTTGGTACGGCAAGATAGAATCGCCCTCTATAGCCGTAAAGTCGCATATTTATTATATAAACCGGTGCGGCATTTTTCAGCATATCCAAAAGGTCCTCAAATGCCCCGAACTCAAATACTGCACTCTCATTTCGCCTCACCGCACGCACCGCATGCAGCTTGCTACGCTCGGCGTGCTTTGCCATTTTGGAAATCATCAGCACCAGTCCGCCGTCGTTTCTGGTCGCCTCAACTATTACCTGCTCCTCATCTACACTAAAGCCCGTCTCCTCCTTCACCGCCTCCAGAACCTTGCACAAAAACGGGCTTAGCTCCGGTGAGTCGGGTGAAATCGTTTCTGCATCTATATCCAAACCCTTAAGGTCGCTGCTGGATAAAATAACCTTTACCTTATCCGCCTCAAGCTTTACGATTTTCATATATATCACTTCCATTCTATAATTATTATACTATGGAAGCTTGGTTTTGGGAATACAAAAACCCGATTTTCAAGAAATTAACAAAAAGGAGTATGCCCGCCTATCGGCAAGCACACTCCCCATTTTTTGACACTCTTAGTTAAGTGCGTTTTTTGCAGTTTCAACAAGTGTTGCAAATGCTTTTGGATCAGCGATTGCAATCTCTGAAAGCATCTTTCTGTTCATTGCGATAGCGCTCTTCTTAAGACCGTTCATGAATGTTGAATAGTTCATTCCGTTCATCTTACAAGCAGCTGAAATTCTTGCAAGCCTAAGTCTTCTGAAATCTCTCTTTCTGCGCTTTCTTCCGATGTATGCATTCTGCATTGAACGCATAACAGCCTGGTTAGCAACTCTGTAAAGCTTTGACTCGCCGCCTCTGAAGCCCTTAGCCAGCTTCAGAACTTTTTTGTGATGTTTTCTTGTATTTAAAGCACCTTTAACTCTAGCCATTTTCTTCTACCTCTCTTTCAATCTTACTTGTAAGGAATCAATTTCTTGATTACTGCTGCATTTGCCTTTGAGCAATATGCCTGCTTACGAAGATGTCTCTTTCTCTTTGTTGTTTTCTTGTTCAGGATGTGTCTTCTGAACGCTCTGTTCATCTTTACCTTACCTTTTTTAGTAAGATTAAATCTCTTTGCTGCTCCTCTATGTGTCTTGATTTTTGGCATAGTGATTATCTCCTTCCATTTTTTAGTGTGTAATCGGCGCAAGGAACATTGTCATATTCCTGCCCTCAAGCTTCGCCGGTCTGTCTACACTTCCGACCTCGCTTACCTGCTCGGCAAACCTTGCCAAAAGGACTTCACCTATCTCGGAATGGCTTACCTCACGACCTCGAAAACGAACTGTTACCTTTACCTTATCACCCTTTGACAAAAACTTGCTCGCATTTCTGCATTTCGTGTTAAAGTCGTTTGTGTCTATCGAAGGCGACAGCTGAACCTCTTTGATGTTGATAACCTTCTGGTTCCTTCTGTTTTCCTTTTCGCGCTTCTGAAGTTCAAATCTGTATTTTCCAAAATCCATGATTTTGCATACAGGCGGCTTCGCCGTCGGTGCGATGTTTACCAGGTCAAGACCCTTTGACTGTGCAAGCGCAAGTGCCTCCTGCGATGACATCACGCCAAGCTGTTCTCCGTCCTGAGTAACTACGCGGACTTCCTTCTCGCGAATTTCTTCGTTTGCCTGCAATTCCTTGTTAGCTATGTGAATCCCTCCTAAAATTTTTTACGCTTCTTTCGCAACAAAAAAGCGGACTATCAAATATATCCGCCAAAAAAATGCACAGCACAACAATTGTACCAATTAACATTATTTACCGCAAAACCTGCGTCGTACGGTGAGAACAGATATATTCTACTTGTTTTACTGTACTATTATACTATGCGTTTTTTGATTTGTCAAGTGTTTTTTTGGGATTTTTTTCAGCAAAACATTCCGCCGTTTATTCCTATCACCTGTCCGGTGATGTAGTCGGCGCCGCCTGAAGCCAAAAACACTGCCGTCTGTGCCACTTCGTCCGCCGTACCGAGCCGCATCGCCGGAATTTCCTCTAAAAGCGCAGCTTTGGTTTCGCTATCAAGGCTTTCGTTCATTTCGGTTTCAATCACGCCCGGGCAGATAGCGTTCACGCACACACCCGATGGCGCAAGCTCCTTCGCTAAGGCCTTGGTAAAGCCGATTAGCGCCGCTTTCGTTGCGCTATAATGCACCTCGCAGGATGCGCCCGTCTCGCCCCAGATTGAGGAAATATTGATGATTTTGCCGCTCTTTTTTCTTATCATATCGGGAAGGAACGCCTGCGTCATCAAAAACGCACCACGAACATTTACCGCAAACATTCTGTCCCACTCAGCCGGCGTTATGTCGCAGAACATTTTAATTTGGGCTATCCCTGCGTTATTCACAAGCACATCAACCGCGCCGCAAGCCTCGTGCACCGCCTCTGCCGCCGCTCGCACAGCCGCCTCGTCCGATACATCCGCCTTTATCAGGGCAGCGCCTGTTTTTGCCGCAACCTCCGCAGCGCGCGCATCATTTTTTTCGTATATGATAAATACACGGTCGCCGCACTTGGCAAAGGCTTCGGCACACGCAGCGCCTATCCCGCGCGACCCGCCCGTTATTACAACATTTCGCATGATTTTCTCCTTTTAGGTTGGTTTTATAAAATAATATCATATTTTTCCCTAAAAATCAACTTAAAACCCCAGCTTAGATTACGGCAAGGTTGTAATTTATTTACATTTACTTAACAAATGCATATATTTGATTGCCCTCACTTTAGAATTGGTGTTATAATATGCCTGTAGAAAAATGTTTTAGCGAAGGAGCGACGGATTATATGAAATGCAGAAAATGCGGAGCTGAAGTGACACCAGAACAAAAGCGTTGCCCGAAGTGTTCGGCGCCTGTTCTTTTGCGAGTTATGGAGCAGGAGGAGAAAAGACATCTGCCTGCAAAGGAAATTCGTGAAAAAGAAAAGAAAATGCGTGCTGAATACAAAAAGCTGGAACTTGAAAAAGCAAAAGAGCGTGAAAAAGCGGACAAGCTTGCAGAGAAAGCAAGGCAAGAAGAGGAGCGCAAGGCTCAAAAGGATGCCGAGCTGCAGAAGAAACAGGCTGAAAAGGACGCAGAAGCTGCTAAAAAGCAGGCTGAAAAGGACGAGCGTGCAAAAAAAGATGCGGAGCTTGCAGCGCAGAAGCTTAAAGAAAAAGAAGATGCACAAATCAAGAAGGCAGTTGCTGCTGCTGAAAAGATAAAAGCAAAAGAGGACGCCGAAAAGGCGGCAAAGGCAGCTGCCGCAGCAAAGCTTGCTGAAAAAGACGCTGCAAAAGCTGCAAAGCTTGAAGCAAAGGCTGCCAAAAAGACTGAGAAAGCCGATAAAAAGGGCGGCAAAAAGACGGCATTAATCGTTGTGATTATCCTTGCTGTTTGCGCTGTATTAGCGTTTGCAGCATATAATCAGGGGATAATTTCTCTCCCGACCTCGGGCGATGTGACCCCGACTTTAGAGCCGACTTTAGAGCCGACTTTAGAGCCGACGGTTGAACCAACCGTTGAGCCAACAATCGAACCAACCGTTGAGCCGACACCGGAACCAACACCGGAGCCGACTCCTGTTCCTACACCAAAGCCGACTCCAAAACCAACTACGACTCCGGCACCTCGAAACATTACACGAAATAACTATCTCTTCCCAAGTGATAGTGCATACATAACCGAGGCGGATATCGCAGGACTTTCCAAGTACGATGTTGAGCTTATAAGAAACGAGATTTTTGCAAGAAAGGGATATGTTTTCACCAACCCTACCTTCAAAAACTACTTTAACTCACAGGCTTGGTACAATCCAAATCCGTCGGCAAATTCCAAGATGTCATTAAATGAGATTGAAAAGTACAACTCTGACTTCTTACTTCAATACGAAATTAGCCAAGGCTGGAAATAAATAAAAACCTCCTAAAAAGAAAACAGCGCCTGACTCGGTCAGGCGTTGTTTTCTTTTTTTAATCCCTTTAGTCCCTCAAGGGCAGTATTTAGCCGTACAATCTCTTTTTTTGTATCCATGACCTCACGCCTTGTCATATCCAGCATGACCTTGAGCCGCTCCAGTTCATTCGGCGGCGGAAGCGTAAAACTGTCATTCGACGCAAAAATATCCCCCGCTCCCAAAAGCATCAGCTCTCTTTCATTGTGATATCCATAGTAATAATTGAATTTCTCACCCTGCTGCGCGATATATGTCCCTACCGACCTGCCCGTACTCATAAACCGCATCGGCTCACTCCATGTCGCGCCGCCGTTGAAGCTTGCGATATACCGAACAAAGCTGCCGCTTTTCCACATAACATATGTCCTGTCGCTGCCTTTTACCATCGTCGGCATCTCCATACGGCTGTCATACAGAATTTCCTCACCGTTAATAAACAGCCTCGACTCCCTTGTAAAGAGCAGCATTTCCTTTCCGCCCAGCTCGCATACGGTGCAGTAGTGCGCATTGTCATACAAACGGGTAAAGCCGGTCGGCTTTTCGTCAGCAAGCGATACAAACCCCAGCTCTCCTTTTTCATTTGTGTAATAGACTTTGTTTTCGTGGATATAAAAATGCGCCGTTTCTGTAGTGCCGACAGCTGCAGGCTTTGCGTGATTGCCTAAAATACAATGAACAAGCATCGTTTCCCCGTTATAAAGCGCCGAATATAAAAGATTCAGCCTGCCTGCCACATTATAAAGCTTCATATCCGACACATAAAGTTCCTTTGAAAGCTCACACAGCGTATATTTTTTCCACTCTCTGCCGCGGCGCACGCTATATACCAGCCTGTTTTCGCTGTCGGTGCAGATTATATGCACGCTGCCATTTTTGTCGGAATAAACCCCGAAGCCGTCCTTCGCATCCGCTAAAACCTGCTCCTGCTTCTGCCATAAGCCGCTTATCGCACGGCTTTTTACGCATATTCCCTCATAGGGCACAAAAAAATAATGCTCGGGCGTATCCCCTGATTTTATAAGATAATTCGTCATCAAAGCCCCCCTTTTCAAATATTTATATGCTTTTTGAAAAATATGTATAACAATAAAATTTGCGGAAATAATATAAATAACCTCACAAAATACATTACCCCCTTTAAAATGAGCCGTAAAAATACATTTTTATCGGCTCGTTTTTCTTTTGCCGGAAGTTTTTGTAAATTTTATACTGTTATCCGGCGGTTTTTTTCGATAATTGCTTGATATTGCCATTTAAAAGTTGTATAATATAATGGTATATTTGTAATTTGTTGCGGAGGATGAATAAATGGATAATAAAAAGCTTGCAGAGCTGTTATTTGGACATATAACAAATACACCGGAGGATATTGAAAAAAAGTACCCGAGGCGCAATCTCCCAGATAGCGCAAAGGTTACCCGTTTCGCACCAAGTCCGACAGGATTTTTGCATATAGGCGGACTCTTTGCGGCATTTGTTTCAGAGCGTGCCGCAAGACGGTCAGGAGGTATCTTCTTCCTGCGCATTGAGGACACCGACAAAAAGCGCGAGGTGGAAAACGGCGTTACCGGAATAGTAAAAGGTCTTCAGGCGTTTGGCATCAATATTGACGAGGGAATGCTCACCGAAACCGAAAGTATCGGCGAATACGGCCCATACACGCAAAGCCAGAGAAAGGACATTTATCAGGTTTTTGCAAAGGCGCTTTTGGAAAAAGGCCTTGCCTACCCTTGCTTCTGCACAGCAGAGGAGCTTGACGAAATTCGCAAAACTCAGGAACAAAACAAGCAAAACCCGGGCTATTACGGCAGCTTTGCAAAATGCCGCGACCTCACCTTTGAGGAAATCGAAGAAAACATAAAAGCAGGAAAGCCGTATGTTCTTCGTCTTAAATCCCCCGGATGCGAGGATAAACGCATAAGCTTTAAAGATGCTATCAAGGGCGAAATCGAAATGCCTGAAAATATTCAGGATATAGTTATTTTAAAAACCGACGGTGTACCGACATATCACTTTGCACACGCAGTAGATGACCACTTAATGGGTACAACCGATGTTATACGAGGCGACGAGTGGATTTCTTCCGCTCCTGTACACCTACAGCTTTTCGAGCTTTTAGGCTTTGACACACCACAGTATGCACATATTTCTCCTATAATGAAGGAGGACGAGGAAACCGGCGGCAAGCGCAAGCTTTCAAAGAGAAAGGACCCCGAGGCAGCAGTTACCTACTATCACGAGGTAGGCTATCCTAAAGAGGCTGTTTTGGAATATCTTCTTACCATCGCAAATTCCGACTATGAGGAATGGCGCGCCGCAAACCCTGAGGCAGACAATAGCGAATTTAACTTCTCTCTTTCCCGTATGAGCAAGGCGGGCGCACTCTTTGACCTTTTAAAGCTTAATGATATCAGTAAAAACTATATCTGCCGTCTCTCAAAGGAAGAGGTTTTTGACCGCACACTTTTATGGGCGCAGGAGTATGATACCGATTTTGCCTCACTCCTTTTAAAGGACAAGGACTACTCGACACGAATTTTCGGTATTGAACGAGGTAACGAAAAGCCAAGAAAGGACATCGCAAAATGGCAGGATACTGTTGAATATACCCGTTATTTCTTCAGCCGACCAGAGTCTTATGAATGGGCAGAAAACCTTTCAAAAGAGGACACAATCGAGATTTTAAACACCTATAAAACTGTATATTCAGCAAGCGAAACTGCTGATGAATGGTTCCCGAAGGTTCGTGAAATGGCAGAATCACTCGGCTATGCAAAAGCACCTAAGCTGTACAAGAAAGACCCTGATGCATACAAGGGACATGTCGGCGATGTGGCATCCGCAATCCGTGTTGCTGTAACAGGCAGACGAAACACTCCAGACCTTTATGAAATCATCCAGACTCTCGGCTATGACGAGTTTTTGGCGAGAATAGATATTGCGATAGAAAATTTGAAGTAAGAGGTAAATACTATGGAAGAAATTATCAGCAAGAATTTTATAGAAGAAGCTATTGAAAAGGATTTGGCAGACGGCGTTTACGACCATGTCCAGACCCGTTTTCCACCTGAGCCGAACGGATACCTTCACATCGGTCATGCAAAGGCTATCTGCATCGACTTCGGTAATGCCGAAAAATATCACGGCACCTGCAATCTCCGTCTTGACGATACAAACCCGTCAAAGGAGGATGTTGAGTATGTTGATGCAATCGAGGAGGATATAAAGTGGCTTGGCTTCAAATGGGATAAAAAGCTTTATGCATCCGACTACTTTGACGATATTTACGCCTGTGCAATCAAGCTGATTGAGGCAGGAAAGGCTTATGTTGACGACTTATCTGCCGACGAAATACGCGCGCTTCGCGGAACCCTGACCGAGCCGGGCAAGGAAAGTCCGTACAGAAACCGCAGTGTGGAGGAAAACCTCGACCTTTTCCGTAGAATGACTGCAGGCGAGTTTGAAAACGGCGCAAGAGTCCTGCGAGCAAAAATAGATATGGCATCGCCAAACCTCAATATGCGTGACCCTGTCATTTACAGAATAATGCATCAGGACCACCACAGAACAGGCGACAAATGGTGCGTTTATCCAATGTATGACTTTGCACACCCAATCTCGGACACGGTTGAGGGCGTTACGCACTCGCTCTGTTCGCTTGAATTTGAGGACCACAGACCGCTTTATGACTGGTTCCTCCGTGAGCTTGGCTTTGAAAAGCCATCACGCCAGATTGAGTTTGCAAGAATGAATTTAAACTACACACTAACCAGCAAGAGAAAGTGCTTAAAGCTTGTTTCAGACGGCATTGTTTCCGGCTGGGACGACCCGAGAATGGGCACACTCTGCGGTATGAGAAGACGAGGCTACACACCTGCTGCAATCCGTGATTTCTGTGAAAGAATAGGCGTTGCAAAGGCAAACAGCGTAATCGACTTTTCACTTTTAGAGTTCTGCGTAAGAGAAGACCTCAACAACACCGCACCTCGTGCGATGGCTGTTCTTCGCCCTGTAAAGCTTGTTATCGACAACTACCCTGAGGGACAGACCGAGGATATCGAAGTTGAAATCAACCCGCAGCAGCCTGAGCTTGGCAAGAGATGCGTTAAGTTCTCCCGAAACCTTTGGATTGAAGAGGACGATTTTATGGAGGACGCACCGAAGAAGTATTTCAGAATGTCACCGGGCAGAGAGGTTCGCTTAAAGGGCGCATACTATGTGACCGCAACCTCCTGCGTAAAGGATGATGCCGGCAACATCACAGAAATCCACTGTACCTATGACCCTGAAACCAGAGGCGGAGATTCGCCTGACGGAAGAAAGGTTAAGGGCACAATCCATTGGGTTAATGCCGACACCGCCGTTGATGCAAAAATACATCTTTACGAGCGTTTATTTAATGTGGAAAACCCGTCCGACGAAAGCAAGGTCGGAAGCTTTGTTGAAAACTTAAATCCTGAGTCGGTTGTTACCCTTTCGGGCTGCAAGCTTGAGGAGTCCCTTGCCGGCGTAAAACCGGGCGATAAGTTCCAGTTCCTGCGTCAGGGATATTTCTGCGTTGACAAGGATTCAACTCCTGACAACATCATCATCAACAGAACTGTTGCCTTAAAGGACAGTTGGGCAAAAATCAATAAATAAAGAAGGTTTTACTATGAATTTCGAAAAATATATGACGATGCGTGCAAAACCGCTTGCTGCATCAGGGATAAGAGAAATGTTCAAGCTGATGGCAGACCCGTCGGTTATTTCTCTTGCGGGCGGCTCTCCCGACCCGAACCTTTTCCCGACCCAGGAGCTTTCGGAAATTGCTGCAGATATCTTGAAAAACAGCGGCAAGCAGGCTCTCGCCTACGGTACAACCGACGGCTATGCTCCCTTAAAAGAGGAGCTTAAAAAGAGAGCGGAAAAGGTAAACTCCTTTAGCGAAAACGATAAAATTATTATAACAACAGGCGGTCAACAGGGACTTGACCTTGCCGCACGCGTTGTTGTTGAGGATAATGAGGACATCGTTGTTGAAGCGCCAAGCTTTGTAGGAACGCTAAACTCACTCCGCAGCGTGCGTGCAAACCTCATCGGTGTGCCGATGGATTCTGATGGAATGAATATGCAGGCTCTTGAGGAAACTCTCAAATCAAGAAGAGTTAAGCTTATCTACACAATCCCTAACTTCCAGAACCCGACAGGCATTACAATGTCGCTCGAAAAGAGAAAGCAAATGCTCGCTCTTGCTAAAAAGTACGATTGTCTCATTATGGAGGACAATCCTTACGGCGACCTTCGCTTTGCAGGCGAAAGTGTGCCTACAATCAAGTCACTCGACACCGAGGGCAGAGTCATTTATGTAAGCTCAATGTCAAAGATTCTCTCTCCGGGACTTCGCATAGGCTATGTAGTTTGCTCTGCCGAGCTTTGCGACAAAATTGAGATAATGAAGCAGGTGAACGATGTTCACACACCATGTCTTACACAGATGATTACGTGCGAATTCTTAAAAAGATACGATATCGAGGAATATATCAAAAAGGCGTGCGCTGTTTATGGTGCAAAATGCCGTTTTATGCTCGAGTGTATGGACAAATATTTCCCGAAGGGTATAGAGTGGACCCGTCCTGAGGGCGGACTCTTTATCCTCGTTACCTGCCCTGACAGCATAGACGCTGCCGAGCTTTCAATCGAGGCAATTAAAAAGTACAAGGTTGCATTTGTTCCAAGCAACAACTTCGCAACCGATATGCAGGCGAAAACAAGCTCGTTCAGGCTCAACTACTCAACTATGCCTGAGGACAAAATCGAAGAAGGCATAAAGGCAATCGGTGCAATGCTTTCAGAGAAGCTTAAATAATGGAGGTGCGCAAGATGGACGAAATGAAAACTATCTTTTCCGGCGTACAGCCGTCGGGAAACATAACCCTTGGAAACTACCTGGGCGCAATCAAAAACTGGGTAGGTCTTCAGGATGAATACCGCTGTATCTACGCTATGATGGACCTGCACGCAATAACTGTGCGCCAGAACCCTCAGGAGCTAAGAAAAAGAACGCTGGACCTTTTGAAAATATATATTGCCTGCGGCATTGACCCCGAAAAGAGTCTTCTTTTCATTCAGTCCCAGGTGCCGACTCACGCACAGCTTGCGTGGATTTTGAACTGCTACACCTATATGGGCGAGCTTTCAAGAATGACACAATTTAAGGACAAAAGCTCAAAGCACGCAGACAATATCAATGCAGGACTTTTTACATATCCTGTTTTGATGGCATCGGATATTCTTCTCTATCAGGCAGATTTAGTGCCTGTAGGAAAGGACCAGATGCAACACATCGAAATCACAAGGGATATCGCACAGCGCTTTAACAGCGTGTACTGCGCTGAGGGAAATCCTGTATTCAAAATCCCTGAAGGATTTATGCCAAAAGCCGGTGCAAAGGTTATGAGCCTTGCCGAGCCGACCAAAAAGATGTCAAAGTCTGACGAAAACCCAAAGGCGTATATTTCGCTTTTAGACGATATGAGCGTTATTGCAAACAAGATTAAGTCTGCCGTTACCGATTCCGAGGGCGTTATCGAGTATCGTCCTGATGACGATACAAAGGCAGGAATCAACAACCTTTTAACCATTATGTCCGCCGTTACCAAAAGAGAAATCGACGATTTGGTTCAAGATTATCAGGGCAAGGGCTACGGCGACTTTAAAAAGGATGTCGCAGAGGCTGTCGTTGAGGAAATCCGCCCGATTCGTGCAAGATATGACGAGCTTTCAAAAAGCAAGGATTATCTTACAGATATCTGCAAAAAAGGCGCAGAGCACGCAACGGCAATTTCGCAGAGAACTCTTAACAAGGTTTACAAGAAAGTCGGATTTGTTATATAAGAGGTGCAAGTAATATGGATACTAAAGAAATTGTTTTTCTGTTTTTGGCATTTATCGTCGCTTTCGTATTCAGCTTTGCGGCAACACCGATAGTGTACCGCTTTGCCTTTAAAATAGGCGCAATCGATGTCCCCAAGGACTCACGCCGTATGCACAAAAGACCGGTACCAAGACTTGGGGGTCTTGCTATAATCTTTGGATTTATGGTTTCAATTTTCTGCTTTGGAAAAATGACAAGAGAGCTTGCAGCAATGCTTGTAGGTGCATCGATAATCGCCGCCATGGGCGTAATTGATGACTGCAAAAACCTCGATGCAAAGCTGAAATTTGTAATTCAGATAATAGCAGCACTCGTGGTTATGCTTTTAGGAAATATCCGCATAACGGTATTTACTAACCCAAATATCTTCTCGGACAACCCGTATCTGGTGCTTCCGTGGTGGATGTCGGGGCTGACAACCATTTTATGGATTGTATTCATCACAAATGCCGTTAACTTCATCGACGGCCTCGACGGTCTTGCAGCAGGCGTTTCTGCGATAATGTCGGTAAGCCTTGTGTTTATCGCAGTGCGAGTAGGTGAATTTTCAGTTGCCGTTATCGGTCTTGCCGTGATGGGCGCATGCTTTGGTTTTCTGCCCTTCAACTTCAACCCCGCAAAGATTTTTATGGGGGATACCGGCTCGACCTTTTTGGGCTTTATCCTTGCGACGCTGTCCATTCAGGGCGTGTTCAAGAGTTATGCTATTATATCCTTTGCGGTACCGCTTCTGATTTTAGGACTGCCACTCTTTGATGCGATGTTCGCTATGATTAGAAGAATTTACCACGGACAAAGCCCCATGTCGGCTGACCGAGGACACCTTCATCACAGGCTCATCGATATGGGATTTTCGCAAAAGCAGACGGTGTTTATCCTTTACGCAATAAGCGGTATTTTAGGAATTACGGCAGTAATTTTGGCAGAGAGCGGAACACTCCGTGCGCTGATACTTTTAATATGCGTGTTGCTTTTCATTTTAATAAGCAGCGTATTGCACAAAAATCCTCTCACCGAAGAGAATGAAGACAAAGAATGAATAATTTTAAAGGCGGTGTAAAAAACTAATTGTTTTTTACACCGCCTTTTTGCGTTCTGTACTATTTTTACATCCCCCTTTTCTTTTTAAACAAGCTGTAAACTTTCATCAAAATGCGTTGACAAAGCATACCCGCTACAATATAATATGCTTGTAATATAAATTTTCACGGAGGATAATATGGAAAAAGGTATACGCAAGGTTTTCACCGATGTCGCGGAAATTCCGGCGGATATTGACAAGCTTTTTACGCCGAGAGGTCAGTTTCGCGAATTTATGATGATGTATTCAAGCGCAATAAAGGAAATCAGGACAAAGTTTGAAATTTTAAATGATGACTTGTCGGTTACATATAACAGAAACCCGATTGAAATGATAAAATCACGCATAAAATCCCCCGAGAGCATTGTGGGAAAAATGCAGCGAAAGGGACTCGACATCAATATGAGCTCGCTCATCTACAACATTCATGATGTAGCAGGTGTTCGCGTTATCTGCTCTTTTGTGGACGACATTTACGAGGTTGCAAATATGCTTTCCTCGCAGGACGATATCACGGTTGTGAGCGTCAAGGACTATATAAAGCATCCAAAGCCAAATGGTTACAGAAGCTATCATATGATAGTTGAGGTTCCGGTATTCTTTGCAAGCCGCCGACAGAATATGAAGGTGGAGGTGCAGCTCCGCACCATCGCAATGGACTGCTGGGCGAGTCTTGAGCACGAAATGAAGTACAAAAAGGAAATTGCGGGTTCTGAAAAAATTGCTGCAGAGCTCAAGACTTGCGCCGATAAAATTGCAGAGCTTGACCTCAAAATGCAGCAAATCAACTATACAATAGAAGATTTGGGATAAATTACCCCTGTCAATTTACAGTTTCTTAACAGAATGAGCATATCAGGTTAACATTTTTATGTTAACCTTTTTTTGTGCAAATAAATTGAAAGGTTTGATTAAAATGAAAAAAATTATTATTCCGGTGCTTTGTGCCGCCCTTGCCCTTTCGGCATCGGCGCAGGCAAGCGAGCTTTCAGGCTGGGCAGAGCCTGAATACAGCTCCGCAAACAGCGCAGGACTTCTCCCCGAGAGCATTGTTTCGGCAAAGCTTACCGCAAGCATAACACGAGCCGAATTTTGTGAAGCGGTTATGAATCTTTACAAAATTATGGGCGGAAAGGCTGTTACTTCCGCACATTCTCCCTTTACCGACACCGACAGCAGCGCAGTAAAAGAAGCGTATACTCTTGGTGTCATTAACGGAAAGACCGATACTCTGTTTTACCCGAACGACCTGATAAAGCGTCAGGAAATGGCAAAAATTATTATGCGTACAATAAATGCAGCCGATAAGGATGCGCATGTGACGGTGGAGGAGCTTGAAAATTTACACATCTTTGATGACCTCGGCGATGCAGATGACTGGGCGATGCTCGACATCGCCGGAAGTGTCAAATATGAAATAATAAACGGCGTGTCAAAAAGCATTTTAAGTCCACGCGGTTATGCAACCCGCGAACAGGCAATCGCCATTATAAATCGTGCCTACAATGCGTTTTGCGAAGAAAAAGCGACCTATCTCGCACCGCAATTTAGCGGCATAAAGGAAGGCAGCATACTCACAAGCAAGCTCTCCTTCAACTGGACAAGCACGCCCGGAGCAAAGGAGTACACATTCATTATAAAGGACTCAGGCTATAACCATATAGCAACATACAATACCGCATCCCAGAGCATTGACATTACCGATAAGGGGCTGGGCTATAACAGAAACTACACCGTGCTTGTGGGCGCTAAAATCAGTGAATATATAACGGTATTCTCCGCTCCTGTAACCATTTATTACGGTAGTGGCACAGTATCCCCTCTCCCGACGCTCGACCAGAGGTATAATCGTGTTTTCCCAGGTGGCAAGGCGTTTACCACGGAAGCTGAGGCAATAGTTAATATGCGCACGATAAGCGTTCCAGTCTGGCAGCTCGCCTCGGACGGCACAAAATATTCTGCATCCCTGCTGCTTGTTGTAAACTTAAATCTTGCTGATGAGGTAATGCAGATTTTCACCGAAATATATAACTCTCCCGAAAAATTTCCGATAAAAAATGTGGGCGGTTACAGTTTCAGAACAACTGCATTCGGCAGCGTTTCCCAGCACAGCTACGGCACCTGTATAGATATAAACTTTGATGAGAATTATTACTGCTACCCATCCGGTGAGGCGATTGTCGGAAGCTTCTGGAAGCCTTATGAGAACCCGTTCTCCATTCCGCGCCACGGCTCGGTTGTGAAAACCTTTTCCAAATACGGCTGGACATGGGGCGGCGACTGGAAAAACCTCAAGGATTATATGCACTTTTCCTACCTTGGCAAATAAAAAATGACTATCCTATACGGATAGTCATTTTTTATTTATACATCCCGCTTCTATCATTAATTACAAGCGTGCGCATCAGGCTTTCGGGAAGATTTAAGTCGCTGTCGCTCTCTCCTCTGTATATTCCCATATCCAAAAGCTTTTGAATTGTCGGCTTTGCAAAGTCGGGCAATTCCTCGGTATAATGATATACTCTGTTTGTCTTTTTAAGCTCTGAAACTTCATTTTTCAGCGCATCAAATTCCTTTCTTTCTGCCTCGGTCATAGCTTCCTCCTTAAGTTCTTCTAAAAACCTTTGCCAGCTCTCCACGCCCGAAGGTGTTATACAATGCGTTTTCGGGCAAGGCTTTCCTGTTACATCAAAATGTCGGCAAACCGTCTTTATATGCGGATACTTTTTTAATAATCCCTTTACAAGCCAAACTGTGTTTGCGACAGTTTGCGGCAAAACAAAAGGACCGACATCATCTGTTCCGCTTACCATTTCAATATTGATGGAATTTTCGTTTGTGACTCTGCCATAAAGCGCTCCGCCGCCCGTTTTTGCACAATCGGTATAGCGATTGCCTCCGACAGCATAGGCAACCCTTTCGTCCGGCACGCACCTGTAAATCTCGTCGGTATCCACCACATAATGCGCAGAAGCCTTACGGTCGCAGTTTTGAAAATAATTAGCATTTCCCTTTGCCGTCGCATTTTTACCGGAATTTGCCGTATAGTGAATAACTATTGCCGACACATCCCTCATACTACGGCTTTTGCCGTACCATTTCGCCATTTTAGTATCATTGATTTCCATTCTTTTTCCCTTCTATAAGCTGCTTAAACATCTGATGCAGCCCTGTTGACGCAAGGCCTGTAACCGCCCCCGACGCCACAAGCTCAAGCGATATCCCTTTTTCATTAACGCATGCACACACCGCTCCTAAAACAGCAACTACCGTCGGGATAATTCTATTGTCTACATCCTTAATCCAGTGCTTTAAGATATACCCTGCCAAAAGGCAAATCACCATCACAACCGGTACATAAAGCTCTGTAATAAATTCCAGGCTCACCGAAAACCCCCTCCTATTTATGATATTCCTCCAGGTCATCTATTCTGTGGTTTGCGACCTTTATTTCCTCTTCAACCACAGCATCACGCCTCTCTAATTTATATACGCGGTCAATAACCTGGTTATGTTTATCCACCTTTTTTTCAAGCTGATCAATCCGATAGGTCATAAGCCTCGAATTTATCATGATTCCGGCAAAGGTGCCAATAGCGCTCCCGATAGCACTCACGAGCGCAGCTGCCGCCTCAATACTCATTTCCTCTCCTCCATCATACTACGCTAAACTCGATTTCATATGTACAAAATCGATTATATCCGGTCAGCGACATATTAAGGTTTTGTCCGTCTTTTGTAACATACACCAAAGTCTCAGGAGCAGAATTTATATGACCGCAACTAATATAGCTGTTTTCTCCATCACTGATAGAAATAATATTCTTCGTAGTTGTACCAAAGTTGAACTCCGTTCCCCCGCCAATCTTCCTTACATTCCATATAGCGAAATACGAAAAGTCGCCGGTACCGATATCTGTCGACAGCGTATTTCCCAAATCTGATGGGGTAAATACCTGCGTAAAATTCTTCATGGTATTAGGAGTTCCCACCTGTACCTTTGCCTTGGAATAAACACGCCTGTCATAAACCGCACCTGATGTATCAATTTCGGCAAGGCTCACACAGTCTTCCTCCGGTGCAGTTTCGGAAACTACAATATCTATTGCATTTTCCGGTATGTTCCTTTTAAGATATACATAGCTGTAAACTCCCGGCGTAACCGCAAGCTCCGTCCCCTCATCATCAAAGGTGATGGCAGAGCCGTCCGTCATAAAACAGGCTCCTTTAGAAATCTTATATATCCCGTCCTGATTTACAACCTTGCAGGAATCGGTGTTTACTACCCCTTCCGACACCGTATCGGCGACTACTGCATTCAAATCAGAAAGTGTGCTTCCCGTATCCGAAAAAACCACTCCGGCTGATGTGAGATGCGAAAACACTTCGTTAACATCCTGCGCCGTATATACGCTGTTATCCATAAAACTACATTTATATGCCATTTTAAACCTCCTCAAAAATCGGTTGCTCGCTGCACTTATTATATGCAAACTGCACTTCAACACCGGATATGCGTCTTTTAATTGTGCTGCGATAAGCACCCTTTATTATCTGCACGCGCACAATATCACCAAGCTCATAATCCCTGCCCAGCTTTATTCCGTGGTTTTTGGATGTCGCCTCATAGCGTACTTTTTTTTCATCAAGCGAAGCTGTCGCCTCGCTCTCGCTGCTTTCTGCAAGCTTTGCCTGCCAGCGGTAGATTCCCGTCTTGTCAGGTTCTTTTTCTATTTCGGTGCTGACCGCTCCCTCGTCGCTTAAAAGGTCAAAAACCCCACAAGTTGCATAATCTAAAATATCGGATGATACACGCATATCATAGGCATTTTTATTTGCCTCGGATATGATAAGCCCGGTTTCGCCGCCCAAAAAGGTGTTGAAAACCCATTTTTTATTCTTAAAATCAAATACAAGGCTGTGACCTGCTTTTACCGTATCAAGACAGGCGGTTACAGCCTCGAGCGTTGTTGCCTCACGGAACTCAAATACCGACTTGTCGGTTTGGCAGGTAAGTCCCGTTTCAAAATTTTCAACATCGTAAAATGCCGCCTTTACAAATTTCTCAGCAAGAAGCGCCGGCATTTCTTCTGTAGCAGCCACTGCAGGCGTTATGCGCTTTGAAAGAAGCCAATTACAGGTTCTTCCGTACACAATGAGCTCATCTAAAAGCTCATAGCCTGTGACAATAGCCGTGAAGTTCCCCTGTCTTGCCACAAGATACCGATTGCTGACAACTGTCTCCACCGCGTCGCTCTCAAGCGGCAGATGTGCCTCAAATCGTCCAACACCGTTATAGTAAACCGTCCATGACGAGCTTATCACTCTGGTTTGCGCACAGACAGGCTCGAACTCAAAATTATAAAAAAGAAGCGTCATATCAGCACCGCCTCCGCATACATTTTTGAATAATTGCACATCACACTCATATCAGTGTTCATATTTCCGTTGATAACCTCTATGTCATTTACCCCCGGATACAGGTGAAAGCCATCAAAGAAGCTGTCATCACTCAGGTATTTAAGAAGATTTTCGCCGTTTGCATTATATATTCTTCTGTTTTTGGTATCAACGGTAATACATTCACCGGATGACGCTGAATAGTCAAGCTTTAGCATTTCTCCGCTTGTGTAATTCTTTATTGTGAGAATATTTTCTCCCTCCGTAGCATCTCCTATGTTTATGTAAAATATTGGCTCGGTTTCTACACTTGCGTCGTAAAAAAGACTGCTTCTCGATATTCTCTTTGAAAATGCGCCCGAAAATGTGAAACTCTTGTCCAAGAGCGCAAGCTGGTCAAACACAGCCACCTCGGTCTTTGTAGTTTCTTCAAAGTACGGGTTATCACAAACAAACTGAACAGTAAAAAGCAGATATTCGCCCTTTCTTTCCCGTTCACGGAACTCGCAGCATCTTGCCAGAATTCTGCGTGATGCATACTCTGTATCTATTTCAAGCCAGCCCTCCTTTTCAAGAGTCTGAATAGCGGATGCGTACTCGCTTTTAAAATCTCCGTCCATATATGCATCGCCTGCTAAAGTAATAGTTCTTGCGTTTGAAACGGCAGCAGTTGTTTCCTGTCCGTTTTGTCCTGCATAGCGTGCCGCAGTAAAGGTTTTTCCGCAAAGTGCAAGCCCCTCTGCGACGGTCAAACGCCACGGTGATGTCGATTTGCCTCCGCCGAAAATAATACTTCCCGACTCGTTATAAAACTTTATTTGAAACATCAGCTCACCTCTTTCTATACTCCGGACAGGCGCTTGACGGTTTCCATTCTTTTAATCTGTTCAACCGTATCACCCTCCGATGCCGTAATATTATATGATGTGTTATATGTGTTCCCGCCGCCAGATGGAAGGTCTGCCTGAAGGCTTGCATTAAACGACTCAATTCTTGCACGCACAAGCTCCATTTGTGCATCAAGCCCCGCAACAAAGCCCTGCCCAAACTTTTCCGCCGAAATACTTCCGCTTGTGAAAAAGCCCTCAGGGATTTCGTATCCGGCCTCGGTCAGCTGTTTTCGCATATTAGCGTATGCATCATCCCAGCCTTTTTCAAACTCTTCCTCATAAAGCTTGGCAGCAACACTGTCTGAAAGCGTTTCCTTTAGCTTTAAGTTCTCTGCATACTTAATAAACTCCGCATCCTGCGTATACATAAGAGCCGACATAAACCCAAGTCCATCCTCGGTATCCATACCCTTTATAGCATCAAGGATTTTTTCTCCGCCTGACTCTGCGATGCCAAGAGAATTTATTCTTTCCGAAAGCGCAGAATAGGAATCGCCATATCGCTTTATCATTTCTATGTCATACTCAAGGTCATGAAGCGAATAATAGGTATCGGTTTTGTCTCCCATAATCACCTTGTTAACATTAAAAAGACCGCCGATGCTTCCTATTTCCTCCGCCGCAGCCTGCTGCTT
Organism: Clostridia bacterium; assembly: GCA_045591565.1. Classification (GTDB taxonomy): domain Bacteria; phylum Bacillota; class Clostridia; order UBA1381; family UBA1381; genus UBA1738. The sequence goes on from JAZNTB010000059.1 coordinate 23,346, forward strand.
TTTTAAAATAGTGTCAAGCTTTTCTGTAGCATACTCCGCTATATCATCATACAGCTCGGTGATATTTTCTTTCTCCGCCTCAATCGTTTTCTTTTGGTATTCATAAATCTCCTGAGTATACTTAACCCAGTTTTGTGTCCCTCGAGAAAAATACCGGTCTCGCAAATTTTCCAGTCTGCGATAATACTCTGCTTCGTTTATGATGTCAAAATCACGCTGATAATTAAGCTTTTCAAGCATCCCACGAAAAGCCTCTACAACAAATTTATTATTTTCTGTAAGACCGGATGCAACGCCGAGCGAAAGATATTTCCCTGCCTCCTCCGCTATGCGCTGCGCCTGTTCATTTATTTCATCGTTTTTCAAATTCAAGTCACTCCCTTCTTTCAATTATATGTCCCTAAAACATTTTTGAAAGCTCCTCCGCAAAATCATGCTCCTTCTCGCTGTCGGTACGGTTGTCACAAAGCGCATACATTTCCTTTAGCTTGCGATAGTACCTGCGCTTTTCACTGTCTTTAATATCGGCGAGATTGATACTGCGCCAGCTAATAATCTTCATGAGCCTTGAGTTGTCGTCAAGAGCCTTAAAGAGTGCTGAAAACTTATACCAATGCATATAGGGGACAGATAATAAATCAATTCCGTATTGTGCGAGGAATGCCGCACAGATATATTCCGCATCCTCAGAAAAGCTGAAGACTCTTGCCTTTTTCGCTTCCCCTTTTGCTCTGCCCGGCACTCCGCACATATAAAAATTGCACAGGGCAGGCATTATCTTGTCCGCATCCTTTGGGAGATACCGGCACTTTTCGCTGTCAAAGCATAGCCTGATTAGAATTATCAGCTTCTCTTCTGGCGAAAATCCGTATGAGTTTATTACCTCATCTGCTTCAAGCCACACGCGAAAATCGGTGCGTACGGGATAATTACGGTCATCTATAGTCACATAGTCGGGAAGTGACTCTGTCAAAATACTCACTTAAATTCCTCCGTTTCTCCTGCCCTGTCTTCGGGGATTTTATCTCCCTTTAATCCTCGACAAAGGTGATTGTCTGCCAGTTATCGCCGCTCTCCGCCTTGCCAAACACCTTTTCCCCTGCTGCCTTTAAGCTTCCGCTGCAGGTGTATGTATCCTTATCATCACCTTCGCTTGACGGAATGGCTGAAAACTTTCTCATAATCGCACGGCAGCTGCCATCATCTGCTGTTTCTGAAATATCAACGATGGCAATAAGACACTCGGTATCCTCACCGAGCAGCTCTTTGTCTGCAACATTTGTAAAAAACTGATGAACACTGTTCCCTGAGTCCACATCAAATTTATATGACATTGCAGGTGCATAGCCCACAACCGAGCTTCTTTCCATATCCTCATCTATATATTTTCTTGAATATTCCTTTGGATTTTTTGAAACGGCAAGCTCGGTAAAACCGGTCATACGCTGAAAAACCTTGTTCTCTCCCTCGCCAACCTGCATAAATGCCAGCTTTTCACTTCTTTTAATCATAATCTCAAACCCCTTCTTCCCGCAATATTTAACGGTTTCTTATCTGCGGGCTGATAAGAATGTACTTATTTTTCCTGCCGATACAAAAGCCTCAGCTCCATCTGCAACCTTGCGCTTCCCGTCGAGCTGTCAGAAAGGCATCCTGTGCTCACAGTTTCAACCGAGATGGCAGTCGCCCTGCCGGAGAGTGCAGGAAAATTCTTTTTTTCATTCTGCTCCTCAACCCAGTCTGCGAGCTTTTCAAAAAAAGCGGCAGCTTGTATGTTTTCGCTTGTTTCTTCATCATAAATACTCCTCAGCGCAAAAACAAACCTGTACTGCCTTAGTGTCCCGCCGTCACAGTAGCTTTTTACCACAGGATTTGCCGCAACAGTATCTATGGAATACCTAAGCGGCTTTTCGGCAAGAAAATTCACATTTACTCTGCCTCCTGCAAGTAGAGGACAGCCTTCAAAATACTTTTTTAAGCTTTCAATAATCATATCTATCCTCCGCAGGAAATTCTCCAGTGCGGAGAGCCTCCTCTCCTGTTATCACTTACCTCTATGACCTTCATATCCTGCTCCTTTTGAGGCGCTAAAGTCTTGCAGATACCGATGTGCAGATAATCTCCCGGTAAAGCTTCAATATGTCGGCTCTCCGGAATGCGCACAACGCATCCCGACGCATCATAAAAGCCTTTTTGTTTAATACCGTTTTTTCCAAGCCTTTGCTTTGCATAAATGTGAGCTTTCGGGAAATCCTGTCTTGTCCACACTTCCTTCTGCTCATCAAAATGCCATATAGTTATACAGCTGTTTGTTGTCATTTCAAACACCTCGATACAGTAAATCGGTCCCGAAAAGTCTGGTTTTCGCAATGGCATAGAGCCTGCTTTTCATATCCTCGCTTTTATATACAACCGAATATCCGTCGTTATTCTCCGAAGCGATTCCGCTTCTTTTTTCTTCTTCGTACATAAGCTCCGCCATGGCGCATATACAGGACTTGACGCTGTCGCTGTCATCACCCTCACTTCTTCCGTCGGTTAAATACAAAAGTGCCTCACACGCACGCTGCTCCCACAGCGGAAACTCTGCGGCAGGGATTTTTCCCTCCCCGCCGCAAAATTCTGTGTAAAAAAACAAATCCGCCTTCATATCAATCACGCCTTAGCTGCCTGAGCGAATTTAGCAAGCACTACCTTGCTGTCATTTGAAAGAACAACAGTATAGAACTTGTCAACAGAAATATCGGTAACACGCTTTAGAGTCTGTCTTTCCACCTCAACATTTGTATCTCTCTTTAGGTAAATTGTAAGAGCCGGTGTTTCGTCCTCCGTCTCTGCATCGCTTTCAATTTTAACTATCGGGCATACATAAGCTCCGTCCACCAAAGGCACCTTCTTTGACGGAACAACACGAGTGTTGGCAATCATACCGATTTCACCGCTTAAGATTACATTTCCTGTATACTTTTCGCAGGAAATAAAGTCCTCATCATGTCTTAGCTGAGTAAGCTGTGACGGGTGAACGAAAATCACCTTCTGGCAGTTTGACTCCTCACCGAACTTGTCGATAGCATCAATAATGCCGTCATAAGATATAATATCCTCGCTCTCATAGGATGTCTTTGCTGTCTGCAGGGCATCCATTGCGTCGTTATCAACCTTTGCTGCGATAGCTGCTGCAAGCTGATTGTTTGTTTCGCCGATAGGGTTGCCGTAGCCTGAAAGAATTGCTTCATCAGAAAGCTCAACAGCCTTCATAGCCTTTTTGATTGTCGCCTCGGTTGTTGTTGTGATAAGAGTTGTTGTATCAACAGCCTCGCCCTCAGCAACATCTGCAGCGTCGCCGATATATGAGTACTGCGGTACAACGATGGTATCGCCTGCAACGCCGGCTAATGTGTCGTCCACCTTAGCAAACGGTGCAACCACTATCTTGTTTTCAATCTTGGCAGAAATCATATCCGCCATTACCTTTGGATTTACCATATCCGAAATTCTTGTCATTGCCATAATAAAACCTCTTTTCTGCCTGCACTGAACTTCATACACCACTGCCGCCGCAGGCAATCCGGCTGCGATGCACTTCTTATTTTACAAGCTGTTTGTAAAGCTCGGGCATTTCCTTATAGAGCCTCAATCTTTCCTTGTAGCCAAGGCTTGAAATGTCGGTTTTTGCATCGCTTACCGAGCTATCGGTAAACTTTGGTTTTTTCTCATCCTCAAAGAGGAAGCCGCATTCTGCTCTTAGCTTTTCAAGCTGCTCGGAAAGGCCCGTTATTTCTCCGTCCGATAAGGTTATGCCGTCAAAGTCAATAAGTGCCGCCAGAGCCTTTAAATTTTTAGGCTTTGAACTTTTAAGCTCTTCTTCTACCCTACGCTCAAACTCCAGGGCACGGAACTTTTCTTCGGTGTCTGCCACCCCTTTTTCGTACGCTTCCTGAACAGCCTTTTCAAGCTTAGCTTCAGAACTTTCCGCAGCATTTTCCGGAGCACCTTCACCCGCCGCATCCTTTTTGGCACTTTCCTCCGCTCTCTCCTGAGCGAATGTTTCCTGCTGCTCTTCTTTTTTCAGTTTTTTCTCCACATTACTCACACCCTTTCTCTTTGACTGTTTATGGCACAGTCTGCCATTTGCCTTGCCACATTTTCATCCTCGCCAAGATACCATCTGCGCATTTCCCACGGCTCTATAATTCCTTCTTTTAAAAGGCTCAGCCTTTCCTCGAATTCTGCCGCACGGTCTGCGATAATGCCGTCGCCGCCCTCAAAGGAAATGCCGTAATCTCCGCCAGAGGCGAGTCCGTACAAGTCACAAAGCTTATTCATTACATCTGCAAGGTGCGAAAGAGCTGTCCTCAAACCTGCCTGAATTTCGCATATATGCGCATAGCTGCGCTGCTTTGACACTCTTATCTCCTCTGCAGTACGGTCCACATTGAGTACATCGGACAGTGTTCCGTAGGCAAGGCCGCAATTAAACTCAATCCTTCTTAAAATCTCATTAAGACCGTTTATAATTGACTCGTCCCTGATACTTGGCGTCCAGTCTTTAAAAAGCGTATCATCGCCGCTGTCGAGCAGACGGTAAAGGCGCTTGTCGGGAAGAATTCTCATCCCGCTCCTGTCACGGCGAATTGCGCCCTCATCTACATAAAGCGCACGCTCACCGCTTTCAAATTCCCATAAAAGGCGTTCGTACTGCTCTTCGGCATCCTTAATAAGCGCTGTAACGCGCGAAAAAACTGAAATACCAAGAGGCGATGCGGGGTCAATGTGATTTGCCATCGGCATTTTAAAGTATACGAAAAGCGGTACATCAAGGTCCTTTATGCATACAAGCGGTTCGATTTCCTTCCACGCATCGACCGCGCAAAGCGGTACCTGTCTGCCGACAGACGATGTATTATCGCTGCAGAAAGCGGTATTACGGATTTTGTAAATTCCATCCTCGAAGCCGTGCTGCTCAATGCGCGTATATACTTTCCCTCCGGAAAATTGTCTGTCCAACAACGCCGCACCCACAAACACGCCGGATGCGCTGTATTCCGTCGGCACAAAATTGTCTGAGCGTATACAGTCCACCTTTATCTGTCCGTCTGACACATACGGCTTTAACAGAATTCC
>JAZNTB010000060.1:0-28486 GCA_045591565.1 Clostridia bacterium
ATGGGGTGAGAATCCCCTGCGAGGAACTGTCGGTGTATGTGCTGAATGTTTTCATGTCCGTCGGCGAAAGCCGGTCATTGGCAAACCGAGAAGGCAGGATAGAAAGCGAGGAGCTTGAAAGCCCCATACGCACGAGTCACAAGACCTGCTTTGGTGTTGCAACATGCAACGCATATTGGTGTTGCAATATGCAACGCATATTTATGTTAAATCACAGGAAAACTCAGCTGTGGTAAATTTTTGGTTAGAAAATTTGCCGCAGCTTTTTGATTTTACAAAAGGGAGAAAGAAATGAAGGAATTTAAAACATACCATCCTGTTGTAAACTTAATATATTTCGTTTTTGCTATCGGATTTTCAATGTTTTATATGCATCCGGTCTGTTTGCTTATATCCTCTGTATGCTCGGTTGTTTATGCTGTTATCCTAAAGGGAAAAGAAGCGATAAGATCAAGCCTTTCGTACATAATTTCGTTAATGATTGTGACAGCTTTAATAAATCCGTTATTTAGTCATGGCGGGGAGACGGTGCTGGCGTATTTTCCGGGTGGAAATCCCCTGACACTCGAGTCAGTTATTTACGGATTTGCAAGCGCTTTAATGATTGCAAGTGTAATAATGTGGTTTTTATGCTATAATCAGGTAATGACAAGTGACAAGTTTATATATCTTTTTGGGAAAATAATTCCGTCAAGCTCACTTATTATTTCGATGGCGATGAGGTTTGTGCCGAATTTTATTACACAGCTCAGGGTTGTGAGCGACACTCAACGATGTATGGGTCATGATATATCAAGCGGCAGTATTATAAAGAGAGCAAAATGCGGACTTGGTATTCTTTCTGCTGTGGTAAGCTGGTCTATGGAGAATGCAGTAGAAACAGCAGACAGTATGAAGGCTCGAGGCTATGGGATAACGGGAAGAACATCCTTTTCGATTTTTGTATTTGATAAAAGGGATGCAAAAACCCTTTCGTGTATCATACTTTTAGGGTTGTATGTGCTTGCAGGGGGATTTTTTGGGGCTATGGATTTTTCATATTTCCCTGCAGTGCAGGATGCGCAAGCTACACCGTTTAATATAAGTGTATTTGCAGCATACCTTTTACTTTTGATAATTCCTGTAATAATTGAGCTTGTGGAGATGAAGAAATGGAAATCTTTAAGATAGAAAATTTAAGTTTCAGTTATCCTGAAACGAAAAACAAAGCGCTTGAAAATATCAATATCACAGTTAACTCAGGCGAGTTTGTGACAATATGCGGAAAATCAGGATGCGGAAAAACAACGCTGCTTCGGCTTTTAAAGCCGGCACTTGCGCCTGCCGGAGCTGTTGGCGGCAGTATAGAGTTTGGCGGAAAGTCTCTTGATGTGTATAATGCAAAAGAGCAGGCGGCAAAGATAGGATTCGTTATGCAAAATCCGGATAATCAGATTGTTACCGATAAGGTCTGGCACGAACTTGCGTTTGGTATGGAAAGCCTTGGGTATTCGCCGTTAGAAATAAGGGCAAGAGTCGCTGAAATGGCGTCATTTTTTGGTATAGAGAGTTGGTTTCACAAGGGCGTGAACGAACTTTCGGGAGGACAAAAACAGCTTTTAAATCTTGCCTCGGTTATGGTGATGCAGCCGACAGTTCTTATTCTTGATGAGCCTACAAGTCAGCTTGACCCGATAGCGGCACAGGAGTTTTTAAAGACTCTTGAAAGGATTAACCGTGAGCTTGGAATAACGGTTATTATTACGGAGCATAGACTTGAGGAAGTGTTCCCGCTGGCGGACAGGATAATTGTTTTAGATAAAGGCAGAGTGATTGCGGATGATGCGCCAAGGCGTGTAGGAGAAATTCTCAAAAGAGAAAATCACGCAATGTATGCTGCTCTTCCTGCACCGATTCAGATTTACTGGGCAGTAGACTCTGGAGAGGAAGCACCTCTTACCGTGCGAGAGGGAAGGGAATGGCTTGAAGCATTTGCGGATAAAAAGGGTCTGCGTGATGATTTAATACCGATTGATAAAACATCAGGCGAGCAAAAAACAGTAATTGAAATAAAAGATGCGTGGTTCCGGTATGGAAAGGATTTGCCCGATGTTATAAAGGGTATGAATGTAAAAATAGGCAGGGGTGAATTGTTTGCTGTCGTTGGAGGTAACGGAGCAGGAAAAACTACTGCTATCTCTATGATTTGCGGGATAAATAAACCATATCGCGGTGAGATTTTGGTCGGCTGCAAAAAAATATCCGAAATCCCCGACCTTTATAGTAGAGTCATCGGCTTTTTGCCGCAAAATCCGCAAAGTATGTTTGCGAAAAAGACTGTTTACAAGGATTTGCTGGATGCCCTGTCGGTGACTGATATTCCGAAAGCCGACAGTAGTGAGGCTATAGGGAAAATCGCGACTTTATGCCATATTGAAGATTTACTTGAAAGACATCCTTACGATCTGTCAGGAGGAGAACTTGAGAGAGCCGCGCTTGCAAAGGTGCTGCTCAAAGGTCCTGAAATTCTCCTGCTTGATGAGCCTACAAAGGGAATGGATGTAGAGTTCAAAACAGAGTTTGCAGATATTATTAAAGGCCTTGCAGAAAAAGGTGTAACTGTTGTAATGGTATCACACGATGTGGAGTTTTGCGCAAGATATGCAGACCGATGCGCGCTTGTTTTTGACGGAGGCATCGCATCGGTTTTAGGGCCTCGTGAGTTTTTTGCAGAAAAATGCTTTTATACAACTACTGTAAGCCGAATGGCTCGCACAAGACTTCCGAGGGCTGTTCTTTTGGAGGATGTGATACTGGCTTGTGGCGGAAGTCTGCCGGATAAGGAAAAAAAGCGATGCGGCGACAAGGGTGCAGTATTACAAAAACAACAGAGAGAAAAGAAGTCAGAAATAAGAAAGAAAAATCCTCTGCGCATTATCGGTGGGATAATATTTGCGCTTCTTTTTCTGCTTACAAATCTATCCTTTATGACTGACAATGATTTTTTGGGATTATCAAGCCTTAGTTGGCTTGACATCAATAAACTACAGATAATTACAATCTTAGAAGCGGGAGCGGCGGTATTTTTGCTTTTCCCAAAAAGAAAAAGTTGCGCAGGAAAGCAGATAGATAAAGCAAGACGATTTACAAAACGCTCTTTGCTTGCTATGCTGTTTGTACTGATGGCGGTTCCTGTTACGGTGTATGCAGGAGTGCGATTTTTGGGAGACAGAAGGTATTATTTCATAAGTCTGTTAATCATATTGGAAACAATGATACCGTTTTTCGTGCTTTTCGAGGGAAGAAAACCGCAGGCAAGGGAAATAGTTTTGATAAGTACCCTGTGTGCGATTGCTGTGTTGGGAAGAACTGCATTTTTTATGCTTCCGCAGTTTAAGCCTGCTATTGCACTTGTTATGATTGCAGGTGTATGCTTTGGAGGGGAAACTGGATTTTTGGTCGGGGCAGTTACGGGATTTATTTCTAATTTCTTCTTCGGTCAGGGACCGTGGACACCGTGGCAGATGTTTGCACTGGGTATCACAGGATTTCTTGCCGGTATAGTATTTGGCAGGAGAAGAAACAGGCTTATGCTTTCTGTGTTTGGTTTCTTGGTGACCTTGGCAGTATATGGGGTAATAATGAATTCGTCCTTTGTTATTCAGACGCAGCCAAGCCCAACATTTGGAATGTTCCGTGCAGCATGTATCGCAGGATTGCCGTTTGATCTGGTACATGCAGCTTCAACTGCCTTTTTCCTCTTGTTTATATCTGATGCGATGATAGAAAAGATAGAGAGAATTAAAACTAAATATGGGTTGATGAAGTGAAAAGGTAATAAAGGGCTTTTGCCGTTATATTGATGTTATGCTAAAATAAAAGACAATCTGTCGATTGTCTTTTATTTTGTATTGATATCAATATAGTCAGAATTCAGTTTTGAATATAGTATCCGCTGGCTTTTATACAGTCCCGAGTATCCCGACAAAAGATAGCTCACAGCACAGGCGATGCTAAAGGGTATAATGCTGGCTGTTCCAAACATTTCGATAGACAGGAATATCGATGCTAAAGGACAGTTTACAACACCGCAGAAAAGTGATATCATGCCGATTGCAGCACCAAATCCAGGGTCCAGCCCTAATATAGCGGATACTGCACAACCAAAGGTCGAGCCTACAAAGAGGGTAGGTACGATTTCCCCTCCCTTAAATCCGGCAGAGAGAGTTATTGCAGTAAGTATAATTTTAAGGAGAAAATCCCATGGGCGTGCGTTTCCGGAAATTGCCCGCATCACAACATCCATGCCTGCGCCGTTATAATCGTATGTGCCAACCAAAATAGTTAAAAGAATGACGAGTATACCACCTGTCGCAGCTCGGATATAACAGTTTTTTATAAGGCTGTGCATATAATGCTCGGTCTTTTTTATGGAGTAGCAAAAAATAATGCTGAGCAAAGCACAAAGACCGGCAAGAACTATTACTTTTATTATTACACTCAAGGAGCTTTGCGGGATTGCTTCTAAAGTGAACCTTACAGGTGAAATGTCAAATAGCCGTGCGACATAATATGCTGCGGTTGAAGCGACTATACACGGCAGAAGTCCCGCATAGTTAAGAGAGCCAACCGTTAAAACCTCAAGACAGAAGACAGCTGCCGTGACCGGAGTGCCGAACAGGGCAGAAAAGACTGCGCTCATACCGGTCATAGTGATTATATGGCTGTCATTTTTGTCTAGCCTAAGAGCCTTTCCGATATTAAATCCAATACTTCCGCCTATCTGCAAGGCAGCACCTTCGCGCCCTGCCGAGCCACCGAACATATGGGTTATTAAGGTGCTTATAAATATCAGCGGAACCATAACTAAAGGTACCTTTTCATCTCTTGCGGCGGCATCTATGACACGGTTGGTGTCGATGGAGCCTTTTGACCTACTTAAGCGATACATTGCTGCTATTGCAAGACCGCCTAAAGGAAGCAGATATATCATCCATGGATTGTGAACACGGAATTCTGTTACATGGTCAAGGAGCAGGTGGAAAACGCAGCCGGTAAGTCCGCCTGCCAGACCAACAATTATTGCGACAATAAGCCACTTGGAAAAGGTCTTTGAGTATTCAGATAGAAATTTTAAATGTTCTTTTAAAGAGTTCAATTTTGTTCCCCCACTTTGTTATACAAATCAGCCGTTTCCTGATGAAACGGCTGGATGTGTTTTATAATTAAAATTTTATAGCGAAATATGCTGTGGAATTCCATGCCTTGTAGCAATTATCGGCTCGCCTGTGATAAGCGGACGGCAGTATGCTAAGAATTCCGGCTCAATATCATTTGACTCTGCTGAAATATATATATCCGGAACTTTTTTTTCGAGATTTGCAACATTCGATACATTGTTTTCGATAATTTTGACGCTGTATTCCTTAGTTCTTTCAAATCCCATGACAATGCCTGTTTTTCCCTTAGAAGCAGCTATTGCACCTGCTTTTCCTATCCTTGCAGATTCATCAAGGTCAGTAAGTGACGCAAAATGTGAGCTGCAGCGCTGGAGAACATTAAGTTCTACAGAACGGGTTTTAACTCCAAATTCGGATTTTAGTATGTTTTCTACTACTCTGGCTGAGCCTGAGAGCTGTGCATGACCAAATTCGTCATGACTGATGAGGCAGTCGATATTACTGTAATACTCGCCTTTTTCATTCCTGATACCTTCCGAAACAGCGATAACCATATTTCTTGCAGAACAGTTCCGCACATCCTCAATTAGCTTTTCTTTAGACAGAGGTCTTTCAGGAAGATAGATAAGATGTGGGGCAGAGGAGGTCTTACTGCGAGCCAAAACCGATGCAGCTGTTAACCATCCGGCGTTTCTTCCCATAATTTCGATAACGGTTATTGACTTATCAGCATAAACAGCACAATCGCGCGCGATTTCGCTGACTGAAGTTGCAACAAACTTTGCGGCTGAGCCAAAGCCGGGAGTATGGTCTGTGCCCATTAAATCGTTGTCTATGGTTTTAGGTACGCCTACAACCGATACAGGCTTGTTATAAAGCTTTGCATATTGGCTGAGCTTTCGCACGGTATCCATGGAGTCGTTACCGCCAATATAAATAAACATTGTGATATTGCGTTTTTTGAAGTTATTAAAAATCTGCTCGTAAATATCAGCGTCGGTTTTGGGATCGGGTAATTTGTATCTGCAGGAGCCGAGATATGCAGACGGTGTAGTTTTTAAAAGAGCAATTCGGTCCATATTTGCAAAGGTTTTGTTAAGAACGGTAAAATGGTTATTGATGACGCCTAAAATCCCATTCACAGCACCAAAGACCTTTTTGCCCTCTGAGAAAGCACCTTCTATAACTCCGCATAAAGTGGCGTTTATTGCTGCTGTAGGGCCACCAGACTGTGCAACTGCAAAATTACCCATATTCATTATGAAAATCCTCCGCCACTTTTGTATATTGGTATAAACCAATTCTAACATAAAACAGACATAAAATCAACAAAATAGAGGTTGATATTGCAAAAAATGTATGTTATAATTATTATGTGATGATTCGGGCTAAAATATTTAACATATTGCACATACAAATATATTGGTAAATTAAATGAATAAGATTTGGGGGAGTTTTTTTGGCAAATAGGGATAAGAAAGTGCCGGAGGTTGTAATGCGAAGACTTCCGAGGTACTATAGATATTTGAGCGAAATTGACAAAGCCGGAAATGCGAGAATTTCTTCAAATCTGCTTAGTGAGAAGATGGGAGTCACAGCAAGCCAGATAAGGCAGGACTTCAATTACTTTGGCGGATTTGGTCAGCAAGGGTACGGATATAATGTAAAATATCTCCTTGTTGAAATAGAAAAAATACTTGGGATTTCAAAAGGATATTCTGCGATTATAGTAGGTGCGGGACACTTAGGACATGCACTTGCAAATTATTCAGGAATTAAAAAGCGTGGATTTCGTATTATAGGAATGTTTGATATAGATGAAGAAAAAATCGGAAGCGAATGTAATGGCATAAAGATTTATGATATGAAAAATCTGGAAAGCTTTATGGCAGAAAACAAGCCGGATATTGCTATGCTGGCATTGCCGAAGGATGCGATTGAAGAAGTTGCGGACAGACTTGTAGAAAGCGGAATAAAGGGACTTTGGAATTTTGCATATGTAGAACTTAAAAAGCCTGTTCCGGTTGAGAATGTTCATCTCACAGACTCGCTTATGACATTGGCATTTAAGATAGAACAAAAAGTTGAAAATTAAAAAAGGCGGTGTAAATAAACTGTTAGTTTTTTACACCGCCTTTTGCAGTCTGGATTATTTTTGAATCCCCTTTTTAGTTAAGTCTTGCCTCTATTATATTTGCAAGATATTTAGCCTTTTGAGTGATGATGTCTTGATTTTCACCCTCAATCATAACACGAACGCAAGGCTCGGTACCGGATGCACGAACTAAAACTCTGCCCTTGCCGTCGAACTCTTGTTCCAGAAGCTTTATTTCTTCTAAAATAACCTCATCTTTTGAGTAGTCCTTTTTCTTTGAGTTGGAAACCTTGGCGTTGATTGTACATTGAGGCATTGTATCGTAAATTTTCGCAAGCTCGGACATCTTTTTGCCGGATTGTTTTAGAATTTTAAGTATATTGAGTGCTGAAACAAGTCCGTCGCCTGTGGTGTTGTGGCTTAAGAAAATAATATGTCCTGAAGACTCGCCGCCTAAGCTATAGCCGGACTTGAGCATTTCCTCGAGCACATATCTGTCACCAACATCAGTCTGCACCGTTTTGATTCCAAGCTCCTGAGCCTTCAAAATAAGTCCGAGGTTGGACATAACGGTTATAACAAGCGTATCTTTTCTTAGCATACCGATGCTCTTTAAGTATTCAGCACATATAAGCATGATTTTATCGCCGTCGATAACTGTTCCTTCTTCATCCACAACGATAAGTCTGTCAGCATCGCCGTCGAATGCAAGGCCGATATCAACACCTGCATTTTTAACATATACAGAAATGTCCTTTACATGAGTAGAACCACAGTTTAGATTAATATTTGTGCCGTTCGGGTGATTATGAATAACGAAAGGCTCGCCGCCGAGTGCGGCAACAACCTTTGCCGCTGTTTTATAACTTGCGCCGTTTGCGCAGTCAATAGCAACTCGCATACCCTTGAGGTCGCAGTCGATGACGCTCTTTGCAAAGTTGATATAATCTTCAACAGCAGTTTCGCATCTTGAAACAATACCAACATCATCGCCTGTGGGAAGGTCTATTTCTTCTGAATTATCAAGAATGATTGCTTCTATTCGTTCCTCAATGGCGTCGCTTAACTTATAGCCGTTTGAGTTAAATATTTTAATTCCGTTATATTCAGCAGAATTATGAGAAGCAGAAATCATAATTCCTGCTTCTGCGTCGTATTTGCGGGTTAAAAAAGCAACAGCGGGAGTAGGGATTACACCGAGCGTAACAACCTGAGCACCGACCGAGCAGAGCCCTGCGGCAAGTGCAGATTCCAACATATCACAGGAGATACGGGTATCCTTTCCAATTAATATTTTGGGCTTTCTGTGGCATTCTTCTGTTAGAACAAATGCTGCAGCCTGACCTATTTTGAATGCTATTTCACAAGTTAATTCCTGATTTGCGACGCCTCGCACGCCGTCTGTACCAAAAAGTCTTCCCATATATATTTCCTCCTATCATTCAACCGTAACTGATTTTGCCAGATTTCGTGGTTTATCAACATCAAATCCCTTTGCTGTACAAACATAGTATGCCAAAAGCTGAAGGGGCACGATCGCCGAAAATGGTGCCAAAAGCGGATTTATCTGCGGAAGCTTTATAACCTTGTCATACGCAGAAATATCCGACATACATGATGTAAATCCGATTGTGAACGCACCGCGGGCGGTAACCTCTTTAACATTACTGTTAAGCTTATTGCTGATTTGAGGATTGGTACAAATTGAAATCACAACTGTACCATCTTCAATCAAGGCAATAGGCCCATGCTTTAATTCTCCGCTTGCATAAGCGTCAGAATGTATATATGAAATCTCCTTTAATTTTAAAGAAGCCTCAAGTGCAACAAAATAGTCAAGTCCTCTGCCAAGATAATAAACATCATTTTCTCTTGCAATAGCAGGGGAAAGGTCCTTGATTTCTTCTGCTAAGCCGAGTGCACTATTAATGATGCTGTCCAGTCCTAAAAGTTGGTTTTTTATATCGTCAAGCTCTTGTTGTTTTACCGTTTTTTTAAGCTCTGCTAAGTGAATGGCAAAAAGATAGAAAGACGCAAGCTGAGTTGTATATGCCTTTGTTGAAGCCACCGCAATTTCAGGGCCTGCATATGTGTAGAAAACATAGTCAGCCTCTCTTGCAATGGATGAACCAACAACATTAGTGATTGCATAAACTTTATTTCCCTGCTCCTTTGCCATTCGAAGAACGGCAAGTGTGTCTGCAGTTTCGCCTGATTGACTGACAACCAAAACAGCTGTGTTTTCATTTATAAGCGGTTCTCCGTAGCGGAACTCTGAAGCAAGACATACTTCGCAGGGGATTTTTGCCAGAGTTTCAATGGCTTTTTTGCCTATAAGGCCTGCGTGGTATGCCGTTCCGCAAGCTACAATATATAGCTTTTTGATATTTTCATCAAATTCTATATTATCAAGATTCAGGTTTAAATCCTTGTCAAGTCTACCACGAAGAGTATTGCGTATCGCTTGCGGCTGTTCGTAAATTTCCTTTAGCATAAAGTGCTCGTAGCCTTCCTTTTGTGAGGAAGAGGCAGAGAAATTAACTTTAAAAACTTCCTTACTGATAGGGTTTGAGTCGATATCAGTAATAGTAACGCTGTTCTTTGTGAGTGTTACGAACTCATCGTCGTTTAAAAGATATACATCTCTTGTGTGAGAAAGAATTGCAGGGATATCCGACGCAATAAAGTTTCCGTCTGTGCAGAGACCTACAATAAGCGGACTGTCCTTTCTGACAGCGATTATTTTTTCCGGATCCTTTGAGGAAATTATGCCGAGCGCATAGCTTCCGTCGAGTCTTGAAACGGCTTTTTTAACAGCCTCCATAAGGTCTCCGTCATAGTAATAATCAATAAGGTGGGGGACAACCTCAGTATCGGTTTCCGACTTAAAGCAGTAGCCTTTTTTCTGTAGATAGTCCTTTAAAGCCTCGTGATTTTCTATAATGCCGTTATGAACAACGGCGATAGTGCCATCCTTGTTTGTGTGGGGATGTGAATTTTTAACTGAAGGAACACCATGAGTTGCCCATCTGGTATGGCCAATCCCGATATTTCCCGGTGCAGGTGAATTTTCAATCAGCTTTTTAAGCTCCGAAAGCCTGCCTTTTTCTTTAGAAATTTTAATTTTTGAATCCTTCAAAACAGCGATTCCTGCCGAGTCGTAGCCTCTGTATTCAAGGTTTTCAAGTCCGCTGATAAGAAGATTCGATGCGCTTTTGTTGCCGATATAACCGACTATTCCGCACATAATAAAGCACTCCTTTAAGAAGAGCGCACAAAAATAACGCCCTTCTGCCGACAAATTAATATTTCATAGCAGATGCACTTTGTTTACGAATTACTTCGATTTTTTTATGCATTGCTTACGACATGACTGCCGTGGGACATCCGCCGAATTTTCGATACTTCCCAACCTCGTCAACCGATGCCGTTTTGTCGGTTCTGGCGCTTCTGTTTCGACATATTGCTCGACTTAACAGTTTTTAACGGCAAAACAATACAAGCACATTATACAGGATTATCCGTAAATTGTCAATAAGAGCAAAACAAAAGCAGCCACGAGGCTGCTTTTAGTATATTCAGTATTATTCAAAATTATTTTTTGTTTTTAGCTGATGCCGCAACTATCTTATAAAGAGCAATAAGTGCAATAGCATTCGGAAGAACCATCAAGTAGTTAAAGAAGTCTGTAAGCTCCCAAACAAGGTCATTTGAAAGAAGTGAACCAAAGAAGATGAATGCAATAGCAATTACAGAATAGATAATTGTTGCAATCTTATTGTTCTTGAATAGGTACTGAACATTTAGCTTACCAAAGAAGTTCCAGCTTAAGATTGTTGAGAAAGCGAAGAATAATAGGCAAATAGCAACGAATATGCTACCGAAACTTGAACCAAATACGCTACCGACAGCTATCTGCATAGCGTTTGCCTTTGTAATTCCTTCAAGAGCCGCAGCATACTCAGCCGCATTACCTGTAGCTTCAAGGCCTGTGAATAGGCAAGTGATAATAACTAAAGCTGTCATTGTAAGAACAATGAATGTGTCGATAAATACACCAATCATAGCAACAACACCTTGGTCGTGTGGCTTTTGAACATTTGCCATAGCGTGAGCGTGTGGAGTTGAACCCATACCAGCTTCGTTTGAGAATAGACCTCTCTTTGCACCCTGGCTGATTGCTGTCTTTAGAGCGTAACCAATACCACCACCGATTAGAGCTTGAGGTGTAAATGCATACTTAAAGATCATACCGAATGTTGCAGGGATTGATGTAATACGAGCAGCAATAATTACTAAACCACCTAGTAGGAAAAGACAAGCCATAATAGGAACAAGCTTTTCTGTAACAGATGCGATTCTGTTGATACCACCGATGAAGATGAAAGCAGCAACAGCAGCGACGACTATACCAACGATAGCAGCAGTAACTGTTACATCAATACCGCCAAGGCTGAATAGAATGTTTGCTTTGTTTGCATCAAATACAGTTTCCATAGAACCTGCAATTGAGTTTGACTGTACCATTGAACCCATGAAACCAAGAGCAAGGATAGCGGCAACAGCAAAGAATACAGAAAGGAAAGTACCGAATCCGTTAGGGAATGCCTTCTTTATGTAGTAAACAGGACCGCCGTGAATTTCGCCGGCATCGTCCTTAATTCTTGTTTCCTGAGCAAGCACTGCTTCTGCGTAAATTGTTGCCATACCTAGGAATGCAATAACCCACATCCAGAAGATAGCACCAGGACCACCTGTTAGGATAGCGCCGGATGCACCGACGATATTACCTGTACCAACCTGTGCTGCGATTGCTGTAGCGAGTGCTTGGAAAGAGGAAAGACCACCTTCGTTTTTACCACCGAACAGCTTCATGTTACCGAACACCCTTTTCATACCTTCACCAAAGCAACGCACCTGAACAAAGCGTGTCTGAATTGTGAAGAAAAGACCTACACCGACTAAGAGAATAATAAGAATATAGTCGGAAAGATAAGAATTGGCTTTCGCCACGATGTTTAAAATAGCTTCCTGCATTTTTAAACCCTCCCTGAAAAAATAATAATAAAAAAACTATTGAAAAATCAATAGCTCCGAAAAAACAGGCATACCTTTTAAAAGATAAAACCAGCTCCATCCTTTTGCCTGAGAGATTAAGCGTTTTGCGCCTTGCACCTTCGGCACTCATTTAAGAGATTCTCCGGAGTCCCCTCCACTTCCGGTCTTGCAAGCAATTCTGAAAGTTTCAAAGGGAATATTCAATTGTTTTGTATATAATACCACATTATGAATAAAAATGCAACAGTTTTGTCGAAAAAAGATTAAATTTGCTATTTTGTGGTATGAGTGAGAAAAACTTCGGTATATTTTTGTGAAAAAACATCACAAGCCTTTTTTGCAGAGCTATTGTCGGGGAAGATACCGAATACAGTAGGGCCTGAACCACTCATAATGGAGCAATACGCTCCAAGCGACAACATCTGTTCTTTAATTGACATAATCTCAGGGCAGTCTGCGCTTGTTACGGTTTCCATAATATTTGAAAGATTTTTAAACAGCATAGGCATATCGCCGCTTTCGATTGCTGAAATGGCAGCAGCGGTATCTGGATGGGCAAGATTTTGTGCTGTATCAATTTTATGATATATTTCTGCTGTAGAGATGTTAACAGGCGGCTTTACCAAAACTACAGGCATATCAGGAAGTGGGGAAAGCCCGGTAAGCTTTTCGCCAATTCCCTCTGCTAAGTAAGTTCCGCCGAGGATACAATATGGTACATCTGCACCAAGCGAGAGCGCTAAGGACAAAAGCTTTTCCTTCGAAAGTTCTGCATTATATAGAAGGTTGAGTGCGCAAAGAACAGCGGCAGCATTTCCGCTTCCGCCGGCAAGACCTGCAGCTATCGGGATATTTTTGTGAATAAGTATCTTTACGCCGCCCGAAATGCCTGTTTCCCTAAAAAACAGGTCAGCAGCTTTATATGCAATGTTTTTTGAATTATTCGGCAAAAATTTGCAGTTTGTGGATATTTTAATGCCTCGTGCCTGCTTGTCGAGAATTATTAAGTCGAAAAGATTAAGCGACTGCATTATCATTTTAACCTCGTGATATCCGTTTTCGAGCCTTCCCAAAACATCAAGAGTAAGGTTGATTTTTGCGTAGGACTTGGCTATAGCACGGTCGCCGGTTATTATAATATCATTTAAAAGTTCCATAATTTCTCCTATAAAAGCGAGTGTGATTTGTCTACCACCTGCTTTATAACTTCTTCTGTAATTTCGTCAGGACATTCGGTTTTTTTGAGGTATGCGAGATATTCGATATTTCCTTCAGGACCTTTTATAGGTGAAAAGGAAAGACCGGATACATAGAAATTTATACTTCTTGCAAAGTCAAGAACGGTTTTAACAACGCTGTAATGAACATTGATATCACGCACAACACCTTTTTTTCCGACCTGTTCTCGTCCGGCTTCAAACTGAGGCTTTATAAGGGCAACCAACTCGCCGTCCGCTGCAAGTAGTGAGTATGCAACCGGAAGAACAAGCTTTAATGAAATAAAGGAAACATCGATGGAGGCAAAGTCAATCGGGTAGCCGATATCATCAGGCTTCACATATCTTATGTTCGTGCGTTCCATATTGACCACACGCTCATCCTGACGCAGTTTCCACGCAAGCTGACCGTAGCCCACATCGACGGAAAATACCTTTTCTGCACCGTTTTGGAGCATACAATCGGTGAACCCGCCGGTCGATGCACCGATATCCATTGTTGTTTTGCCTGAAAGAGTGATAGGGAATTCCTGCATAGCTTTTTCGAGCTTAAGCCCGCCGCGGCTGACATATTTAAGGGTTTCGCCGCGAACCTCAGGAGTTTTCGTTATATCAACCCCAAGACCGGCTTTGTCGCACTTTTGATTGTCAATATAAACCTGACCTGCCATTATGAGAGCTTTTGCTTTTTCGCGACTCTCGGCAAGACCTTTTTCTACCATTAGTATATCAAGTCTTTGTTTTTCAGCCATTTAGCTTTTCCTCAATTCTTTTTATAATGGAATCCTTATCCATACAGTAATATTTATCAAGCTCCGACACCGTTCCGTGCGTGATTGGAACATCAGGAAAGGCGCATATGAGCATTGGAACTGGGGTACTGCCTTCGCAAAGCACTGCGGCGCAAAGTGAGCCGATACCGCCAGTACGCGCTGCATCCTCTATGGTTACAACAAGCCTTTTTCCTGCTGCGTGTTTTGTAATAGTTTCGGTATCAAGCGGCACTATTGTGGGAAGAGCAATAAGCTCTGCACCAAAATGATTTGCAACCGATTTTGCGGTTTTTAACATTCTTCCGCTTGAAATAACGAGCAAATCGTTGCCCTCTGAAACAATCTGTGCCTTGCTCAGCTCAAATGGCTTTCCTGTATCTTCCTGCGTATTTCCTCTTGGGTAACGGATTGCGATAGGCCCGTTATGATGGTTTATCGCATAATCCAGCATTTGAGAAAGCTCCAAAAAGCTTGACGGTGACAGAAGCGTCATATTCGGCATAGACGATAGATAGGAAATATCGTACATTCCCTGATGAGTTTCGCCGTCCTGACCGACAACGCCTGCACGGTCGAGGCACAAAACAACATGCAAATTCTGCAGGCAGACATCGTGGAGAATCTGGTCGTATGCCCTTTGCATAAAGGTTGAGTATATAGGAACAACGGGTACGAAGCCGTTAGTTGCCAAACCTGCTGCCATAGTAACTGCATGCTGTTCGGCTATTCCTACATCAAAATATCGCTTTGGGAACTTGTCCGCAAAATTAGCAAGACCGGTTCCTAAAGGCATTGCTCCTGTTATAGCAACGACCTTGTCATTTTTTTCTGCAAGATTAATAAGAGTTTGACCGAAAACGGCTGAATAGTCCTCAATAGTGCTGTTTCCGCCAACAGATGCAGAAATTCCGTGATAAAGCTGAGGGTTTTCCTCCGCCGGCTTGTAGCCGCGCCCCTTTTTTGTGCGTATATGAATAAATGAGGAAACATCCGTCTTTTTTGCTCGTTCAAAAACTGCCTTTAAGGCTTCGGTATCGTGGCCGTCGACAGGGCCTATATAGTTAAGACCTAAATTATCAAAAAGAGTGGTCGGTATGACCTTTCGTCTAATCGCACCCTTTGCCCTTTTTGCAGCTTTAGTTGCAGTTTCAGCGCCGATTGGCAGACTGCTCAAAAATTCTTCTATTGCGTCCTTGGATTTGAAATATTCCGGATGCTGACGCATTTTCTGAAGATAGCGTGAAAGTCCGCCCACATTGTGTGAGATACTCATTTCATTATCATTCAGGACAAAAATCACTTTAGAACCCGAATGACCGGCGTCGTTTAATGCCTCGAAAATCATACCTCCTGTAAGAGCACCATCGCCAAAAACAGCAACAACATCATAGTCATCGCCTGATAAGTCGCGTGCCCGTGCGATTCCCAGAGCAGCAGATGCTGAGGTGGAAGAATGTCCCGTATTAAAGGCATCGTATATGCTTTCGGTAGTTTTCGGGAAGCCGCTCATTCCACCAAAGGAACGAAGGCTTGAAAAGCCCTCACTTCTTCCGGAAAGGATTTTGTGGACATAGGACTGATGTCCCACATCCCACACAAGCCTGTCGCTGGAAAAATCGAAAACTGAATAAAGCGCCAGAGTAAGCTCCACAACGCCAAGGTTTGACGCTAAGTGTCCTCCGGTTTTTGAAACCGACTTTATTAAAAACTTGCGTATTTCATAGGCAAGCTGCTTTAGTTCATCGGTTGAAAGATTTCGAATGTCCTTCGGAAGATTAAGTTCATTTATATTCATAAGTGCAAGCACCTTCAATCATTGTCATTATGGTTATATAGTACCACATTTTTTTCGTGTTGTAAAGAAATTTCAGTTTTTAAAGAAGCTCCTTATGCTGCCGGCTAGGTAAAGTGAGCCGCAAACGCAGACAATATCGCTGTCGCTGCACATACCAAGTGCCGTATTTACAGCGGAAACAGGATTGCTTTCAGCCTTTGCACCGGTAAATTCTTTTTTGAGAATATCAGCACTTATGCAACGCGGCATATCAAGCTCGGTAACTATGACAGCCTTTGCAAAGGAATCTATCATTTTTGCACTTTCGGAAATATCCTTGTCCTGCATCATGGCAACGACAAAAATCACATTTTTCCCAAGAGCAGAAAGGGAGGAGATAAGTGCTTTTACGCCGTCGGGATTGTGACCGCCGTCCAAAATGAGGTTGTGGCGCAAAAACTCAAAGCGCGCAACCCATTCGGTGTGCAAAAGACCATATTCTATATGTTCGTTGCTAACACCTAAAAGCCGTGTAATTTCAACTGCCACAGCAGCATTGGATTTCTGGTAATCACCCGATAAGGAAAGCTCATATTCTGTATCCTTCTTTGCCACAACAAGTGAAGCAGAGCGAAGCCGGCATTCTGATTTTATAACGGTAAGCGCCTTTTCCTCCTGATTTGCGGAGGTGACCACCGGAGTATTACCTTTTATGATGCCGCATTTTTCGGATGTAATTTTTTCTATGGTATCACCTAAAAACTCTGTATGGTCAAGACCTATTTTCGTAATGGCACATACCTTGGGAGTCTTAATGACATTGGTGGCGTCGAGCCTGCCGCCAAGGCCTGTTTCCAAAACAACATAATCGCATTTTTGCTCGGCAAAGTAGATAAAAGCCATTGCAGTAATCTGCGCAAAGACAGAAATCTCAATCCCGAGGCGGTCGATGTTTTCTTTGACGAGGGTTGCAATCCTTGCAAGGTCTGAATCAGGAATATTCTCACCGTTTACCTTTATGCGTTCATTGAACACCTCGATAAAGGGAGAGGTATAAAGTCCTACTTTATATCCGGCTGCACGCAGGATTGAATCTGTCATAGCACAGACCGAGCCTTTTCCATTAGTACCTGCCACATGAATAAAGGAAAGCTTATCCTGTGGATTACCAAGCTTTAAAAGCAGCTTTTCAAGGTCATCATTTCCAAGTATTTTTGAGAATTTAGGAGTGTCATTTATATATTTTAAAGTTTCATTGTAGTCCATAGTCATACCTAAAAGGGACAGATAAATTACCTGTCCCCGTATTGTTACATATTTTCAAGATTTGCGATACTCTCCAGAACTTTTTCGAGCATTTCGCTGTACTTTCTGCCTTTTTCCTTTTCTTCATCGATAACCTTTTGAGGAGCCTTTGCAACGAAACCTTCGTTTGAAAGCTTACCTTCAACACGCTTGATTTCGCCTTCAAGCTTTTTCTTTTCGGCATTTAGTCTTAAAAGCTCCTTGTCCTTATCAACAAGCTCACCCATCGGTATAAAGATTTCCGCACTGTCAACAACGATGTTAACGGCGTTTGCATCTATACCTGATTTGTCAGATGTAATAACAGCCTCTTGCGCAGATGCAAGCTTTTCGAAGAAGACAGAACCCTTGGAGAAGATATCAGCCTTATCGGTAACGATAATAACCTTTGCCTTTTTAGAAGGTGGAACATTCATTTCACTTCTGCGGTTTCTGATAGCAGAGATAGCGCCCATGATAAGCTCCATATTTTTTTCGTCTTCTGTAAAGTCAAGTGCAGGATTATATTTCGGATAATCGCTTATAACAATACTTTCGCCCTCATGCGGAAGATGCTGCCAGATTTCTTCTGTAATAAACGGCATAAACGGATGCAGCAGCTTCATTGTGTTTGAAAGAACATAGGTAAGAACATATTGCGCTGTTTTTGCAGTAGGGTTTTCCTTGTCGAAAAGACGAGGCTTTACAAGCTCGATATACCAATCGCAGAAGTTGTCCCAGATGAAGTCGTAAAGTTTTGAAACAGCAACACCAAGCTCGAATTTATCGAGATTTTCGGTAACTTCCTTTACAACTGTATTGTATTTTGAAAGTATCCACTTATCTTCAAGCTGAAGCTCTGCTGAATCCGGCAGCTTGTTTTCAGTAATATCAAGATTCATAAGAGTAAAACGGGAAGCATTCCAAATCTTGTTTGCAAAGTTACGGCTTGCCTCAACTCTTTCCATATAGAAACGCATATCGTTTCCGGGAGCGTTACCTGTTGCTAAAGTAAATCTTAAAGCGTCTGCACCATAATCCTTTATAACTTCCAGAGGGTCGATACCGTTGCCTAAGGATTTAGACATCTTTCTACCTTGTGAATCACGCACCAAACCGTGGATAAACACATGCTTAAATGGTGCCTTGCCTGTATGCTCTAAGGCTGAGAAAATCATTCTTGATACCCAGAAGAAGATAATGTCATAGCCTGTTACTAAAACACTTGTCGGGTAGAAGTAGTCAAGGTCAGCGGTTTTATCCGGCCAGCCGAGTGTTGAGAATGGCCAGAGCGCTGATGAGAACCAAGTATCTAAAACATCCTCGTCCTGCTTAACCTTGCCACCACAATGCGGACAAGTTGTAATATCCTCTTTTGAAACAATAGTTTCACCGCAATCCTGACAGTAGAAGGCAGGAATTCTGTGACCCCACCAAAGCTGACGGGAGATACACCAGTCGAACACATTTTCCATCCAGTTCATATATGTTTTAGAGAAACGCTCAGGTACGAACTGCGTGTCGCCGTCCTTGACAGCGCGGATTGCAGGCTCAGCAAGAGGCTTCATCTTAACAAACCACTGCTTGGAAATAATAGGTTCAACCGTAGTTCCGCAGCGGTAGCATGTACCTACATTGTGGGCATGGTCTTCAATCTTAACCAAAAGGCCCATTTCGGTAAGGTCAGAAATCATAGCCTTGCGGCATTCGGAGCGGTCCATACCCTCATATTTTCCGGCATATGAGTTCATTGTCGCGTCATCGTTCATAACCTTGATTTGCTCTAAGTTATGGCGCATACCAACCTCGAAGTCATTAGGGTCATGAGCAGGAGTAATCTTAACGCAGCCTGTACCGAATTCCTTGTCAACATATTCGTCAGCAATGACCGGAATTTCACGGTTTGTAAGAGGAAGAAGGAGCATTTTTCCTACTAAATCCTTATAACGCTCATCCTCAGGGTTAACGGCAACTGCAGTATCACCGAACAGGGTTTCAGGACGGGTTGTGGCGATGGTAACAAACTCGTCTGTGCCCTTTACAGGATACTTGATGTGCCAGAAATGTCCTGCCTGCTCCTCGTGCTCAACCTCTGCATCGGAAAGAGCGGTTATACAATGCGGACACCAGTTTATAATTCTTGAGCCTTGATAGATAAGGCCCTTGTTGTAGAGGTTAACAAATACCTCGCGAACAGCTTTAGAGCAGCCCTCGTCCATAGTAAAACGCTCTCTGTCCCAGTCACAGGATGAACCAATCTTTTTAAGCTGATTTATAATTCTGTTGCCGTACTGGTTCTTCCAGTCCCAAACACGCTCTAAGAACTTTTCTCTGCCAAGGTCGTATCTTGTAAGTCCTTCATTAACACGCAGGTTTTCCTCAACCTTAATCTGCGTTGCGATACCTGCGTGGTCGGTACCGGGGAGCCAGAGGGCATTATAACCCTGCATTCTTTTGTATCTTATTAAAATATCCTGAAGTGTTTCGTCAAGAGCGTGTCCCATATGGAGCTGTCCCGTAACATTCGGAGGCGGGATAACTATGGTAAACGGCTCCTTTTCAGAATCAGGCTCTGCGTGGAAGTATCCTTTTTCCACCCAGTTTTTATATAATTTGTCCTCAAATTCGGACGGGTTATAGGTTTTTGCTATATTTTTATTGTCGTCCATCAGTATTCCTCCTATATAATGCGCATAATAATTCAATATACATTATCGCATTTTTTTATATATTTGTCAAGCAAAAGAGTAATATTATTGCAAGTTACTGAATAAATATAATTTATGAAGTGAGGAGGAATAGACAATGGAAAACTATATTGCGAATAATCGGGCGGAAGTTATCGGCGAGGTTGCAAGTGAGCTTGAGCTGAGCCACGAAATCTACGGTGAGAAATTTTATCTGTTTACATTAAAGATACCTCGCCTGTCCGGAATTAGCGATAATGTAAAGGTCATGATATCCGACAGATTACTGTCTGAAATGCCGCTTGTGGTTGGAGACGCAGTGGAGATAGACGGTCAGTTCCGCTCCTATAACAGCTATGAAAACGGAGATAACAGGCTGGTGCTGACAGTTTTTGCAAAGGATATCAGATATGCGGAGAATACAGAGGAAAAAAATCCGAATTCGCTCTATTTAAACGGGTTTATCTGTAAGCCTCCTGTTTATCGCACAACGCCTTTCGGCAGAGAGATAACCGACATTCTTCTGGCAGTTAACAGAAGCTACAACAAGTCGGACTATATCCCTGTTATTGCGTGGGGCAGAAATGCACGCTTTTGTAAGAACATTAATGTAGGCGACAACATTAAGGT
The DNA here is from genome assembly GCA_045591565.1 of Clostridia bacterium. Classification (GTDB taxonomy): domain Bacteria; phylum Bacillota; class Clostridia; order UBA1381; family UBA1381; genus UBA1738. The sequence goes on from JAZNTB010000060.1 coordinate 20,678, forward strand.
ATGGGGTAGAATTCAGTCGCGTGTTTATCAAAAGCACATTTCAGAGGATGAAGTGATTGAAAAAACTGCCTATGAAGTGTCAGTAAGTCGCATGGAAACTGTATAGGAATAAAGGAACGAAGGAGGAACTTTTGGTGGAAGTTAAACTGTTAGGAGAAAAAAAGGCTCTTTTGGTGAGAGTATCAGGAGAGCTTGATCACCACATGGCGGCGAAAATCAAGGAGGAGGTTGACAATAAACTGCGGTCGAGTAATGCCGTGAACATAATATTCGATTTTTCCGACCTTGCCTTTATGGACTCGTCGGGCATCGGGGTGATAATGGGCAGATACAAAAAGGCGCGCACCCTTGGAGGGCGCGTCATTGCCTATGGAGTAAACGCACAGATTCTCAGAATTATAGAAATGTCGGGAATAGATAAAATTATCAAGCTGACGCCAAGCTTTGAAAAAGCGGTAAGGCTGCTTGATAAGTAGAAAGGAGAAACAAAAGTGGATAATGTAATGAGCGTGGAGTTTTTAAATAAATCGGAAAATGAGAGCTTTGCAAGGATTGTAGCGGCAGCATTTGCGTCGACATTAAATCCTACTGCACCCGAGCTTGCGGAAATAAAAACGGCGGTGTCGGAGGCGGTAACCAATGCTATCATTCATGGATATGAAAATTCTGTGGGAATGGTGCGGCTCGAGGGAAAGATAAAGGGAAGATGCGTAGAGTTCACGATTTCTGATGACGGCTGGGGAATAGAGGATGTGGAAAAGGCAAGAGAACCTCTTTTTACCGGAAAGCCTGATGCAGAGCGTTCGGGAATGGGATTTTCCATTATGGAAAGCTTTATGGACAGAGTATGCGTAAAAAGCAGACCCGGTGAGGGAACGCAAGTAAGAATGAGCAAAATGATAGGTCTTGACAAAGAGACGACGGGCGAAGATTTATGGACAGAAATATAATACTGCTGGAGCAGTACAGGAGCGGAGATGTATCGGCAAGAGATGCTCTTTGCAGCGAAAATATGGGACTTGTCTGGAATGTAGTCAAAAAGTTTGCCGGAGGCGGCATAGAAAGTGAGGACCTTGCACAGACCGGTACCATCGGGCTTTTGAAGGCTATCGACAATTTTGACGAATCATTTGGAGTAAAGTTTTCTACATACGCCGTCCCTATGATTATAGGCGAGATACGGCGGTTTTTGCGTGATGACGGGATTATTAAAGTAAGCCGCAGTCTTAAACAGAATGCATATAAGGGTTATAGGGCGAGGGAAGAGCTTTCAGTAAAGCTTTCAAGAGAGCCGACTATGGCAGAGATATCGAATAAGTGCGGAGTCAGCGTGGAGGAGCTGGTGGAGGCATTTGAGGCTACCGCAGTACCTGAGTCAATAAACCGTGAGGCTTATTCCGATTCGAATGAAGAATTTGCAGACAGGCTCGGCTCTTTTGATGAGGAAGAAAAGATTGTAAACCGTATAGCGGTAAAGAATATTTTGGATTCTCTTTCACCGAGGGAGCGGCAGATACTTGTCCTTCGGTATTTCAAAGGAAAAACCCAACAGGAGATTGCTCCGATTGTGGGAGTTTCGCAGGTACAGGTTTCACGGATTGAAAAGAAGGTATTAGAGCGTGTCAGGAAGGAGCAGAACTGCTGAGTGAACAGTTATCCTTTCCTATTTTGAGAGTATAGACGGTGTCTGCATCTATCGACAGCCATAGGTCGAATATTACCTTTTGCCGTCCGTTTAAAATCACTATCCGCACAGAACCGGGTTCAAGTGATTCAAAATGAGTTTGACAATCGGGAATAACATCAGAAAAAAACGGAATTTCGTCAATGTAAACCGAAACTGCAAAAGGGCAGTTGTTTTTGACCGATATGCAAGACATCATTTTATCACCTCCATACAATATAATATGAGGTTTACATAAAAAATGCATCCTTAAAGATAACTACTTGTAAGGATGCTGTTTTTTTATGTGTTAATGATTTTGTCGGCTTTTAATATTGCAATCGCAGTTTTTGCGTCGCAAATTTTGTTTTCCATTACCATATCCGTTAAAACTGTCAAAGGCACTTTTTTTACATCTATAAATTCGCCCGGGTCAAGGTGCTGACCCTTATAGGAGAGATTTGTCGCAAGGTAAAGGTGAATTACCTCGCTACAGTATCCGGGAGTGGGGTAATAGTTGCCGATATGAATAAATTCCTCTGCCGTGTATCCGGTTTCCTCTGAAAGCTCACGCTTTCCGGCAGATAACGGGTCTTCGCCTGCTTCAAGCTTTCCGGCAGGGATTTCAGGAATAATCTCGTCATACGGCTTGCGGTACTGTTCAACTATTAAAACATCTCCGTTATCATCTACTGCGATAACTCCTACACCGCCATTGTGGAGCACAAGCTCTCGCCCTGCGGTGTTTCCGTCGGGAAGAAGAACTGTGTCCTCGATGACATGTATAATTCTTCCTTTATATATTTTACGGGTTGATATTGTCTTTTCTGTAAAGTCCATGCTGTATTCACTCCTGTATCTTTGCTACAAATGTTTTTATAACATTTGTAGAATTTACTGCTGCAAGCTTTGCAAATGTAGGGAAATCCATTTTTGCTCCGTCGTCCGCACCGTCACTCATAGCCCGAAGAACGCCGAACGGAATCTTGTTTACATAGCACACATGCCCTATTGCAGCTCCTTCCATTTCGCAGGATTTTGCGCCGAAGGTGTCGGTTATGAATTTCTTTTTTTCGCTGCTTGCAACAAACTGGTCGCCTGATGCGATTTTACCTGTCATGCAGACAAGACCAAGGCTTTCGGCGCTTGCCTTTAATACGGCTGATATTTTTTCATCAGCAGGGATGTCAATAATATTAATATCCGAAAGCAGCCCGAGCGGGTCGCCGAGAGGGGATGTGTCCATATCATGCTGTACAACGCTGTCTGCAACAACAATATCGCCGATGGAAAGGGATTTGTCAAGACCGCCGGCAACACCAATATTTATAATCATTTCGGGGGCGAACTTTAAAATCATAGCCTCTGCACAAAGTGCGGCAAAAACCTTGCCCACACCGCATTTTGCGATGACAACATCTGTGCCGGAAAGCTTTCCGCAAACAAAGCAGACCCCGCTTATATTTTCCTGTCTTTTGTCGGTCAAAAGCGCTTTTATGCTCTCAACCTCAATATCCATTGCTCCGATTATGCCAATCATAGTCTTCTCCTTTTTATAAAAGCGGAAGTGAATCCACAAAAATTATGTCCTCTCTTTTTGCAGCGTCACCTTCTGCAAAAACAAAAGCTTTTGCGAAGATATTTGCGCCAACCTCGTTCAATATGGACTCGATAGCTGCAAGAGAAGAGCCGGTTGATACGACATCGTCAACGATAAGTACATTTTTGCCGCGAAGCTTTGGTATCTGGTTGTTGTCAAGATATAAATAGTGCGGATTTTTTGTTGTATATGTGTCAACCGCGCCTTTTGTAACTTCCTTATGGTAAATCTTCTGTTCTTTTCTGAGTATTACCATATCGCAACCAAGCAGCTCTGCAAGCTGATAAGCGAGTGTGATGCCCTTTGTTTCAGCAGAAAGAACGACATCTATTTTTGAAAGGTCAAGACCCGATTCTGTAAGCTTAGTAAAAACAGCTGCACTTGCATCGTGTGATAAGTCCTTTGATGACAGCATGTCAAGAACTGCAATGCTGAGTCCCTCTTTGATTTCCACAATCGGAAGTCCGTATTCCTTGCCATTTAACATAACCTTGTAATCCATTTTATTTCTCCTTAATAGTATTTATAATCAATTTCTTGCTTTTCTAAAACATCGAGGTAGCGCACAGCTTCTGCTTTAGCGGTACATAGCTTTAAGAGTCTGTAATTTCCGCACTCGACTTCGGATGCACCGAAAACCTCGCCGCTGTGGTCTATTATCTTTTTGCACGCTGATTTTATTTCCTCTAAAACACGATTGTTCTGAGCGTTACGGACAAGAAGATAAAAACCGGTACAGCAACCCATAGGACCAAAATATATAACATCTAAATCGGTGTTTCTTATATATGTTGAAAACATATGCTCAAAGGTATGCATAGTGAGGTTATCCATGTAATCTCCGTTGTTGGGACGGCGGGTACGCATGTCATAGGTTGTGATGTCTCCGTCTATGCGTGAAATATAAAGTCCTTCGCCGAATTTTGTGTGGTCCACAGAGAAGCTGGCGTTTTTTTGTATATCCATATAGGGTGTCCTTTCATACTAAAATATACAATATTATACCATATATGTGTTAAAATTACAAGTACTTGACTATTTAAAATATATATGGTAAAATGATATAATAAGTGTAATATGGCGATTTTTCTGATATTTGTAGATAAATTTAAGAGGAGATTGTATGAAAAAGCGTTATGGAGACAAAGCTGAGGCAACTGTTATAGTCGTACAGGCAGTATTGCTTGTGCTATGCGGAGCGGTCTTGGCTCAAAACAGAGAATATATACTGTCAGCCGTACTTTTCTGTGCCGCAGCGGCGATTTCGATTTACGGGGTTATAGTAAGCAAACTCACGCGCAAAAAGTTTGGTGAGTATATAAAAATGCTCACTGCTGAAAAAGAGGGGATGTCGGGCGATGCCATAAGCAAGTTTCCCTTGCCGATGGCAGTGCTTCGCATAAACGGACAGATAAGCTGGTATAATGACCTGTTTGCCGAAATGTTCGGGTCAAATGACCTTTATAACATTGTAATCAGTGATGTTATGCCGGAGCTTAAGTGGTCGGAAATATTAAAATCCACAAACGGCATTTATACCTATGCGGGATATAAGGGACACCGCTACAATGTTGTCGGGGATATTATAAAAAATTCCGCATCTGGAGCAGATAAGCCTGATTTTTCCGTACTTTTATACTTTATAGATAAAACAGAAACAGAAGAACTCAGAAAGCGTTATGATAACGAAAGAACCGATATTGCTATTGTAAATATTGATAACTACGACGAGATTTTTCAGAAAATGGACGACTCGGAATGCCAACAGACAATGGCTAAGATTAACAAGTATATAAGTGGTTGGGTTTTGGAAAGCAAAGGCTTTATGAAAAAGACCGAGCGTGACAGATATATCGTGCTTTTTGAACATCAATATTTAAAGGACTATATTCATAGAAAGTTTGATGTTTTAGAAAAGGTAAGAAATCTTGGGGATGCATTAAAAGTGCCTATCACGATAAGTATAGGTGTCGGTGTGGGCGGTTCACTTTCCGAGAATGACAGCTATGCAAGAGCAGCTCTTGATATGGCACTCGGCAGAGGTGGTGACCAGGCTGCAGTTAAAGATGCAAGCCAGTATAATTTCTACGGCGGTATAGCCAAGGATTATGAAAAGAGCACAAGAGTTAAAACAAGGTCTTTTGCGGTTGCGCTCAAGGACTTCATATCAAATTCGGATAAGGTTATATTTATGGGACATAGTAATGCAGACTATGACTCATTCGGTGCGGCACTCGGACTTCAAAGGGCTGTGCGTACTTTAGGGAAAGAACCGTATATAGTATTTGATAATTCCCCTGCTGTTGATATGCTTGCCGAGGAAGTAGGTCATATTGAGGAATACAGAGGTATGCTGATTTCACGGGAAGCGGCGGAAGATTTGATAACAATGAATACTCTTTTGGTGGTGCTCGATACACACCGTCCGTCCATGATGCCGGCAAGTGAGCTTTTGGAGAAGACAACAAAGGTTGTTTTGATAGACCACCACAGACGAAGCACAGAATTTGTTTCGAATGTTTCGCTTGTTTATCATGAGCCGTATGCATCATCAACCTGTGAAATGGCGACAGAAATCCTGCAGTATATTGATGATAACAAGAAAATGACAGCCTTTGAGGCAAAGGCACTCTATGTAGGAATATTGATGGACACGAAGAACTTCAGCATAAAAACGGGAGTAAGAACCTTTGAATCAGCGTCGTATCTCAGAAGATACGGACTCAATACTCAGGAGGTGCGCCGGTTGTTTAATGTCGGCAAGGACGAATATGTGCACCGTGCCGATATAATAAAAAATGCCGAGCTTGTGAGTGAAAATATTCTTGTTTCGGTATGTGAGGATGCATATCCTAATATGAAGGTAATATCGTCTCAGGCGGCAGATGAAATGCTGAATTTAAGCGGAGTAAGAGCGGCATTTGTAATTTATCCTATGGATAATGAGGTATTTGTTTCGGCACGCTCACTCGGTGATATAAATGTTCAGGTAATTGCTGAAAAGCTTGGTGGCGGCGGCCATGCAACGGTTGCAGGTGCACAGCTTAAGACAAGGGATACCGAAGAAGTGTTTGAAAAGCTTCGGGATGCAATTTCGGAGTATGTTGAAGAAAACAGAAAGGATTGATATATAATGAAGGTTATTTTAAATCAGGATATTAAAGGCAAGGGAAAAAAGGGACAGCTCGTTGAGGTTTCGGACGGTTACGGCAGAAACTATCTTTTGCCTCGCGGACTTGCAAAGGAAGCAAGTAATACCAACTTAAATATAATGCATGGTAAAAATGAGGCTGAGGCATATCACCAGAAGGTGGCTTTAGAGGAGGCAGAGGCACTTAAGGCTAAGATGGAAACGCTGGAAGTTATTTTGAGTGCAAAGGCAGGAGACAACGGCAAGCTTTTCGGCTCAATAACCTCAAAGGATGTTGCAGAGGCTCTTACAATGCAGCACCATATAAAGCTCGACAAGAAGAAATTTGTAATGCCGGACGGAATAAAGACTTTGGGAACTACAACTGTTGATGTTAAAATACATCAGGGTGTTACAGGAAAGCTTAAGGTTTTGGTAAAGGAACAGTAATTATTTAAAAAAATCGGAAGGGAGGGATTTTCATGGCAGATGTTGAATACGAATTGCCGCATAGTTTGGAGGCGGAAAAGGCAGTAATCGGCTGTATTCTTCAGGATAGTAAGGCGTTGGCTGCAGCCTTGGAGATTATAACGCCGGATGACTTTTATTTCGATGCAAACCGTGAAATTTTTGCGGTTTCAATGGAGTTGTTTAATGAAAATACCCCTGTTGATATGGTTACGGTAAGTGACCGCCTTATAAGAAATGATAAGCTTGATGCAGTGGGCGGAGTACCCTACCTGACTTCGGTTGCGATGAGTATATCAACAACCGAGAATATAACATATTATGCTGAAATAGTAAGGGAAAAGTCTGTTTTAAGAAAGCTGGCAGGTGCAGGAACTGCAATCGGCGAGCTTGCCTCCCGTCAGGAGGGTGAGGCAGGTCATATTTTAGAGCGTGCCGAGCAGATTATATTTGATATAGCAGAGGGACAGGACAGAACTGATATTGTTCCGGTATCCGATATTATTATGAGTACATATCAGGATATGGTGGAAAATGCGTCAAATCCAAACAAGCTTACAGGTATTCCTACAGGCTTTGATGAACTGAACAGACGATGCGGCGGATTTCATGGCGGTGAGTTTATTCTTATTGCAGGAAGACCGGGTATGGGTAAGTCAAGCTTTGCCGTAAATATTGCAGAGTATCTTTCAATAAACGAGGGAAATACGGTTGCTATTTTCAACCTCGAAATGCCGAAGGAACCTATCTTAAAGAGAATACTTTGCTCACAGGCATTGATTGATTCGGGCAAAATCCTGACAGGAAAGTTTGAGGGGGATGACTGGGCAAGGCTCGGCAGAGTTCTCGACAAAATTGCCGCAGCACCGCTTTATATAGACGATTCTTCTACCGTCACAATATCGGAAATACGCGCAAAGTGCCGAAGACTCAAGCAGACAAAGGGAC
>JAZNTB010000061.1:0-5411 GCA_045591565.1 Clostridia bacterium
TTTTATTAAACTTGAGTGCGTTCCAACCTATATGTGGAGTTTTGAGATTTTGCGGTATTATGTCGGAAATAGGGCGTATTTCACCTTTAATAAGTCCTAATCCTTCGTGTTCGCCGTACTCATAGCTTTTATCAAAAAGGAGCTGCATACCAAGACAAATTCCAAGTATAGGCTTTCCTTTTTCTGCTTCCTCGATTATAACATCCGCAAGACCGCTTTCGCGAAGCTTTCTTGAAGCGTCAGCAAAAGCACCGACACCGGGAAGAAGTATTCTGTCAGCTTTTCTTATTTCATCCGGATTGCCGGTGACGCAGGTTTCGGCACCAACGGCGTTTAATGAGCATTTTATGGAAAATAAATTTCCTACGCCATAATCAATTAAAGCAATCATTACAGCACCCCTTTTGTTGAAGGAATTTCTTCGGCAAATGCAGCATCAATCGAAACTGCTGTTTTTAAGCTGCGGGCAACAGACTTGAATGCACCTTCTATGATGTGGTGAGAATTTTTGCCGCTTAATTGCTTTATATGAAGTGTACAATCTGCATTTCTTACAAATGCAAGCCAAAATTCTTCAATAAGCTCAGTATCAAAATCTCCGACCTTCTGTGACGGAATTTCAAGTCCGTATTCTAAGTGACTGCGACCTGAGAGGTCAACGGCGGACATAATAAGCGATTCGTCCATAGGGAGCAGCATACTGCCGTAGCGGTTAATACCGCGTTTTTCACCAAGTGCCTCCCAGATTGCCATACCGAGAACAATGCCGATATCTTCTGTGCTGTGGTGATAATCGACATTGACATCACCTGTGCATTTTAAACTGATATCAAACCTTGAATGCTTTGCAAAGAGAGTCAGCATATGGTCTAAAAAGCCGATGCCGCTTTCGATTTTGGCAATTCCGCTACCGTCTAAGTTGAGAGAAAGGGAAATGTCGGTTTCAGCGGTTTTTCGATTGATATTTGCTGTTCTCATTTATTTATCCTCCAAAATGGTTTTTATAGTGTTAACCAAAGATTCCATCTGTGATTTAGTTCCTATCGTAATACGATTATACTGTGAAATTTCAGGTTTGTCAAAGTGACGAACCAAAATTCCGTGCTCCTTTAGTTTTAAATATAAGGCTTTACCATCTATTTTTCCATGACGAGCAAATACAAAATTTGCACTTGAAGGAGTGAGGGAGAAGCCAAGGTCTTTTAGGGAGCGTTCTGTAAATTCTCGGTTTTTGATAATCTCCGCACAATTCTTCTTCGTATATTCGTCATCTGATAGTATGCCTTCTCCTGCTGCCATTGTCATTCTGTTAATGTTATATGGATTTGTTGAATACTTTATAGTGTTGAGATCCTGAATTAATGCTTCGCATCCCACGCCAAACCCGAGCCTTGCACCTGCCATTGAACGGGATTTTGAAAAGGTTTGCGTAACAAGCAGATTATCATACTTATGTATAAGAGGCACACAGCTTTCACCGCCGAAATCCACATAAGCCTCATCTATCACAACGATGTTGTCAGGGTTTGAAATCAAAATCTGCTCAATCTCTGTACGGGAAAGTGCTATACCTGTCGGGGCGTTAGGATTGGCAATAAAGATTGTTTTGCCTGCATTCATATAATCGTCTGTATTAATTGTGAAATCTGCATTTAAAGGGATTTCTTCATACGGAACATTGTTGATTTCAGCAAAAACAGAGTAAAATCCATATGTAATATCAGGGAATATAGCAGGGTTGTCGCTGTCACAATATGCCATAAACGCAAAATTCAAAATCTCATCCGAACCGTTGGTCAAAAGGACTTCTGACGGCTTGACACCCAATTTGTCGGCAAGCATTTGGGTAAGCTCACGACATTCAGGGTCCGGATATAACTGAAGCCTTGTTGCTGCATCAGAGGCAAGCTTCACGGCTTTTTGCGATGGCGGAAAAGGCGACTCGTTAGTATTCAGCTTGATATATTTGGTATCTTTTGGTTGCTCTCCGGGAGTGTAGGGAACAAGATTTGCATATTTGTTACTAAAAAATCTGCTCATTTATTTCACTCCTCAATACGAATTACAGCGCTTTTTGCATGTGCTGTAAGGCCTTCCTTTTTTGCAAAGAATTCAACATCTTTAGCAACTCTTGACAGCGCTTCCTTTGTGTAATATGTGTATTGTGTTTTCTTAACAAAGTCATCAACCGACAGAGGGCTTGAAAATTTTGCGGTTCCGCTTGTAGGAAGCGTGTGGTTAGGCCCTGCAAAGTAATCGCCGAGTGCTTCGGGACAGTTCTTGCCCATAAATATTGAACCTGCGTGGCGGATTGCATCAAGATAGTCGAAAGGATTATCGACGCATAGCTCAAGATGCTCAGGGGCAATTTCGTTTGAAATTTTTATTGCAGCATCAAGAGTTTCGGCAACTATTATCTTGCCGTTATTATCAATAGATGCCCTTGCAATTTCTTCTCGCTCTAAAAGTGGTATCTGCACTTCAAGCTCTGCGCTTACAGCATTTGCAAGGTCGATAGAATCCGTAACTAAAACTGCACTTGCAAGCTTATCGTGCTCTGCCTGAGAAAGAAGGTCTGCTGCAATGTGCTTTGGGTTTGCTGTTTTATCTGCAACAATGAGTATTTCACTCGGACCTGCAATCATATCTATGGATACTGTGCCGAATACCTGTTTTTTTGCCTCTGCGACAAATGCATTTCCGGGACCTACTATTTTGTCAACCTTAGGTATACTCTCTGTGCCATAGGCAAGAGCAGCAATAGCCTGAGCTCCGCCCACCTTGAAAACCTTGTCGACTCCTGCAATTTTTGCTGCAGCTAAAATTACCGGATTGACCTTGCCGTCTGAGCCCGGAGGTGTTACCATAACAACCTCAGGACAGCCTGCGATTTTAGCAGGTATAGAATCCATTAAAACAGTTGATGGGTAAGCAGCTGTTCCACCCGGAACATAAAGTCCGGCACGGTCAACCGGAATAACCTTTTGACCGATAACAATTCCGTTTTCGTCATTTATTATAAAGCTGTTTCGTACCTGCTTTTCATGGAACTTGCGTATATTGGCAGCCGCTTTTTTTAGAATATCAATAAACTGCGGCTCAACCGCCAAAATTGCTTCATCAAATTCCGCTTCTGTTACCAAAAGGGAAGAAAGCTTTGCTTTATCAAATTTTTCACAGTATTTATAAAGTGCACTGTCACCATTTGCTTTGACATCACTTATGATTTCAGTAACGATATCCTCAACATTGACAGTAGCTTCGGCGCGTGCAAAAATATCTTTATTTTCCACCTCGCCATATTTTAGTATCTTAATCATTTTTTTCCTCCACCTGCATTGAAAGGCCTTTAGTCAATTCCTCAATTTTGTCGCCTTTAAATTTAAAGCTTGACTTATTCGAGATAAGTCTTGCACTTATCGGAACGATAGTTTCGGTCACCTCAAGATTATTCTCTTTTAAGGTAGTTCCTGTCTCCACGATATCCACGATAACATCGGAAAGCTCCAAGATAGGAGCAATTTCTATTGAACCGTTTAGATGGATAATATCAATATCTCGTCCCTGCTTTGCGTAATGTGCCTTTGTTATATTAGCAAATTTAGTGGCAACACGCAAGGTTTTTTGAGTATTATCGCGAAAATCTTTCTTTGCGGCAACCGCCATACGGCATTTGCCGATATCGAGGTCTAAAAGTTCATATACATCGGGGGAGTATTCTAAGAGAATATCCTTTCCGGCAACACCGATATCAGCGGCACCGTGCTCGACATATATTGCAACATCGGAAGGCTTTACCCAGAAATAACGAACTCCTTTTTCCGGATTTTCAAAAATAAGTTTACGGCCCGCCTCTTTGATTGCCGGACAATCGAACCCTGCTTTTTCAAACATATTATAAACCTTTTCGCCGAGTCTGCCCTTTGGCAGTGCGACATTAAGCATTGTTTTCAATGATTTCAACTCCTCTTTCCTGCAATTTCAAAAGCTGCTTATATTTGATTTTTTCAGGAAACGCCTTTTGCGCAATTACACTTTTGCCATTTGAAGTGAGCATTGTAATGGCATCCTTTAGTGCTTTTAGGTCGGACTCGTTATCGTAAAGGATAACGGTGTCGACATCGTACTCATTTTCATGTCCGCTAAGACGCTCTAACATATCAAGATAAACGGCAAAGCCGATTGCACCGGACTTTCTGCCCATTTTACGCATAAGCCTGTCATATTGACCGCCGGAGAGTATAGCAGCTGAAATGCCGTTTACAAAACCGTTAAAAACAAAGCCGTTGTAATATCCCATATGATTGATAACAGAAAAATCGATGCGTATTTTATCCTTAAAGCTTCCTTCTGCAAGAAGATCAGTAATTCTGATGAGCTGCGAAAGTGCCGGCGAATCCTTAATACATTCGATTTCTTTGAGTTTTGGGATAACGATATAAGGGGAACCGTATGCAGTTGCAAGAGCTTTGAGGGAAGAGTCGTCAGCATTTTCCAGGCGGCATATTTCTGAAATACCGTTAATATTTTTATCTCCAAGACAAACCAGAATTTCTTGTTTTGCTTTTTCAGAAACGCCTGCAGAGTTTATCACTTCAGCGGCGATTCCCAAATGTGAAATATCCAAAACCCAATCAGGAGAGATTGTATTAAGGCTTTCTGCAGCGAGCATAAGCTGCTCATATATGCAAAAATCATCTATCTCACCGATGCATTCAAGACCAGCCTGCATTATCTCTTTATAGGATTTAGTACCCTTTGACACTCTGTATACATTTTCGTTGTAGTATACCTTTTGTACAGTTCCGGAAATATCCTTTGTGTTTTTAATAATAGAAAGGGTAACATCAGGTTTTAAAGCCATCAGTTTTCCATCTGTGTCGGTAAAGGTTATAATGCTGTCCGAAACAAGGAAATCCTTGTTTTGCACATAAAGATCATACTCTTCAAACTTACTCATTTTATATTGCATATAGCCATATCTGCGATATAATGAGCGCAGCCTGAAAAGTGCCTGTTCGTCGTATTTTAAGCTGTCTGTGTTCATTAAAACAGTCCTTTCAGTTTGATGTTTTTTGGGTAGAATCGTCTAAGCGTTCGAGAATATTGCGATAACCGCCACTACCGTAAACAAGGCAACGATTTACTCGGCTTATTGTAGCGGTGCTTGCGCCTGTTTCTTTGGAAACTGTCTGGTAGCTCTTTCCGTTTTTGAGCATTTTTGCAACTTCAAGTCTTTGCGAAATATCCTGAAGCTCCTTTACGGTACAGATATCCTCAAAGAAGCTGCGGCATTCTGCAGCGTCCTTTAATAGGAGAATTGCGTTATAAAAATCTTCTGTTGATTTTGAATGAAAGCTATTCATATTAACATCACCTTTCACTTTACTACTTTACCATACTACCACAAT
>JAZNTB010000062.1:0-23227 GCA_045591565.1 Clostridia bacterium
CATAAACGGCTATTTTGTGAACATATACCGCCTTATAAGCTGGCTCAAAAGAAATAATATTAAGACTGTTCTCACGCTTCACGCTGAATTTATGCATACCGCAAACTGTGGTCACGCCTTTGAGTGTGAAAAGTATAAAACAGGCTGCGGAAGCTGTCCGAGATTCAAGAAAGAAACAAAATCATTATTTTTTGACAACACAGCCCTTTCATTTAAGAAAATGAAAAAAGCCTTTGACGGTTTTAATGAAAATCTTATCATAACATCGGTTTCTCCATGGCTTCAAAAAAGAGGCGAAGACTCCCTCATTTTAGGCGCCAAGCACCATGTTACCGTTATGAATGGGCTTGAACCTGCAACTTTTTTCCCGCACGGCGAAAAAGAAGTCAGGAAAATGCACGACTTAGAGGGAAAGCACTTTGTTCTTTATGTCACGCCGAGCTTCTCCCTTGATAAAAATCACATCAAAGGCGGATATTACCTTGTAGAGCTTGCTAAAATGATGCCGGATGTAACCTTTGGAGTAATAGGTGCAAGTGTGCTTCCGGAAGGTCTTCCCAAAAATATTTTGAATATAGGAAGATTAGGTGAGCAGGATACATTGGCAAAGTATTATTCCGCAGCAGATGCCACTGTTGTTTTGAGCAGCAGAGAAACCTTCTCGATGATTTTGGCAGAAAGCCTCTCTTGCGGTACTCCCGTTGTTGCTTTCAAAGCCGGCGGCCCCGAAAGTATAGCAATAGACAAGTACTGCACTTTCGCAGAATATGGCGACCTTAAAGCTGTTAAAAGAAAACTGGAGGAAGTTATTTTTGCAGGCAAAGATTGCGATATTTCTGTTTTGGCACATAAAAAATATGACAAAAATGTTATGATGCAGAACATCATAAAAGTATATACAGAATTAACAGGTGAGGAATATTAAATGCAAGACAAACGCTTAAAAATAAATAATCGGTTTATGATACTGGAATATGTTATATGCGCAATCATAATTTACTGTAATCTTGCGTCAATACCATCAATAGTCAGTTCCTCTTTTACTTTTTCCTTTATTGCTTTGGCTGCCTTTTTCCTTTATAAGCTTACAAAAAAGGACGGAGTATATTCTCTGTACGGGCTGATATTTTCTATCCTGTGGGTGTCATTAGTCTGCGTCTTGATTAACTCTTTCGCAGATCATGCAAATCTCACTTTCAATAACCTCAAAAACTATCTTATGTTTTGTTCTACAATAATATTTATGTTTTTGATGCTAAACATTAGAACAGACAGAAAGACAGCAGATAAGATTCTTATTTTTAACATATTTATAGCAGCGCTCTATCCTATTGCATACAGGTATTTCCCGCAACATTCGGCACACCGAGATCTTACTCTTAACTTCTCTAATCCAAACCTTGCGGGTATGTGGATCCTGCAGTCGCTCCTTTATTTGGTTCTGGCAATTTTAATTTTGAAGCCAAAATTATTGAAATCGTTGGCGGCTATAATATTTGCTTTAAATTTTATACTTCTCGAAGAAACCGCTGCAAGAAACTGTATGATTGCCCTTATTCTATTCATTGCAATCTGTGTGTGGATATTTTTTAAACAAAATCCCAAATTTTCAAAACCATTGATTTTTGGAGTAAACATTCTGCCTATATCATTTTTGTTTATATACTTAAAACTTATAGACATAGTTGTAGCCAATGCTACTTTTGACTTCCTTCTTGGTGAAGGAAAATCGCTCACTTCCCGCGTGGAAATTTGGGAACGCAATCTCAGAAAGCTTGAAAACTGTTGGCTTATTGGCTCTTACTATACAGCAGCGGGTAATACACATAACGCACACCTTGTTATACTCGGCTCCTTTGGTGCTGTAACACTTATACTTTCAATTTGGTTTATGTACAAGCTCTGCTCTATAGTGAACAATCAATGTACAAGCAAAAAAAGCCTTTCTTGCCTTACTGCCTTCTTTGCTGTTATCTTTATGGGATTCGGTGAAGGTGCATTGTTTTCAGGTGCTATGGGGCTTTACATTATGGCCTGCGGATTTATCTATCTTGCGCGGTGCGATTTTTCAAAAGAGCCTAATGATACATCCTATGATATTGCTGAAAGGAGCATCAAATGAAAATAGTTTTTATATCAAATTATTTATCTGCTCATCAAGCCCCCATATGTAATGTTTTGTACAAACTTTTAGGCTCCGATTTTTCGTTTATATCTTTGAAAAAAATCAGCAAAGAAAGACTAATTCTCGGCATGCCAACCTATAATTATTTGTATAACATTGAGTTCGATTCAAGTAAATCGTCCCGCCAGAAAATATTTGATTTGATTAATAACGCCGACGCTGTGATTTGCGGGAACTGCCCCGATTACTATATAACGCATAGACTTAAAAATAACAAGCTCACCTTTAAATATGTTGAAAGACTCTATAAAACAAAACCCGATATCAAAAAAAGTATACACTCATTTATTGGAACTTATCTTCACTACATAAGATTCCTGAAATATCCTTTTTATGTTTTATGTGCCAGCGCATATACTGCAGGTGACCTAAATCGTTTTTTTAAATTTATAAATCGTACATTTGTTTGGGGATATTTCCCAAAATATATAAAGTGTACGGATATAGATTCACTTATAGAATCAAAGGAAAAGCACTCAATTCTTTGGGTTGGAAGGTTTTTAGACTGGAAACACCCTGAAATTCCAGTTTTGCTGGCCGAACTACTCAAAAAAAATAAATACGAATTTGATTTAACCATTGCAGGAACAGGGAATATGCAGGAATATATTGAAAAACTTGTGTACGAAAAAAAACTCGATGACTGCGTACACCTGATAGGCTCTGTCAAAAACGATGAGGTTCGCCGTCTTATGGACAAATCGGAATTTTTTCTTTTTACCAGTAATTATCAGGAAGGCTGGGGCGCTGTTTTAAATGAAGCAATGAATAGTGCGTGCGTATGTCTTGCAAGTCACGCAATAGGATCATCACCGTTTCTTGTACGGGATAATCAAAATGGAATATTGTTTAATAACGAAGACTTGAATGACCTATACAGCAAGCTGACCAATGTGTTCGATGATGACTCCACAAAGAAAACCATAGCCAAAAATGCGTATAAAACCATAGCTGATGAGTGGAATGAAGAAATTGCTGCACATAGGTTAATCCAATTGTGTACCGCCTTAATCAATTCTGGGGAAACACCTTTTGACAGTGGTATATGCTCTGACTCCCCCATAATAAACAATGATTGGTATATTATATAAGAGGAATTTATATTATGGCAAAAGATTTAATGAAACAACTTAAAGAAAAAGAATTAGAATTACTTAAATACTTTATAGACATATGCGATAAATATGATTTAATGTATTATATGGTTGAGGGAAGCTGTTTGGGGGCTGTGCGACACAACGGCTTTATTCCTTGGGACGACGATATAGATGTAGGTATGCCAAGACAAGATTATGATAAGTTCTTGGCCATCGCTCAAAAAAATCTACCTGAACACATTTTTGTACAAACCCATAAAACAGATAAAAATTCTCCTATGACCTTTGCAAAGCTCAGGAACAGTAACACTACCTTTATTGAGAAGAGCATTAAGGATTTGGACATCAATCATGGAATATATATAGATATTTTCCCATTGGATGGGTTTACAAACAAAAGATTGCATAGATACATATTCTTTATCAAGAAGCTTTTGCTCTCTTTAAGAATAAGCTACACATATTATGCAGATCCCAATAAAAAAAGAAAAATCACAATAAAATACATCGTAAAAAGAATACTTAAATTTATTGCAAAAATATTGTATCCTTCACTCAGCGATGCTATTAACAAAAAAGATAAACTTTTTCAGTTGTATAGTATAGAACAATCCGGGTTAATAGCAAACCACAACAGTCCCTGGGAACAGCGTGAAATTGTCCCCAAGGAGTTCTTCGGAGACGGTGCGTTTGGTCAATTTGAAGGTCTTAAAGTCCGGCTACCTGCTAACTATCACTCCTATCTCAGCAGTACATATGGGGATTATATGCAACTCCCTCCGGAAGAAGAAAGATACGGCCATCATTTTTCTACTGTGATTGATACGGAAAAATCTTATAAAGAATATGTTTCATACTAAAAATAATTGACCCCACTCAATTGTATCAACTTATAAGCCAATATTAAATTCAGAGGTTATAAATGAAAGTTTTATTTGTTACAACATGCTACCCGAGCAGGGATTTGCCGCAGTATTGCGTTTTTCTTGAGCAACAGGCTCAAGCTCTTACAAAATCAGGCTGTATGGCAGATGTTTTACTTCTGTGCGAAGGCAAAAATGACCTTTTTGAAGAGGAAATATATAATGGTATTCATATAATCCGCCTCGGCTTTTCTGCCGGCAAAAAAGCGGACATTATTCTTCCCTCCCGTTTGTCAAAAACCGACGCAAAAAGAATCGGGCAGGTTATCGAAAGTGATTACGATGCCGTATCTCTTCATTTCGGTGGTCTTAAAATCCTTAGAAGTATTGTCCCTATATGTAAAAAAAAGGACATACCTCTTATTTTGCATTTTCACGGGCTTAATGTATGGTATGAGTTTTATGAAAAAAGAAAGTGGCTATATAACTATTTCAGGTTTCAGAAGAAGCATCTGTATTCTAAAATAGATGCAATGGTTGGTGTCAGCGACAAGGTTGTAAACCGCTTTACCAACCGGATTAAAGCTGTACCTGCACACACCGTATACAACGGCGTAAACCTTGACTTATTTAAGTTTAAAAGCAGAGAGTTTTCAAAAACGGAGCCACTCAAAATTTTGATTGCGGCAAACCTTATCAAGCTAAAAGGACACAATTACCTTATAAATGCAGCCCATAAAGCAATAGAAAACGGACTTGATATTAAACTCACAATCGCCGGAAGAGGCCCGCTTGATGCTGAACTTAAGGCTCTTTGCGAAAGCCTCGGGATCACAGACCGAGTAACCTTTACAGGCTACATAGAATACGAAAAAATTGCAGAGCTTATGCAGGAAAATGACATATTCGTTATGCCGTCCTACTACGAGGCGCTTGGATGTGTTTATCTTGAGGCAATGTCGTCGGGTATGATTACCGTCGGGGTCCAAAATCAGGGGATTGACGAGATTATAAAAGACGGAGAAAATGGATTTTTGACAGAAGAAAAAAGTGCTGATTCAATCCTTGAAATTTTGGAGCGTATTTGGTCAATGCCTTCTCCACAGCTTAAAGAAATCAGTCAAAAAGCAACTGAAACCGCACAGCATTTCAATTGGGATAACTCTGCAAAAGCTTTAATTGATGTATACAAAAAAATGGAGGGCTCAAAATGAGTAAATTCAATATCTGCGGTGTGGATTTAGATGATATACACTCCACGCTAATTGAAATCCTTGATGAGATTGACAGGGTATGTAAAAAAAATGACATTAAATATTTTCTGTCAGGCGGCACTCTTTTAGGTGCAATCCGCCACAAAGGCTTCATCCCTTGGGATGATGATGTTGACCTTTGGATGACAAGAAGGAATTTCAAGAAATTTAAAAAAGCAATAAAAATCGACCTCGATTCAAAATATTTTTTCGAGGACTATTTTTCGAACATAAACTGTCCGCTGTCTATTCTCAAAATCGAGAAAAAAGGTACACGGTTTGTTGAAGGTGTTTTTGAGGGAACAAAAATTTCCCATTGCATTTATGTGGACATCTTCCCTCTTGACAACATCTGGAAACCGGCATATAACCTACAGACCGCAATACTTATAAAGTTACAATCTGTGAGAGATTTTAAGCTCCGCGCAAATGGCAGAGAAACTGCATCAGCTGCAAAAAAGCTTATTTACGGGCTTTGTCCGCTTTGTGTTTGCAGAGCACTTACAGAGCTTACTATCAGATTTTTCAATCTCTTCCCTACAAAGCTTTTAAATCAGCTTTCACACAGGGGAAGATACTGGCCGAAATTCGTACGCAGTGAAATTGAAGATCTAATCGAAACAGAATTCGAAGGAAAGCTCTATCCTATACCTCGGGAATATGACAAAATACTGACCGAGTGTTACGGTGATTATATGAAGCTGCCATCTGAAGAAAAACAGCAGCCAAGTCACAATATAGTGGAATGCAGGCTTTAATGCCTATATGAAAGGAAGTATTTTATGAAGGCTATAATTTTAGCTGCCGGAATGGGAACAAGAATAAGCAGATTTATCGACGAGCGACCAAAATGTATGGTGGATATCGGCGGAAAAACCCTTATTCGCTACACTGTTGACTTATTAAAGAGCAAAGGTGTTTCCGAAATAGTGATTGCAGTAGGATATAAGGCTGACTGCATAAAGGAAGAACTTAAAGACTGCGAAGTAAAATTCGCATATAATCCGTTTTTTGATGTAACAAACGGAATAGCATCTATGTGGTTCGCCCGTGACTTCCTTGATAACGAGGAAACAATCGTTATGAGCGGGGATGTTTATCTTGAGGCTGAAATAATAGACAAGCTTATTTC
Source organism: Clostridia bacterium (assembly GCA_045591565.1). Lineage (GTDB taxonomy): Bacteria > Bacillota > Clostridia > UBA1381 > UBA1381 > UBA1738. The sequence continues at coordinate 6,531 of JAZNTB010000062.1, forward strand.
TATAGAAAAAGACCCTGTTCTTTTGGCCGATTCCGGAAGACGAGTTGAGGCAGATTACCGCTACAATTACGAGAATGGTGTATTAAAAAAATACGGAAAGGACCTTTCCATCGAAGAAACTACCGGAGAATGTCTTGGCGTTGCGAAACTGGGCACGCAATATGTTAAACGCTACAAGGAGCATATGCTTGAAATGATAAACTCCCAGTGCCATTCGGTATGGTGGGAGAATGTCCTTTATGACCTCTCAGAATCAGAGAATATCTACATAGCGGATGTTAATGGTCTTTTCTGGGCAGAGGTTGACTATGTGGAGGACTACAGGCGTATTTTAAAGTACAGAAAGGACAAGGGCTACATAAATGAGGAAAATTAAATGGCCTGATAACCATGATTTCGCATTTACAATTATTGATGACACCGACGGCGCAACCGTGCGCAATGTAAAGCCCGTCTATGACTACCTGTTCGAAAAAGGCATCATCACCACAAAAACCTGTTGGGTATATCCTTCCCGCAATGTCTATACAGGCGAATGCTTAGAGGATGAAAGTTACAGAAATTTCCTTTTGGACCTTAGTCAAAAGGGCTTTGAAATCGGATTTCACAATGCAGGTTCAGGTGGATTTAAAAGAGATGAAACTATTGCCGCCTTTACTAAATTCAAAGAGATTTTCGGAAATTATCCGGGTCTGCATATAAACCATTCAAATAACATCGAAAATATTTATTGGGGCAGCAAAAGATTTTCCGGTTTAGTTAAGTGGATTTATAGAATTAAACGAAACGAAGTACAGTCTCTCGGAGATGATGAGAACAGCGAATATTTCTGGGGCGATATCTGCAAGGAAAATGTAAAGTATATTCGCAATCGTACATTTAGTGGTATAAATACCTTAAAAGAAGACCATCGCCTGGTATACAAAGAGACCGGCAAGAAAAAGTATTCAAATTACTGGTTCAGCTCATCTGACGGAATGAGACTGGACGCTTTCCTGAAGCTTTTAACAAAGGAAAATATCGACAGGCTTGAGATGGAAAAAGGGCTGTGCATTGTTTATACACACTTTGCCTATGATTTCGTTGATGACAATGGTAATTTAAGCGAGGACTTTAAGAGCGTCATTGATTATATAGCATCAAAAAACGGTTGGTTTGTGCCGGCAAGCCAAATTCTCGACTATGTCCTTGAAAACAAGGAGTATAAGCCGTCACGGATATATGAGATGTTAAAAGATATAAAATGGTTTGTTGAAAGGATGAAAAAATGAATTTCAAGAAAAGGCTTTCTCACATTTTTAGAAGAGCTGCAATCAAGCTTGAGCAAAGTGCCGAAAGTGTTACATATGACAATATCGGAAGATACTCCTACGGCCCTTTAGCAAAACCAAGCGCATATGAAATGAAGTTTATTGACTCTATCGGTTCATTTTGCAGTTTTGCCGACGGTTGTTCTATCGTACAAAGTCATTATATGGGTGTAACAACACATCAGTTTTTGTTTGCAAGCTGGCGCTATCCCGATTTCGATGATTTAATGCCTCACAAAAAGCAGGAACAGATTTTTAGCGAGCATATTGCCTCCAAAAAAACAAAAATCGGTAACGATGTTTGGGTAGGAAAAAATGCTGTAATAATGTCAGGTGTCAAAATCGGCGACGGAGCGGTTATCGGCTCAGGCGCAGTTGTCACAAAGGATGTCCCTGACTACGCCATAGTCGGCGGAGTGCCGGCAAAGGTGATAAAATACCGCTTTAGCCAGGAACAGATTAAAGCACTCAAAGAAATTGCATGGTGGAATTGGGATGACAAAACTATCGCGGAGCGCTTTGATGATTTTCTGGACATTGATGAATTTATTACAAAATACCGAAATGAAAACAGGGAGAGACGCCTATGAAAAAAGTATTATTTTTAGTAGGAAATTATCTGCCCAAAATGTCTGCAAACGGTGTTTGTTGCCATCAAATAATAAAAAAATATATCAGTATGGGGTATGATGTTACATGCATCGCAAATGAACAGTATAAAACCCCAAAAGAGATGGTTGACGCAGGCATTAAAATTCATTATGTTAAGATTCCTCTGTCTTATAAGCTTAATATCTATAAAAATCACACAAAAAGCGGAACAACAAAAATTATTTATAATGTTTTATCTAAACTTTATGGTTACATAAACTATATTACCTCTGCTGTGAGTTTTCCTTTGGTTTCAAAATCTTTTACAAAAAAAATTTTGAAACTTGCTGAAAAACTACACAAAAAAAACCTATATGACATCGTAATAGGAGTTAACTTCCCAACAGATGATGCTTATGCTGCATGCAAATTAAAAAAGAAATACAAAGACCTGTGCTGCGTTGCCTATTTGTTAGACCCTATTTCCGATGGACGAAAGCACAATCTTTTAACAGATGATTGCAAAAGAAAAAAGGGGCTTAAATTTGAAAAATATATATTATCGGTTGCTGATTTGGTAATAGTCCAGAAAGAGCACAGGGAACATTTTGAAAAAAATTATGACAGTAATAGCCTGAAGAATGTACATTACCTAGGAGTGCCGCTTCTGACCAAAAAAGATGGTGACAAAACACCTCAAAATGACCCTAAGGTTGTTCTTTATGCAGGCTCACTTTTTAAAGATATAAGAAATCCCGAATTTATTATAAATGTATTTAAGCACTGCACAAATACATTGTTGAAAATTTATACACCTGCCGACAAGGAATGGCTCAGCAGTCTTGTGGGTGACTGTAAAAATATACTCCTTTATAGTCCCGTATCACATAAAGAAATAGAACAACTTTCGTCAGATGCAGATGCCTTTTTAAATGTCGGCAACTCATACTGTGGTGCCGCTCCAAGCAAAATGATTGAGTGTATGTCCTACGGTAAGCCCATTATCAATACCTACCGTATTGATAACGACCCCAGCGATGCAACTCTTAAGCTATATCCCCTATCCCTTTCATTTGACGAAAGAAATACGGATTATAAAGATGCCGCTGATAAAATAGATAACCTTTTAGCAACAGAACATAAAAAAATCTCATTCGAGAACTTAAGGGATATATTTTATGACGAAACTCCCGAAAAGTTTATAGAACTTATTAAAATGAATGGAATGCGTGAAGATAATGAATAAGAAGCAAAAAAGTTTGTTTAATGCTGTTACAGCATTTATGAAGATTGTTTTGACAAGTATTTTAAATCTTGTACTTGCAAAAGAAATACTTTTGAAATTCGGTTCAGATTACAATGGTATCAATGCAACTATTTCCCAGATTATAAGTACCTTGTTGATACTGGAGGGCGGATTTACACTTGCCAGCAATGTTGCACTTTTTACCCCACTTGTCCAAAAAGACTATAAGACGATAAACGGAATTCTTTCTGCTACAAGAATTCAATTTCTAAAGGTTGGTCTTATTGTTTTTACTTTAGGAACATTGGTGGCATTTTTGTATCCCTTTACCATAACAAGCGAAATGCCATATTTTACAGTCGTAGCTCTAACATATACCGTGCTTATTCCAGCTGCAGCGAACTTAGGTATAAATATGAAATACCGGGTAATGATTCTTGCAGACCAAAAGGAATATATTATAACTACCCTGACTACAGTTACAACAATTATAGGTACAGTGCTTACTATTGTGGCTGTTAAATCAGGCTGTGATATTGTTTTTGCCAGATCTATTACTATGGCGTTTTCACTCATTTGTTACTTCTTGATTCAACAGTACTGCAAAAAACATTACTCCTATATTGATTTTAAGGAAAAACCATTATATAATGAAATAAAAGGAACGAAGCAGGTTATTTTCCTAAAACTGACCTCTGTATTATATACTACAATTCCTACTGTGGTAATATCCACAATATCAGGAAACGGAACATTACTGGCAAGTGTGTATTCAGTGTATAAAAGTGTAACTATAATGATCAGAAACGCCATTACTGCCGTAATAAACGCGCCAAGATTAAGTTTTGGTGCTTTGATTGCCGAAGAAAAAAAGGATGAACTTATAAAGCTTTTTAATGTTTATGAGCTGATAGCATGTCTCGCAATCAATATTTTTGTAGGCACTACCGCGTTACTTATTCTTCCCTTTATCACACTATATACCAACGGTGTTTCAGATATAAGCTATTACAACCCTATACTTGCAGCAATTATGTTGCTGACCGTTTTTATAGAAATTCTGCATATCCCAAGTGGTCAGATAATTCAGATGAGCGGGAAGTTCAAGGTCTCAAAAAACATTCAGTTTACAGCTTGCATTGTACTTTTAATCTCAATGGTTTTAGGAAAGATCTTCTGGGGTATGTTTGGTGTCGCAGCTTCCACTCTTTTGGGTGCGTTGGTCTTAGCCGTACTTGAGATAGGATATGTCAGAAAATATATCTTTAAAGCTTCTATGAAAAACTTCCTGAAAAATTTTATACCAAGTGCTATCATATATACTGTCGCAACCTTGATTGGAAACAGTAATGTTATAAATTTTGATAATTACTATATGTTTATATTCTACGGCATGCTTTGCGCTATATCACTATCGTTAGTATCCGTAGCCACTTACTATATTGTCAATAAAAGCGCCCTGCTCACAGTTAAAGATATGTGTATGGAGCTATTGTTAAGAAATAAAACTAAAAGGAGATAACTATGTCACTATTCAAAGATAAAACCCTGTTAATCACAGGCGGTACAGGCTCGTTCGGAAACGCTGTTTTAAACCGCTTTTTAAAAACCGATATCGGCGAAATCCGTATCTTCTCCCGCGACGAAAAAAAGCAGGACGATATGCGCCACGAATATCAGGTGAAATATCCTGAGTTTGCAGCTAAAATCAAGTTCTATATCGGAGATGTACGCGACCTTCAAAGTGTCAAAAATGCAATGCACGGCGTTGACTACATTTTCCACGCGGCAGCTTTAAAGCAGGTTCCTTCCTGTGAATTCTTTCCGGTAGAAGCTGTTAAAACCAATGTTTTGGGAACGGACAATGTTCTAACCGCGGCAATCGAGGCAGGGGTTAAAAAGGTCATTTGCCTTTCGACAGACAAGGCGGCATACCCTGTGAATGCGATGGGAACATCAAAAGCAATGATGGAAAAGGTCGTAGTTGCAAAATCAAGAACGGTTTCTCCGGATAAAACAACCATCTGCTGTACACGCTACGGCAATGTTATGTGCTCACGCGGAAGCGTAATCCCTTTGTGGATTGACCAGATAAGAGCAGGCGAGGCAATAACCTTGACAGACCCGTCAATGACGAGATTTATCATGAGTCTTGAAGAGGCTGTTGACCTTGTACTTTTCGCATTTGAAAACGGAGAAAACGGAGATATTTTAGTTCAAAAGGCTCCTGCCTGCACTATACAGACTCAAGCTGAGGCTACCTGTGAGCTATTCGGTGGCGACAAGGATAAGATACGAATTATTGGCATCCGCCACGGCGAAAAGATGTATGAAACACTTCTTACAAATGAAGAATGTGCAAACGCAATCGATATGGGCGATTTCTACAGAGTTCCTGCCGACAAGCGTGACTTAAACTATGATAAATACTTCAAAGAGGGTGACGAAAACAGAAATCCCCTTACAGAATTTAACTCAAACAATACAGAGCTTTTAACAGTAAGCCGGGTTAAAGAGAAAATGCTTGAGCTTGCATATATAAAGGAAGAACTTAGAAGGAATAATATCTAAATGAAAAAAAACATTTTATTTATGCTACAGCTCATTTCCTCTGCACTTACCGGCTCTCGACCGCCTCAAAGCGATGATGGTATTTCATGGGAGCTGATTTACGAAATATCGAAAAATCACAGCATTACAAACCTTATCGCCTATCCTATCGCTGATAATAGCTATAATATGTCAGATGAATTGAAGGACAAATTTACCAAAAAGCTGTTTGAACGGGTTTTTGTAACCGAAAACCAGAACGCAGAGATTGACAGGCTCGTTACGGCATTTGAAGCAAATGACATTTCATATATGCCGTTAAAGGGTCTGGTATTGCAGAATCTTTACCCAAGCTGTGATATGCGTTCTATGGTAGATGCGGATATCCTTATAAAATGCGAGGAATATGGGAAAATTGCGGAAATTATGCAAAATCTCGGGTACTCCTTTGCAGGCGAAAGCGACCATGAATACAACTTTTTCAAAAAGCCGTTTATTCACATAGAGCTTCATAAGCATCTTATTCCGTCATACAATGAGGATATGTATGCATATTTCGGCAACGGCTGGAGGTCGGCAAAGAAATGCGATGGTTTCTGCGGAAGATACGAGCTTAGCACAGAGGATAATTTTATATATGTTCTTTCACACTTTGCTAAGCATTACCGTGACGGCGGAATCGGTATAAAGCATGTTATCGACATCCATCTGCTGTGCGAAAAGTACACAAATATGGATAAAGACTATCTTGAGCAAAATCTTTTAAAGCTCAATCTGTATGAATTTTATAGGAATGTTCTGCATCTCATTGATGCGTGGTTTCGGGGCGGCGAGTTTGACGAAACAGTATGCGATATGACCGCATATATAGTGAACAGCGGAAACTTCGGTTCCATAAAAAATTCAATGTCAGCATCAGCAATACGGGAAAACAAAACGCTGGATGATGCAGCAAAATTCAAGTACATAAAGTCTGTATTCCCCGCTCCTGCTAAAATGAAAAAAATATTTCCGGTTTTGAACAAAGCGCCGTACCTTATGCCTGTAATGTGGCTATGGCGAGTTGTGCGTCTTGTCCTTTTCAGGAAAGAAAAAATTTCAACACTCAAAAATAATGCGGCTATGATTAAAAATGATAGTGTACATAAATTTAATGAACATATAAAATCAGTAGGTCTTGATATTTATAACGGAAGGAGAAAGTCGTGAATATACTGATAACAGGAGCAAAAGGCTTCGTAGGGAAAAATCTTGTTGAGGCTTTAAAAAACATCCGTGACGGTAAGGATAAAACCTACTCCGTCACAAGCGACTTAAATATTTTTGAGTATGATATAGACTCAAATACCGAAAAGCTTTTAGAATACTGCAAAAAAGCCGATTTTGTTTTCAATCTGGCGGGAGTGAACAGGCCAAAGGATGAAAAAGAATTCATGGACGGTAATTTCGGCTTTGCTTCAACCCTGCTTGACTGTCTCGAGAAATGCGGCAACAACTGCCCTGTGATGCTCTCATCATCTATTCAGGCAGAGCTTGAAAATCCATACGGTAAATCAAAAAAGGCAGGAGAAGACTTATTCTTCAGCTACGGCAAAAGAACCGGTGCAAAGGTTTTGGTATACCGCTTTCCCAATATTTTCGGTAAGTGGGCACGCCCCAACTATAACAGTGCTGTCGCAACCTTCTGCCACAATATTGCGCACAACCTTGACATAACCATAAATGACCGAAATCATATGATGACTCTGGTTTATATCGATGATGTTGTAAATGAGCTTATAATGGCGCTTTCCGGCAGTGAAACCCGCAAAGGTGATCTTTGCATAGTTCCTGTTTCCCATAATGCTACCCTGGGCAAAATCGCCGACCTTTTATACTCATTCAAAAACGGCAGAGAAAAGCTTGAGGTTATAAATACTGCAAACAGCTTCGAAAATAAGCTGTATGCCACATATCTTTCATATTTACCCGAGGACAAGTTCTCTTATCCTTTAAAAATGAACTGCGACTCACGAGGAAGCTTTACTGAAATTATACGCACGCCCGACCGCGGTCAGTTTTCTGTTAATATTTCAAAGCCGGGAATCACCAAAGGCAATCACTGGCATAATACCAAAAACGAGAAGTTCTGCGTGGTAAGCGGAAATGGCGTAATAAGATTTAGGAAAATTGGCAGTAATGAAGTTTTAGAGTACTTTGTTTCAGGCGATAAAATAGAGGTTGTGGATATCCCCACGGGATATACCCACAACATTGAAAATCTAGGGGATACCGATATGGTCACATTTATGTGGGCAAACGAATGCTTTAATCCTGAAAAGCCTGATACATTTTTTGAGGAAGTGTAATCTTACAGAAAAGAGGATAAAATAATGAAAATCAGAACTGACTACACAGACATTAAATTTAAGAATAACGGGAAACTGAAGCTTTTGATAATCGTCGGCACCCGTCCTGAAATCATCCGCCTTGGTGCGGTTATAAACAAATGCAGGAGCTATTTCGATACAATTTTAGCACATACCGGACAAAACTATGACTATAACCTAAACGGTGTTTTCTTCCGCGACTTAAAGCTTGATGCTCCTGATGTTTATATGGATGCTGTTGGCAGCGACCTTGGCGAAACGGTTGGTAATATTATCAACTGCTCATATAAACTGATGAATGAAATCAAACCGGACGCTCTTCTTATTTTAGGCGACACAAACTCCTGTCTTTCAGCAATTGCCGCAAAGCGTCTGCATATTCCGATTTTCCATATGGAAGCCGGAAACCGATGCAAGGACGAATGTCTGCCTGAGGAAACAAACCGCAGAATTGTGGATATCATTTCTGATGTAAACCTTGCATACTCTGAGCACGCAAGAAAGTACCTTCACGAGTGCGGTCTGCCAAAAGAGCGCGTGTATGTGACAGGCTCACCAATGGCTGAGGTGCTCTCTGGCAATCTTGATGACATAAAGGCAAGCGATATTCACAAAAAGCTCGGTCTTACCAAAGGAAGATACATTCTTCTATCTGCACACAGAGAGGAAAATATCGATACCGAAAAGAATTTTATGAGCCTTTTTACAGCCGTAAATAAAATGGCTGAAAAATATGATATGCCGATTTTATATTCGTGTCACCCAAGAAGCAAGAAAAGGCTCGAAGAATCGGGCTTTAAGCTTGACAAGCGGGTAATTCAGCATGAGCCGCTCGGTTTTTTTGACTACAACTGTCTGCAAATGAATGCTTTTGCAGTTGTTTCGGATTCAGGAACTCTTCCGGAGGAAAGTTCGTTCTTTGCCAGTATCGGCAACCCTATTTCTGCCGTCTGCATCCGCACCTCGACAGAAAGACCTGAGGCGCTTGATAAGGCTTGCTTCATTCTTGCCGGTATAGACGAAACAGGTCTTCTACAGGCAATTGATACCGCTGTAGCTATGACCCAAAACAACGATTTTGGTATCCCTGTTCCCGACTATATTGAGGAAAATGTTTCGACTAAAGTTGTTAAAATAATCCAGTCTTACACCGGAGTTGTAAATAAAATGGTCTGGAGAAAAGATATATAAAACGACGCATACCCAATTGGGTATGCGTCGTTTTATAACAGTTGAAATATACCTTTATTGTATTAAATTTGCTTCTAAACTGTTAATTTCCTCGCGCCATGCCTGACGCTGCAACCTTACAGACTCATATTCTTCTGCAGATATCCAGCCTTCGGCATATTTAATTGCCTTATAGTCGGTATCCTGAAGCTTCTGCTTCAATTCGTTTATTCTGTCTGCCGTGAACTCAGCATTAATTTGCGCTTCTTCGTCAGGTGTCATATCTCGCACTATTCCGTTTTCATTGATTTTCATTTACTTTCTTCCCCCTTATTCTTACAACTGTACCGGCTGCAGGCATACCATTTGCTACATTAAAATATAAACCTCTTAGCGGTGCAGGATTTTCAAGGAATCTTCCAATTCCCATTCGAGCACCACTTGTGGATTGCATACCGGTGTAATTGTCATTATCATTCCAAGCATACCCCCTGACGCTATAAAAGCTATTTCTTTCTTTGTAGCATATAGCCCTTATGTATCTCTCTTTGGTTTCATGCTGATATGCAAACTCCGATACACGCATAGATGTTTTTTCTGTTCCGCTTATGCTATCAGGGTCTTCATAATAGAAATACAAATATTGCACGCCTGTATTTTTCCCTGCAGGTATTGTAAAATCAACCTGCATTTCGGAAAGCCTTATAGGATTGCCTCCGCTATCAACAGTTCTGCCCCACGAGCTTGCTGTCACCTCTTCTTCTGTTATGATGTAAGTTTCATCAAAGTCGTACTGTGGATATGCCCTGTCAAAAAGTGCGTCTGTTCCTTTCTTAGTATATAGAGTTGAACTTACTTTTTCGCCGTCCTGAAACTCGATAGTCTGTGTTATCTCATTTTCCGTCTGTGTAGCAACAAAGCTTTTAATATTGCTTAGTCCGTAGCCATCCTCTTTGTCTACCTTGCCAGGTGCAGCGCTAATATTTGAAATCTGTTCCTCTGTTAATACCCCATGTGATGACTCTCCCGAATCTACATACTCGCCTTTCTCTATATCATATAAGAACCAATTTCCGTTCTCGCCGATATACGGAACCGTTTTGCCGATAAGCCTCTCCCACAAATCCGGCTCAGGTATAGCAGGTGCTGTTCCCTCGCAATAAGCACCTTCCTCTATCTGTACTGTAATCCAATTTGTACTTATGCGCCTGAATTCACTATTTTCACTTGTAGCATAGCATCCAATATGTACCGGACCTTTTTTAACTAATACCTCTTTAGGTATGAAGCACTCATTTTCAATAATAGGCTGTATCAATGCGGTTTTATTGGTCTTGAAAATACAAAACCACGACAGTCCATCAAATTCAGTTTCGATGTCAAACTTTAGAAAATATGTGTTCACATTTCCTGTCTTTGCAGAGAAACTTTCCTCGCGGGAAAGAACATCTCCTCTAATTTTTAAATAAATTTCCATTTTTTTCTCTCCTTTTATTATAAACTTTTTTCTCCTTTCAACGCCTATGATATCACACTGTAAAAGGAAATATGGGACAACTTTCTGCTAAACTGCGAAAAAAAGACCTCAAGAATTTTCATTCTCAAGGTCATATTTCTATATTAAGCTTTTTTGCCCTTTCAGGATATTCTTATTTGCCCTGAAACATTGGGATTATTCCCACTCGATTGTCCCAACAGGCTTTGGTGTAAGATCCAGAAGAACTCTATTGATACCGTCAACCTCTGCTGTAATGCGTGCAGTAATCTTATGAAGTACCTCATATGGGATTTCCTCAATCGTCGCTGTCATGGCATCTACTGTATTGACTGCACGGATAATCGCCGGCCATCCCTCGTATCTCTTGTCATCCTTGACTCCTACACTCTTGAAATCCGGAACAGCAATAAAATACTGCCAAACCTTATCCGCAAGACCGCAGATATCAAATTCCTCACGAAGAATTGCATCAGCCTCACGCAGAGCATGAAGTCTGTCCCTCGTTATTGCGCCAAGGCAACGAACGCCAAGTCCCGGTCCCGGGAACGGCTGACGGTCCACCATCTCTGACGGAAGTCCAAGAGCTTTTCCCACAACTCTTACCTCGTCCTTGTAAAGAAGCTTTATAGGCTCAACCAACTCAAGCTTCATATCCTCCGGAAGTCCGCCGACATTGTGATGTGCCTTTACGCCGTCACTTTCCAAAATATCCGGATAAATTGTACCCTGTGCGAGGAAATCAATGTCTTCAAGCTTTCCTGCCTCTTCATCGAACACCTTGATGAATTCTCCACCAATAATCTTACGCTTTTTCTCCGGTTCTGCAACATCCTTTAGTAAATCAAGGAAACGGTCGGTTGCATCTATATAAATTAGGTTTGCATCAAGTTCGTCACGGAAAACCTTAATAACCTGTTCGCTTTCGCCCTTGCGCATCAAGCCATGGTTTACATGCACGCACACAAGCTGCTTGCCCACAGCCTTTATCAAAAGTGCAGCAACAACAGAGCTGTCTACTCCTCCCGACAACGCCAGCAAAACCTTCCTATCTCCGATTTGCGCACGAAGTGCCTCTATCTGCTCGGCAATAAATTTGTCTGCAAGCTCTCGTGTAGTAATTCTTTCCATTGTTTCAGGACGCTTATTGTTCTCCATCCAAACCAATCCTTTCTTATGTCAAATAAATTATGGAAATATGATAGCACAAAACTCCTAGATTTTCAAGTATTTTTACCAAAAATCCACATTCTATGCGTATAATTCTGCAATTATATATTCTGATTTAGTTCAAATTCACCAAATTGGACAGATTCAATATAATCTTTTTCTATCTCATGCAAATCATTCATATGTGGCTGTCGGATATGAGTTTCCTGATGTTCTTTGCTTTCCCACTTTTCTATCAGCAGAATTTCGTCTCTGTTTTTCTCGGCAAAGAAGTAGTCGTACATAATGCATCCTGCCTCTTGGCGTATCTTTGAAACAATCCCTGCCTGCTTTATTTTCTCTACAAACTCTTCGCGTTTTCCTGAAGCAGTCTTGAAGATAACATAAATTGAGTACATATCTTTTCCCTCCCTTTGCATTGATTATATCAGTTTTTTGCAACCCTTGCAATCGTTTTTCCCAAAATGCATAAAACCACGCACTTTTGGGAAACTAACACAAAAATATTAAGGAGTGATGATTTATGTTTAAGCATGAGAAAATGCTTTTTCACCCTGTTGCCATCGAGCGTGCAAATCCGCAATACGCAGCGCTTTTGCAGGAACAACTGGGTGGTGCAAACGGTGAAATGAAAGCTGCCATGCAATATATGTCACAAAGTTTCAGGATTAAAAACGCTGAAATAAAGGATTTATTTTTGGATATCGCCGCAGAAGAGCTTGGACACATGGAAATGATTGCTCAGACAATCAATCTTTTAAACGGGCATGATGTTGATGCCGCCGCTGTTCCTGCAGGTGAAGTGCAGACACATGTCCTGCTCGGCCTAAATCCGGGGTTAATCAACGCCTCCGGATATTCCTGGACGGGTGAAATGTAAGCGTGACCGGCGACCTTTGTGCCGACCTTTTATCAAATATCGCCTCAGAGCAGCGTGCAAAGGTCGTTTACGAATACCTCTACCGACAAATTGAAGACAAAAAGGTCAGGGAAACAATCGACTTTTTGCTGAACCGCGAGGAAGCTCACAACGCAATGTTCCGCGAGGCATTCAATAAGGTACAAAACAGCGGTTCCAATCGTGATTTTGGTACTACAAAGGCTGCAAAAATTTATTTCAGTATGTCGGAGCCATCGCCAGCCGGCAGCAGCTTTGCTGAAACCGAGGTCAAAAAACCAATTTTTCAATAATTCATTAAATATTGCCACGGGAAATCCTGTGGCAATATTTTTTAGGACACCTGTTACAAGCACAAATCTACATCTTCGGCATATAATACCTAAGAGGTGATTTTATGCCGGAATTTATAGTAGAGCTTTTTAGGAATGTCATGTTGCTTTTAGGCTTTGTCGGAGGCGGAAACGCATTTCCAAAGCCGCTTTCCCCAAAAGAGGAAAAACACTATCTTGAACTTTGGGCAGGGGGCGATGAGGATGCAAAAAACATCCTTATCGAACACAACCTGCGCCTGGTTGCGCATATCGCAAAAAAGTACGCCACAGACAACAATTTTGATGACCTTGTTTCAACAGGCACTATCGGTCTTATAAAGGGCATCAATACCTTTGATGCAACAAAAACCTCCAAGCTTACAACCTACATAGCAAGATGCATTGAAAACGAGGTTTTGATGGTACTCAGGCTTTCAAAGAAGACCGCCGGAGATGTTTCGCTTGAAGAGTGCATCGGTATAGACAAGGAAGGCAACAATATGACCTTTGCCGATGTTCTCCCCGCAGACACTGAGGACATTTTTGACACAATCGAGCTTAAAATCAATACAAAAAAGCTTTATAGCTCAATGGATGAGGTCTTAACTCCTGACGAAAAGAAAATTCTCACATGGCGATACGGTCTTTATAATACCAAGCGCAAAACCCAAAAAGAGATTTCTGAAATCCTTGGGATTTCACGCTCCTATGTATCAAGAATTGAAAAGCGTTCCATAAAAAAACTTTCGGGGAAAATTGAGGAATAGTTTTTATTACCTTTACCGAAAATATACAAAGGAAAGGAGAATGAAAATGGACAGTATAAGAACAGACCTTGCTATTGAGGCGCACGAAATGTGCAGCCAAAAAAAGGCCGAGGAAAATCACAACGAGGGAATAGATGTAACTGAATATAATGATGGCGGAGTTTTTGTCACAGTTATCTGCGTTAAAAACGAGAAAGGTGCAAAGCTCCTTGGAAAACCCATAGGCAAATATATAACAATAGAAGCTCCCGAGCTTAAATTTTCAAGTGAAGTTTATGAAAAAGCCTGCGAAGAAATAGCAAAGCAAATACGCCTTTTATCTAGCATAACCGAAAGTACAAAAACGCTTGTTGTGGGTCTTGGGAACAAGCAGATTACACCTGATGCCTTAGGGCCTTCAGTAGTAAATAAGCTTATGGTCACAAACCACATCAAAACGCATCTTTCAGACTTTTTAGACGATTCCCTAAGCTCGGTTTGCGCCATCGTTCCGGGAGTTTTAGGCACAACCGGAATAGAAACCTCCGACATAATCCGAGGAGTGGTTGATAAAATAAAGCCTGAGCTTGTAATAGCCGTAGATGCTCTTGCGTCACGAAGTGTAAACAGAATATCAACAACGGTGCAGATTTGCGATACCGGCATAAGTCCGGGCTCCGGTGTCGAAAACAAGCGTGAAGGCATAAATAAGGAAAGCATCGGTGTAAAGGTCATAGCAATAGGCGTTCCAACCGTGGTTGATGCAGCCACGATAGCATCAGACAGCATCGATATCGCCCGTTCTAACGGTGACCTCGGCGATTGTTTTTTAGACGAAGAAAAGACCAGCCTGATACACAAGGCACTCACAAAAAATGCCGCTAATATGATGGTAACTCCCAAGGACATAGACCTTGTTATTGAGCGTGCCGCAAAAACTGTTGCAGGCGGAATAAACCTTGCGCTTCATCAAGACCTTACCTTAAAAGATATTGAAAGTTATATTGGTTAATATTGACATTAACCCTATTTGGGGTTAAAATAAAAAGGTATAAGTAATATTTTAAAAGGAGCTTTTTGATATGGTAAAGGTTATACCTATAAATGATAATATAACACTCAGCTACATCCCGATGGGCAAGCTTAAAACGACCTCTGC
Source organism: Clostridia bacterium (assembly GCA_045591565.1). Taxonomy (GTDB): domain Bacteria; phylum Bacillota; class Clostridia; order UBA1381; family UBA1381; genus UBA1738. Next base: position 21,549 of record JAZNTB010000062.1, read on the forward strand.
AGGGCTTTATATACACAGACTTTTAAACAAGGACGATGCCACAAAAAATGCCATTCTACCACACATTTTAAAGCGTGGCTGTAAGCTGTGCCGCTCTACTGCAGAAATCGCACATTATCTTGAAAATATGTATGGAGCAAAATTCTCTGCAGGTATCGCAAAGCGTGGCGACGACCACCTTATGTGCTTTGATTTTGAAAGCATATCGGACAAATATGCGCCCTCCGGCGAAAAGCTTACTTCCGGAATAGCCAAACTTATGATGTCATTGGTTTTTGATACTCTGGATGAGTTTGATAGAGATTCCTTCGAACAGGAGCGCACAAACTCCATCACAAAAATCGAGAATATTATAAACGATAAGCGTATATATGCAAATTATCGTTGCCAAGAGGAAATGGCAAAGGGTGATTGCTTTGAAGTTCCAAGACTCGGATATGCCGATCAAATGCGAAAGCTCTCGCGCGATGAACTTTACAGCTATTACAAGGAAATCATCACATCCTCTCCTATCGACATCTATATCTGCGGTGAAACTGACATCTTAGAGGTTGAAAGGGAAATCCGCGCTGCTATAAACGGATATGAATTCAGAAAATGTGAAATGCCGAAAAGCAGAATTTTAAAGAAAAGTTCTCCTGTTAACAATGTCACCGAAAGGCTGAATGTTACTCAAGGAAAGCTTTCTATGGGCTTTTTAACAGGCATCAATCCAAGCGACGAGGATTATTTTGCACTAACTGTTGCAAACGCAATCTTTGGAGGCGGAGCGCAGAGCAAGCTGTTTAATAATGTTCGTGAAAAGCTGAGCCTTGCTTATTACGCCGGTTCTTTTATTGATAAATGCAAGGGTTTTATGATGGTTAATGCAGGTATTGAGTTCGAGAATTTCCAAAAGGCATATGATGAAATAATGGTACAGTTCGAGGAAATGAAAAAGGGTAATATCACAGACCTTGAGCTTGAATCAAGCAAGGGCTTTTTGATAAACAGCCTCACCTCCTGCTATGATGACCAGCATGCATTAATATCCTTTCACTTAAACGAAAAAATAGGACAGACCTTTGCAGATATTGACCAGTGCATAGAGCGCATCAAGCGAATAACAAAGGAAGATGCTGCTAAGGCTATGTCAGGCGTAAAGCTTGATACAGTATACTTTCTTGCAGGAAAGGAGGATGCGTAATGGAAAAGATAACTGATAAACTAACAGGCGAGAGCGTTTATTACAAAAAACACGAAAGCGGTCTTAACATCTACATTATGCCAAGGAGCGGCTATAACTCAAGCTATGCTATTTTCGGCACAAAATATGGCTCTGTCGATTCCGAGTTTATCGTTCCGGGTGAAAATGCGGCAACAAAAGTCCCGGATGGAATTGCCCATTATCTTGAGCATAAAATGTTCGACCAGCCCGACGGCAGCAATGTATTTGATAAATTTTCAAAATTTGGCGGAGAGGCGAATGCTTTTACCAGCTTTAATATGACCGCTTACCTCTTTTCAGCAACAAAGAATTTCTATGAAAATTTAGAAACCCTGATGGATTATGTTCAGTCGCCGTACTTTACAAAAGAAAGCGTGGAAAAGGAACAGGGCATTATCGGTCAGGAAATCCGAATGTATGATGACAATGCGCCGTGGAGACTCTTCTTTAATTTTCTTGGGCTTTTGTATCA
>JAZNTB010000063.1:0-10799 GCA_045591565.1 Clostridia bacterium
GGGGTGTCTCGCTGCGGCTCAGTCACATCTCGGCTCTGACAGTCCACCGGACTGTCATTCACTACCTCGATGCCGCTACGCTACCCGGCGACTTTTCGTACTTTTGGTCGGTCAAAAGTACATATAAAACCCATATAAAAAAAGCCTGCGACAAAAAGTCGCAAGCCGTTTTAGTTCATTTCGGTTCTGCCCTCAAGTGCCTTTGAAAGTGTCACCTCGTCGGCGTATTCAAGGTCGGAGCCTATCGGAATTCCGTGGGCGATGCGTGTAACCTTAACGCCCATCGGTTTTAAAAGCTTCTGGATATAAACGGCCGTTGCCGTCCCGTTTACTGTCGGGTTGGTCGCCATAATAACCTCGCCTACCTCGCCCGAAGATAAGCGCAAAATAAGCTCTTTTATCTTGATGTCCTCAGGCGAAATATCGTCTATCGGCGAAATTGCGCCGTGCAGAACATGGTACATTCCGCTGTATTGCCCTGTTTTCTCGATTGCAGACACATCCTTGGGCTGCTCCACAACGCATATAACCGAGCCGTCCCTTTTGCCGGACGAGCATATAGGGCAGGGGGATGTATCGGTAAGGTTCTGGCATACCTCGCAGAATTTAATAGATTTTTTCGCCTTTAAAACCGTCTCGGCAAGCATTTCGGCGTCCTGCTCCGACATCATATCGAGTATGTAGAACGCAATTCGCTCTGCACTCTTTCTGCCAATCCCCGGAAACTGCGCAAATTGCTCGATAAGGCTTTCAATCATTGGTGAGTACATTGCTCTCTCCTTTAGAACAGGCCCGGAATATTGAGTCCGCCTGCGATTTCGTTCATGCCGGCAGTCATCATTTCATCCGCCTTGTGGATTGCTTCATTTACAGCTACCATAATAAGGTCTTCGAGTGTTTCAACATCGTCAGGGTCTACTACCTCAGGCTTTAGCTTGATTGACTCAATTTCCTTTTTGCCATTTGCAATTACTGTCACAACTCCGCCGCCTGCAGTCGCCTCAACCGTCTTTTTCTCAACCTCAGCCTGTACAGCCTCCATTTTCTCCTGCATTAGCTGCGCCTGCTTTACTACATTTGAAACCTTTTTGTTCTGATTCATTCCGCTTCCGCCGAAGCCCTTGTATTTTCCCATTTTTATTTCTCCTTTTTAATAATTCTCTTCTTCGTAATTGTCCTGACGCTTGCCAAGCTCGGTTTGCGTGAACTTATCCTCGTCGGCGTTATAATTCAAAAACTCCGATTCGTCGGTAAGCTCTACTATCTCGGGGAAGTTGTCGGTCAGCGTGTCCAGAGGGTCTTTTGACGGATCCTCCTCCGCTGCTTCGCCAGGCCCAATTTCCCAGAAATCGATGATGCTATCTTCAATATCCTCGAAAAATGCGGTTTTTAAAACGAGCTGTGTGCCTGTCGTACGGCACATAATCTCGGATATCTGCTTTAAATAGGTAGAGGCGATGCTCTTTAGCATTTTCTCGTGCTGCTCGAATATGAGAATAAGTCCCTCGCCGTCAATCGTGACCTTTCTGCCCGTTACCGCCATGGAAAGATGAGGATATTGCTTCGATACCGCTGTTGCAATCCTGTCCCACTTCCTCGCCGCAGAAACCGTCGGGCTTTGCTGCGTGAGTGTCGATACATCAACCGGCACTATTTTGCCCGATGAAGTCGGCGGTTTTTTCAGCTCTGCCTTTTTCTCCGCCTTTTTCTCAGGCGGTGCTTCCTGCACAACGGTGATGCCGCGGTCTATCTTTTCTTCGCACTCTTTTAGCCTTGCAAGCAGCGATTCGTAGGAATCGTCAAGCTCGCTATGCGCTGATTTTATGAGTGCAAGCTCATATATTACTCTCGGGTCTTTTATCCATTTCGCCTCGCTTCGTGCAGCCGATATCTTGCCCGATACGAAGGACAGCTTCTCAAACGAGATTTTTTCCGCCTGTGCCTTTAGCTTTACAAGCTCCTCTGCGTCGCAGTTTAAAAGCGCTGCGGGATTTTCCGTGACCTTGCATACTAAAAGGTTTCTAAGATGCCCGATTAAGTTATCAATAAACAGGTGCAAATCCTTGCCGTCAGATAAAAGCTGGTCGGTAATTTCTAAAATTCCTGCGCAGTCACGGTTTGCTATGCAGTCGGTCATTTCAAACAGAACGCCCGTTCCGGCAATTCCCAAAACGGAGGTGATATTATCATAGGTAAGCGTTGTACCCACAGCCGACACGCATCTCTCGAGTATTGACAGTCCGTCACGCATTGAGCCGTCGGCAAGCTGTGCCAAAAGGCGATACGCATCATCGGTAAGCGACAAGCCATCGCCCATTGCGATTTCACGCATCCGGCGCATTATGTCATCGGGACTTATGCGCTTGAAGTCAAATCTCTGACAGCGCGACAGTATCGTTTGCGGAACCTTGTGCGCCTCGGTGGTTGCTAAAATGAATATGACATGTGCAGGCGGCTCCTCGAGCGTCTTTAAAAGCGCGTTGAACGCACCGCCCGAGAGCATATGCACCTCGTCAATGATGTACACACGGTATTTTGCCTCGGTTGCAACATACTTTGCGTCCTCGATTATCTCACGGATGTTATCCACGCCGTTATTCGATGCTGCGTCAAGTTCAAATACATCCATTATACTGCCGTTTGCAATTCCACGGCAGATGGAACATTCGTTACACGGCGAACCGTTTTTCGGAGTCTGGCAGTTTACCGCCTTTGCAAAAATCTTCGCACAGGTGGTTTTGCCCGTACCGCGCGTTCCGCAGAACAGATATGCATGGCCTATCTTGCCGGTTTCCAGCTGATTCTGCAGGGTTTTGGTAATGTGAAGCTGACCTACGACATCCTCAAAAACATCGGGCCGCCATTTTCTGTAAATTGCCTGATATGCCATGTGTTCACTTCCTTTCTGCGCTTATAACTGTAAAAACCCCTGGTGAAAGGGGCATAAATTTCAAAAAGGCTCAAACCGAGTTAATCTGTATCGCACCCCACGGTCTGCTTATTGCTGCTTGGTTCCCCATCTGACAAGGTTCACAGTGCGAAGTCGTACAGGACTCGGTTATCATCGCCAATTATTCAGTAACATTTATACCATTATACTATAGTTTTTTTCAAACTTCAACCCTTTTTTGAATTAAATTTTGGTAAGCTTAGCAAATGCCGCCATCAGGCGCTTGGTTTCGCCGCTGTCGAACGCAATCTCGAGCATTGCATCCTTTTCAAACCGCTGAACCGCACGCACTGTGCCCTCACCAAATTTTTTGTGGAGTACCCTCTCGCCGGGTGAAAAATCAATTTCGGCAATGGGCGCAGATGTGGCAGATGCGACCTTTTTGAATACCTCAATTTTTTTGCTCACCAAAGGCGGAATCTGCGTGACCTTTGCCGTGACGCAGTCGAGTGCGCTTTGTCCGTCCTCTATGAGATATTCGGCAGGAATTTCATCCAAAAACCGTGATTTAGCCTGGTGCATAGTCTGTCCGTAGAGCGTGCGGCTTGAGGCAGAGGTCAGGTATAGACGGTTTTTTGCGCGCGTGATTGCAACATAGCAAAGACGGCGCTCCTCCTCTAAGTCCTCTTTCGTGTCAAGCGAGCGGATGGACGGAAAAAGTCCCTCATCCATTCCGGCAATAAACACAGTAGGGAATTCAAGACCTTTTGCCGAGTGAATAGTCATCAGCACGCACAAATCGTCGGTTTCGTCATAGCCGTCAAGGTCGGAAATAAGTGCCGCATTTTCCAAAAATCCCGACAAGCTTACATCGTCATCGGTTTTCTCATATTCCGAAACGGCGGACAGAAATTCGCCGAGGTTGTCAATTCTTGTTTTTGCTTCGACTGTGTTCTCGGCAACAAGCATCGCCGTGTAGCCGCTGTCGCCGAGAATTTTTTCGGTAAAGCGCGTGAGCGACATCATCTTTTCTGCTTTTTTAAGAGAAAGTATCATTTCACAGAACTCTATAAGCTTTATGGCAGAGCGGGAAAGGTCAGTGTACTGATTTGCAAATCGTGCCACTTCAAAGCAGCTTATGTTAAAGTCGTCTGCTATTTGTGCGATTTTGTCTATCGTTGTTTTGCCGATACCACGCTTTGGCTCATTTATGATACGGGTAAAGCTTAAGTTATCGTTCGGGTTGTGAATAAGCCGCATATATGCGATTATATCCTTGATTTCCTTGCGGTCATAGAACCTCAGACCGCCTACCACCTTATACGGAATTGCGCTTCGCATCAGCAAATCCTCGATTACACGCGACTGTGCGTTGGTACGATAAAGTATGGCTATATCCGAAAGTGCAGTGCCCTCGCTTTTGAGCTTTTCGATTTCATTTGCTATGTAAATTGCTTCGTCGCGCTCATTATAGCCTATGTGTAGCTTGATTTTCTCGCCATCTGCATTTTCCGTCCAGAGCGATTTGTCCTTTCGCTCGCTGTTATTGTGGATAACTGCGTTTGCCGCATCAAGAATGACTTGCGTTGAACGGTAGTTCTGTTCAAGCTTTATAACGGTGGTGTCTGCAAAGGTATCCTCAAAATTGAGGATGTTGCGGATATTCGCACCGCGGAACTTGTAAATACTCTGGTCATCATCACCTACAACGCAGATGTTTTCGTGCTTTGCCGCAAGCATACTGATTAGCATATACTGTGCATTGTTGGTGTCCTGATACTCGTCCACCATTATATATTGGAAGCGATTCTGATATTTTTCTAAAACATCAGGGTTTTCGGATAAAATCCTGACTGTAAAAAGCAGAATATCGTCAAAGTCGATGGCATTGTTTGCCTTCAGCTTTTTCTGGTAAAGCTTATATATTTCGCCGTAACGGGAAAGACGGAAATCGGCACGGTTTATTGTGTTGAAGCTTTCGGCGTCCAAAAGGTCGTCCTTTGCGCCCGAAATTATTGATGCGCAAGAGCGGAGCGGATAGTTTTTCTCGTCGATGTCAAGCTCTTTGTAGCATTCCTTTAAAACCGTCTTTGTGTCGGCGGAGTCATAAATAACAAAATCAGGATTAAATCCCAGAAGCTGTATGTGGCTTCGCAGAATACGAACGCACGCCGAATGGAAGGTACAGAGCCACATATCATTCGAAAGGTCTCCTACAACACGCGAAACTCGTTCCTTCATTTCGTTTGCCGCCTTGTTTGTAAAGGTTATTGCCATAATGTTATACGGACGGACATTTTTTGTTTCTATTATATATGCAATTCTGTTTACCAAAACGGTGGTCTTGCCGCTTCCGGCACCTGCCAGAATGAGAACGGGACCATCGGTTTTTTGTACAGCTTTTCGTTGCATTTCATTGAGTGTACTTAAGTCTATCATAATTCCTCCACGAAAACTTTCCTATTATATATAGAGTATAACACAAGCCAAGAGAAAAAGCTATAAATTTTTCAAACATCCACCAAATTTACATTATCTTTTGCAGTATTTAAAAATCTCTTGCGGACAACTTAATAGTGTAGTTTCGATTTACGGAGGTGATAAAAAATTAAAAATTTAAAAAAAGTATTAATAGTATTGCCTGTTCTTGCGATTTTAGTCGTAAATATGGCAATACCTGCCCAGATTACGGTGAGCAGGGGACAAAGTCTTGACTTTAACTGGGGAATTACTGCAAAGGCGTGCACGGAAAATGAGGGAAATTTTCCTTGTCAGGTAAAGCTTTTTAATTTAATTCCGATTAAAACGGTAAATGTTTCCGTGATGCCAAGCTGCTATGTTATTCCGTCAGGGGAAGCGATTGGTATTCGTCTTTACAGCGATGGATTGCTTGTTGTCGGGATAAGCGATGTCGTAGCTGCAGATGGAAAGCATTTTGCGCCCGCAAAGGATTCAGGGCTTAAAGAGGGCGACAGAATTATGGAGGTAAACGGCGAAAAGGTAGAAAGTACCGTGGATTTTACCAAAAAAATGAATGCGTGCAGAGGAAAGGCGGAGCTTACTGTTGCACGGGGCGACAATTTTGTGACGGCTGATGTGACGGCGGTATATTCGGGAGATGACGGCGGCTACAAGGTCGGTATGTGGGTCAGGGATTCCACTGCAGGAATAGGAACAATGACCTTTTATAACCCTGAAAACGGATGCTTTGCATCTCTCGGCCACGGAATTTGTGACAGTGATACAAAGGACCTTATCACTGTGGCAAGGGGCTGGGTAAGCAGCTGCAGAATTGTTGGCGTGGAAAAGGGAAAAAGCGGACAGCCGGGCGAGCTTATAGGTGATTTTTCAAATAAAAAGCTGGGGGATATAGAAACAAATTGCCATATAGGTGTTTACGGCGAAAGCCTGAGCGCTCCGGAGGCGGAGCCGGTTCCGATAGCCACGCGGTTTGAAATAAAAGAGGGCGGTGCCGAAATCCTGTGCGATATCGACGGGAGCGGACCGACAGCCTACGAAGTCGAAATTACAAAAATATCAAAATCTCCTAAAGTGTCAAATAAGAACTTTGTCTTAAAAGTTACCGACACAAAACTTCTCGAAAAAACAGGCGGTATAGTACAGGGAATGTCTGGGTCTCCAGTGATTCAAAATGGTAAACTCATCGGAGCAGTAACCCATGTTTTTGTAAATGATCCCACAAGGGGTTATGGGATATTTATTGAAAATATGCTCTCGGAAGCTGAGAAAATCAAATAACTTTAATGAGGCTGTAGCAAAACAATTTTTAAATTTAGGTTTGACTACAGTCTCATTTTATGTAATGAAAACAACGCAAAGTTGGAGTGGATTTCATAGTTTTAGCTTGACATAATTATAAAGGGATAATATCGTATATCAGGCTTAAAACATTAATATTAAAGAAAAAGTGCTATGTTATAGCCAATTTTCACACAGCTAACCGTCCTAAAGCATATGTATTTTAAATTATATCACGAGTGGGAAGATATTTTGTTGAAAATTATTATAATATCCATTATAATATCCAAAGGGAGGCGATGAAATGAGTGCATTTTACTTAATTACAATCATTACTCTGTTGGCTGCACAGCATGTCGGACAAAAGGAATATAATAAAAGAACAGCCGCAGGCGGAAAATATTTGTATGGGATGATTGTGAGTTTGTTTGCTGCGGTGTTTTTTGTACTGACATCAGGTGGACTTACATGGGATGCGCAGGTACTGCCCTACTCAGCAGGCTTTGCGGCAGCCTATGGTATCGGGACAGCAGGCGGAGTAGCAGCTGTTGCATGCGGGTCACTGTCGCTGACAACGCTTATAACATCGTATTCGCTTATGATACCGACACTTTACGGACTGATATTTTTAAATGATGCGGTAGGAGCGGGATTTTTTCCGGGAATTGTGACCTTGGCACTTTCCCTTGTTTTAATAAATAAAAAGGATGATGGCGAGGCGATAAGCTTAAAATGGGTGATTTGTGTCACGCTGGCATTTATCGGAAACGGAATGTGCTCGGTTGCGCAAAAAATGCAACAGGTTGCATCGGGCGGTGCATATAAAAACGAGTTTATGATTATAGCCCTTATATTTGTGGCAATCGGAATGGGAATATGTTCCTTAAAGAGCGAGAGGGCTATGGCAAAGGAATATGCAAAAAATGCATGGTATGTAGCAGCATTAACCGGCATATTTAACGGTATAGTGAATTTGTTTGTTATGATACTCTCGGGGATAATGCCGGTTGCTGTTATGTTCCCGCTTATTTCGGCAGGAGGCATTATCCTTACATATGTAATCTCACGATTTATCTATAAAGAAAAACTGTCAAAATTGCAGCTTACAGGATTTGTGCTTGGAGTGGTATCGGTAATACTCCTGAATATATAATTTTATAAAAGGGCAGCTTTGGGATGTCAAAGCTGCTCTTTTTGTATACTGCTGTCGCATTATGTCAAAATGCGCAAAAAAGGTCGAAAAGTGGCGATAATATCCCGTTTTTTCTTTGAAAAAAGCCTTGTATTAAAAGGAAAAATATGGTAAAATTATGTTGTTTGGGAGGTATCTTTCACTTATTTTGAAAGTGTATAAAACTTAATATGGAAATATGACCGAAAAGTAAGTATGGGGATGCTTTCTCAACTTTGTATTCTATATAAAGGAGGAGAAAAGATGAATCAGAAGGTTTCTGTACTTATTGCGGATGACAACAGGATGTTTGCAGATGATTTAAAAGAGTATCTGCGGACAAAGGATGGCATTGCTGCTGTTGAGGCGGTGTATGACGGTGAGGAGGCGTATGAGCTTATCATGGAGATGAGGCCGGATATTGTGCTTCTGGATATTATTATGCCGAAGCGTGACGGACTTGCTGTAATGAAAAAGCTTGCACAGTCGCATCTTGCCAAAAAACCGATGTGCATTGCATTGTCGGTTACCGGAAGTGAAAGGATTATGGATGCTGCGCAGGACGCGGGTGCCGAGTATTTCCTTTTAAAGCCGCAGACGAACGATGCTATTTATGATACTATCCGTAACTTCAGCAGTATGTCAAAGCGTACAAGCTTTGAGGTAATTGAAGCTGAAGACAAAAAGTCGTATGATTTGGAAGCATTGGTAACTGAGTTTATACATGAGCTGGGAGTTCCTGCTCACATAAAGGGTTATCAGTATGTAAGGACAGCCATAATGATGGTAGTTGACAATATGGAGCTTTTAAATTATATAACAAAGGAACTGTATCCTGTTATCGCAAAGAAGTACAGTACGACCTCTTCACGCGTTGAGCGTGCGATAAGACATTCTATCGAGGTCGCATGGAGCAGGGGAAGACCGGAAACCATGAACCGAGTTTTTGGTTACACCATTGACACGGGAAAGGGAAAACCTACAAATTCCGAATTTATTGCAATGGTGGCTGACAGAATACGGCTGAAAGTAAAATAAACATTTTAATTCCTTAGAGTACAAAGCGCAGACTGAGTCTAAAAAAGACGGTGTAAAAACTAATTGGTTTTTACACCGTCTTTTTGCGGTCTTTTTAGTTTTTCTGAAAAACTTAATTCCAGATATAGCTTACCCATGTATCTCGTGAGGATACACATATCGACAGCGAAACGAGAAGCAGCAGCTGTTCTGTCAGGATAAATATCGCTTTTTCGAGGAAAGCTATACGAAGAACAGTTACGGGAACGAGCGAGGTGCTTATAAAAGGCACGACTGCGGAAAGAATAAAAATAGCAACATAGAGAATGTATGCAACCTTTCTTCGCCTTTTAATCCAAATCCCCAAGAGGAAATACAGTATACTTATCAATATACTGAAAATCGCTCCGCCTATATGCGGCATATTCCAGAATATATTGATAAATATAAAATCACCTTCCTGAAAGGAGTAGTTCAAAAATCCTTTAAATACAACAAGATCGCAGAGCGTTCCGATAAATAGCGCTGCAGAAAGAGTATAAAAAACGGCTCTTAATGCTGTTCTCTTACGGAATTTCCTGTGGTTTGTCATAAGAATTATAGGCAAAGCCTGAAGAGCGAGCACAAAAAGGATATAGGCCAAAAATCTTGTATTTATGTACCCTAATTCTACTGCAGACCTTGTGAATGTGATTATTTTTGAAAAAATAAATACCAGGTTTAAAACGGCCGCTAATATCTCAAAGGAGATTATAGTAACTCCTTTGATCATCTGGCGAAAAAACATGTGTCAGCCTCCTTGCTGGAAATTAGGTAAATGTGACATTACTCGGCGTCATCGGCCTCCTGTTGCCTTGAGTCGATAGTTTCATCCCATATGAGCTCTATCCAAGTCGGGTCATTTACAGAGGCGAGAATAATTCCTCCGCAATAGAACAAAGAGGATAGCAGGTCGGCGTAATTGTTTGTGAGCCAGAATACTGAATACATGGAATTTCCGGTAAGAAGATTGTTTATTGCCGGGAACAAAAATCTCAATAAAACAACAAGGATTATGCAAAGTCGTACCTTCTTTCTGTTGTCGTCAAAGCAGATACCGGTATAGATGCATAAAAGACCGTAAATCAGTGTAAAAAGTGAGCCTTGCCATTCATATGTATCCCAGTATACATGTACCGAAACAAAAGCGTTGGTGAAGTGCTGTTGAAAAACCGCAATATCCAAATTTGAGAAAAGGCTTCCAATGCCGTGTGCCATGAAGTAAAAAACCCATGTAAGTGTAAGAAGATGAAGTGCCCCGTACACTATAAACAGAATTTTAGAAAGCCTTATACGCCAGAACGCAAACATTGTAGGAACAATAAAAACTGCAGGGAGCAGTATTCCCCCGACTATTCTTGACAGAGCATATGCGAGATTTGGTATGTGGAATTTTCCTTGTTGTGTAGCTGCAATTATAAAGTCAAGATTGTTTGTAACAAAAAAAACTCCGCCAAAAGCAACAGCTGCAAGCATAAGTGCACAAAAAGTTCCTCTGCGAACATATAAATCGTACATAACGGATGCCTCCTTAAAGAATATCAACTTTATTTTATCACACTAGCAAAAAAATTGCAATATAATATTTGTATAAGTTTTTTTGGTTTAAACTATTTACTTTGAACTGTTTTAAGGGTATAATATATGTATATATGCTTATTTAACCGAAGGTGAAGAAATGCTTAGTCTTACAAATATTTTGATAAATGTTCCGATAACGCTTATTGCCCTTTCAGGGCATGAGCTTGCGCACGCATGGGTGTCAACGAATCAAGGCGACCCGACGCCGAGATATGAGGGCAGACTTACATTAAACCCTCTTGCGCATTTAGACCTTGTGGGAACTCTTTTGATGATTTTCACGGGCTTTGGATGGGCAAAGCCGGTAAGCGTTAATCCGATGTACTATAAGGACAGGAAAAA
>JAZNTB010000064.1:0-14662 GCA_045591565.1 Clostridia bacterium
TACATAGAAATTATTTTTGTAGTAAATGTCGAGGTCAGCATCAGGAAGACAAGCCACGGAATACGCTGACGGAAAGTGTCAAAAATTCCCGTCTTCAGATATGGTTTCTCCGACGGCGTGATAGCTGCCATCTTTTCGATATCCTCTGTTGCCTCTTCCTGCAGGACATCAATAGCGTCATCGACCGTTACGATTCCTACAAGGCGTCGCTCGTTGTCAACCACCGGCATAGCCAGAAGGTCATACTTTGAAAGGGACAAAACCACATCCTCTTTGTCGTCTATGGTATTTACCGATATCGGGCTTTTGTCCATTATATCTGCAATAACGCAGTCTTCTTCGGCAAGCAGAAGATCCTTTGCCGACACAATTCCCATCAGTATCCGGTTTTTATCAGTTACATAACATGTGTAGATTGTTTCCTTGTCAAGACCGGTACGGCGGATACGGGTAAACGCATCAGCAACAGTCATATCCTCTTTTAAGTCAACATACTCGTTTGTCATAATCGAGCCGGCGCTGTCCTTAGGATAGTTCAGGATTTCATTTATACTCTGACGCATTTCCGCATCAGTATGCCGCAAAATACGCTTTACTACATTCGCCGGCATTTCCTCAATAATATCAACCGCATCGTCAAGATACAGCTCATCAAGCACTGCCTTAAGCTCGGAGTCAGAAAAGCCTTTTATAAGCATTTCCTGCGTGTCGGCGTCAAGCTCTACAAAAACCTCCGCCGCAAGCTCCTTTGGAAGCAGTCGGTACAAAATAGGCATATACCGCTCCTGCAAATCATCAAACAGAATCGCCGCATCCGCCGGCTCCATCTCGGAAAGAATTTCCTTTAGTCTGGCATACTGCTTTGTTTCTATAAGCTCTGTAATTTCATTTATCACGGTATATACCTCCTCTCTTTAAGCTTTATTATATGCTTTCTACTCAAGTGTTATTATATCATCCTGTACAGGCGCCTTGGTAGGCTCCTTAGTAGGATTTGCCGTAGGTCTTTGCGTTACCGGCTCATTCGACGGCTTCGGGGATACTACAATCGGTGTTTCTGACGGATCAGGCGATGCTGATGCTTCGGCTGTCGGCGACGGTGATGGTGATGCATCCGGATCTGCTGTTCCGCCGGCTGCAGGATGAATATTTTCGCAGTATTTTGTCGGCACAGTGCCTCTTGCAAAATATTCCGTTTTAGCAAGGGTGCATCCTCCCGATGACAGCTTTCCTGTTCTCTGGCAAAGTGAAACTGCCGTTACGCTGTCCGGCTGTGGGATGGATTTTGCGCCAAGTCCCTGATGTACCTTTTCCATTACAGTCTTCCACACAACATTAGGAACGCTGCTTGATATGCTGCCGTTGTTCTGGTCAAATCCGCACCATACCGCTCCTACATAGTGGGCTGTAAATCCGCAGAACCACTTATCCTTACTGTCATTACTTGTTCCGGTCTTTCCGTAGGTAGTGAAGTTTGAAAGCCTTGCTCTTGCTCCCGTACCTGCGCTGCCGTTTACAACCTCACGAAGGAAGCTCGACATAATATATGCATTCGCTTCACTCAAAACCCGTGTGCTCTTCGGCTTATTTTCCAGAAGCACTTTACCTGCACTGTCCAAAACCTTTGTATAGGTGTGCGGTGTAATATATACTCCCTTATTCGGGAATACGCTATATGCTGCAGCCATTTCCTTTGGCGAAACACCCTTTGTCATACCGCCAAGTCCCAATGCGCTCAGGTTTTTATCGTTCTCGGACAAGCTTGTAAAATGGAACTTATTTGTCATAAAGTCATAGCTTGTGCTTATTCCCGATGTCTGCAAAGTTTTCACTGCAGGAATATTGGCAGAAATTTCAATAGCCTTTCTTACCGACATATCGCCCTTGAATCCCGAATACGAATTCTTCGGCGACCATTCGCCTATTGTTATCGGCTCGTCAGTAAGTATTGTGGCTGCAGTTATTTTCTTGCTTTCAAGAGCCGGCGAATATACCGAAAGCGGCTTTACAGCCGAACCCGGTTGACGGAAGGACTGTGTTGCACGGTTGAGTCCACGACTTTCGTTTTTCGTTCCTATTCCGCCCACCATACCCTTGATTTGTCCGGTATACGGGTCGATAATAACCATTGCAGACTGTGCCTTTGATGCCCCTGCAAAGTTTGCCGTATTTGTATATACGCTCTCCATAGCAGCCTGAATATCGCTGTCCATTGTAGTATAAATCTTGAGTCCGCCGCTGAAAATCTGCTGGGTGGCAAAGGCTTGCGAATATCCCTTTTGTGCCTGCAGGTCGGCAATTACATCATTTATAACCTGATCTACAAAATAGCTGTAAACCGACGAATTCAGCGAATTTTTCCTGTCATTTACTCCAAGCGGCGAATTTATAGCCTCGTTATATTCCTCCTCTGTTATCTTATCAAGCTCATACATTTTTGTGATAACTGTATTTCTCTTCTTGACAGTATCCTCAGGATGCTTGAACGGGTCATACCTTGACGGCGCCTGTGTTATACCGACAATCATTGCGGCTTCCGGAAGTGTCAAATCAATAGCGCTCTTTGAGAAATACATTTTTGATGCCGCTTCAATTCCGTAGCACTGATTTCCGAAATACACAATATTAAGATACAGCGTCAGAATTTCATCCTTGGTAAAATTCTTTTCAAGGGCTGTCGCACGCATCATTTCCTTTATTTTACGGATTGCAGTTCTATCCTTTTCATTGGTTATATTCTTCATAACCTGCTGGGTTATGGTACTTCCTCCGTAAGAGGGAGATTTTCCGGTCAGCTTTGCGCCTATCCAGCCTATAACAGCGCCCGTTGTTCTCTTTAAGTCAACGCCTTTATGCTTATAAAAGCGCTCGTCCTCAATAGATATCGCAGCTTCCTTTGCAATTTCGGGAATAAACTCTGAGTCTATCCACTGACGGTTTCCGTCGTTATGAAGGTACTCCACCTCTACGGAATTTCCGTTTTTATCATTTGCAAACACCACCGAGGAGAAGTTATATGCCATACTCTCAAAATCCATCTCCCCGACTTCATTTGAAATAGCAGCATACATACCTGCACCTACGCCAAGCCCGATAACCGCTCCTACACAAACAAGGATTACCAGACCCACGCGAAGTCTTGCCCATACAAGCGATGATGCAAGCTTTGATTTTCGTTTACTGTTTGCTCTTCCTGTCTTCTTCTTTTTGGCAGGTGCTGTTGTCCGCGCTCGTCTGCTTTCTTCCTCACGCGCGCGCCTTGCCTGCACCGACTGCATACGCTCGCGTCTTTCCTCTAAAGACGGCTGTCCGCCAGTCTCGGCACTGCTACGGCGTTTTGCCCTGCTGTCCGGTGCTGTTCCTTTATGTTTATCTCGTGCGTGTTTCAAAATAACACCTCCCGAATACATTACAAATCTAACCAATTATATTATAGTACAAAAATTCAATTTATGCAATACAATTTACCAAAAAAATCAATCTGAATAAATTCTTAAAATATGGTAAAAATAGCAGAAAAAACAATTACTCTTTGCTGATATACAGCCACCTGAAAGGAGATATACCATGAAAAAACTACACCACTTCATACTGCCGGCAATTCTTATAATAGTTCTGTGTGTTTTTGCCGCCTGCGGCCGTAAAAATAACTCCGACGAAATGCGAAAGCTTCGCGGTCAGCAACAAGTCACATCAAAAAAGGACAATGTGACCGATTCACCCTCCCCTTCCGTATTGCCTGAAATACTACCATTTTTGGTACGCCTTGAAAACAGCACCCTCACCCTTTACGATGCTACAGGCGAAGAAGTCACCGTTATAAAAAGCATAAATATAAACCCCTCCTATTACCCTCCTGAGGATATTTCTGCATTAAGTAAGGGTATCGGCGCATACAGTAAAGAAGAAGGCTTTGAAATACTGGAAAATTTTACAAATTAAAGAAAAACAAAGATATCTTTAGCTTTTGTAAGAATTCCGAGCCTATTTTGAATTATTTTACACTAAATAGGTTTGAAAACAGGGTGAATATGGCTATAATAAAATTATTAGCAGTCAAACAAGGAGAGTGCTAATAACAGATTAAAGGAGGCGCACTAAATGAATATTAAACCATTGGCAGACAGAGTTGTGATAAAAATGTTGGAGGCAGAGGAAACCACAAAGGGTGGAATTATCCTCGCAAGTGCTGCTAAGGAAAAGCCTCAGGTTGCAGAGATCGTTGCTGCAGGCCCGGGCGGAGTTGTTGACGGAAAAGAAGTTACGATGGAAGTCAAGGTGGGCGACAAGGTTCTTATCTCAAAATATGCAGGAACCGAAGTTAAGCTTGACGGCGAAGAATATACAATCGTAAGACAGTCAGATATTTTGGCAATAGTTGATTAATTCGGAGGGATGTTAAATGGCTAAACAGATTTTATATGCAGAAGACGCAAGACGCGCACTCGAGCGCGGTATCGACCAGCTTGCGGATACTGTAAAAATAACACTTGGTCCAAAGGGCAGAAATGTTGTCCTTGACAAAAAGTTCGGCGCACCGGTTATTACAAATGACGGTGTGACAATCGCAAAGGAAATTGAGCTTGATGACCCGTTTGAGAATATGGGTGCACAGCTTGTTAAAGAGGTTGCTACCAAGACCAACGATATCGCAGGCGACGGTACAACAACCGCTACACTTCTGGCTCAGGCACTCGTCCACGAAGGAACAAAGAATGTTACAGCCGGCGCTAACCCTATGATTGTAAGAAAGGGTATTCAGAAAGCTGTTGATGTGGCAGTTAAAGAGCTTCTTGCAAACGCAAAAGCAGTAAACGGCAGAGCCGATATCGCAAGAGTTGCCGCAGTTTCTGCTGCAAACGATGAAATCGGCGAGCTGATTGCCGAGGCCATGGAGAAGGTGACCGCAGACGGCGTTATCACAGTTGAAGAGTCAAAGAGTGCCGAAACATATTCCGACATCGTTGAGGGTATGCAGTTTGACAGAGGCTACATTTCACCTTATATGGTAACCGATACCGATAAGATGGAAGCAGTTTTGGACGATGCATTTATACTTATCACAGACAAAAAGATTTCGAATATTCAGGAAATCCTACCACTTCTTGAGCAGATTGTCCAGATGGGCAAAAAGCTTATGATTGTTGCAGAAGATGTTGAAGGCGAAGCTCTTACAACTCTTATTCTCAACAAGCTGCGCGGAACATTCGTTTGCGTTCCTGTTAAGGCTCCGGGCTTTGGCGACAGAAGAAAGGCTATGCTTCAGGATATTGCAATTCTAACCGGTGGTCAGGTTATCTCGGAAGAGCTTGGTCTTGATTTAAAGGATACGCAGGTGTCGCAGCTCGGCCGTGCAAAACAGGTTAAAATCCAGAAGGAAAACACCATCATCGTTGATGGTATGGGTGACAAAGCTGCGATTGCTGACAGAGTTAACCAGATTAAAAATGAAATTGAAAATACCACTTCCGAATTTGACAAGGAAAAGCTTCAGGAAAGACTTGCAAAGCTTGCAGGCGGTGTAGCAGTAATCAAGGTTGGTGCTGCAACCGAAACCGAGATGAAGGAAATGAAGTACAGAATCGAGGATGCCTTAGCTGCTACAAAGGCGGCGGTTGAAGAGGGTATAGTTGCAGGCGGCGGAACAAGCTATATCAATGTTCTGCCAACAGTTGCAAAGCTTCTTGACGAAACCGAGGGCGATGAAAAGACAGGTGTTCAGATTGTTCTAAAGGCACTTGAAGAGCCTGTTCGCCAGATTGCTAAAAACGCAGGTCTTGAGGGCAGCGTAATCGTTGACAAAGTTAAGGACTGCGACAAGGGCGTTGGCTATAACGCACTTACCGACGAATATGTAGATATGATTGCCGCAGGTATTGTTGACCCTGTAAAGGTTACAAGATCGGCACTTGAGAACGCAGCATCGGTAGCCGCAATGGTTCTCACAACCGAAAGCCTCGTTACCGACAAGCCTGAACCGGCACCGGCTGCCGCTGCGCAGATGGACCCTGGTATGGGCGGAATGTATTAATTAAAACTTGAAAACGGCTCTTTTGAGCCGTTTTTTTATTTCCTCAAAAAGCTATTGACAAATTTGTTAGACAATTGTATAATATAATTAGATTAGACATTTGTAAAACGAGGTATCAGTATGAAAACAAAAAAACTACCCGATGCGGAACAGGAAATAATGCTCGCTATATGGGAGGCAAGTGAGGCGGTAAATTCCGACTATCTTCTGGAAAAGCTCAACAAGGACTGGGTTAAGCCTACTCTGTTAAATCTTTTGAACAGGCTTGAAATGCGCGGTTTTGTTAAATGCGAAAAAAGCGGCAGGTATAATATGTATACTCCGCTTATTGAAAAAGAGGATTATCTAAAGCAGGAAACTGCAGGATTTTTGAAAAAACTTCATCACGGTTCGGTTACAAGTCTTATTGCATCGCTGTACGACGGCAAAAGCATTACAAAGGACGATTTAGCAGAGCTTGAAAGCTATATACGGGGTGCGAAGTGATGGAAAATATTTTTGTTATTTCGCTCACTACCTCGATTGTTATACTGATTATACTCGCCACATCGCCATGGACTGACAAACGCTATTCTGCAAGATGGCGGTATCTGGTATGGCTGATAATTGCACTGCGGCTCGTTATACCTTTTAGCATACGGTTGCCATCAGCACCGATAACTGTGACACAGCCTCCCCGTGAGGCAATGATAGTTTTCAGAACTCAGGGTAACTCCCCTATCGAGTATTTCCCCGATGACAGCTATATTGAGCTTGGACATCAATCTATGAGTTCAGCCGACTATTCGCCGATAATGACATTCAGCGAAGCAGTATTTTTAATATGGATAACAGGAGCAATACTTTTTCTTCTTTATCATTTTTTAATCTATCTGCTTTTCCGTATACGCATAAAACGGCATCTTAAAAGGGACAGCAAAAATGTATTTGTTTGCAGTAAGGTTTGTTCTCCCATGATGCTGGGATTTTTCAGACCGATTATACTTCTTCCTGAAACTGACTATTCGGAAGAGGAAAAAAGCGTC
Organism: Clostridia bacterium; assembly: GCA_045591565.1. Lineage (GTDB taxonomy): Bacteria > Bacillota > Clostridia > UBA1381 > UBA1381 > UBA1738. Next base: position 7,057 of record JAZNTB010000064.1, read on the forward strand.
ATAATAAAGCACGAAATGACACATATGCGACGCGGAGATATCTGGTATAAGCTGCTGCTTGTTGTTGCAAATGCAGTGCATTGGTTCAACCCTGTCATCTACCTGATGGTCCGCCGTGCAAATCGTGACCTTGAATATTCCTGTGACGACATCGTTGTTGCGGGAATGGACACCGAGTTTAAAAAAAATTATGCACTTACTATATTAAAATCTATAAGGAGGGACACTAAATGAAAGCACCTTTTTTATCAACAAAATTTTCCGAAAGCGGCAAAAGAGCAAAAAAGCGGTTTGACAACATCCTAAACCCCGCCGCCAAACGCCGCGGCGCAGTTTTCCTGATGTGTATAATAGTTCTTGTGGGCATTGTAAATCTGCTTGTGAAGTTTAAAGACAACGAAGAAATGCATTTGGCTGTTCTTACAGAGGATTCGGACATTTTCTTTGATTCCTCCCTTTCCGCTTATGCTGCAAGCCTTTTAGAAAATGACTTGTTTTATGTCTTTTTTGAAGCCGATGACACCGCTTATGTCCGCCTCTTAGACGGAAATTATCCACAAATCGAGGGGTATCTCCCACAAAAGCTTCTGTCCTATGATTTTGACAGAGCAAATCAGGCGCTGATTACCTCGGACAATGTATACCAATCTCCCGACGAATCAACCCTCATCGCAGATGTGTCTGCAAAGAATTTAATCTGTAATGTTGTTGAATATAACAATCCGGAAGGCTGGGTTATGGTTATCCGTCCCGGCGATACCGAAAGACTATGGATTAAATCATCCGATATCTCATATAACATATCCCTTGATTCCAGCGAGCAGCTATCCGGCGGCTTTTACAGGCAGATAAAAAGCTATCTGCAGGAGGAATACACCAAAACCTATAAGCCGTATTATGATGCCACCCGCATAGAACAGCTTTCCGGCTATACCGAAGGCTATGACGATAAGACTAAAACCCTTGAGGCAAAATTCACAATGAGGGCATGCTACCGCAATTACTACAAAGACCCCGACACCGTCAAATACATACAGGACGCAAAGAAGATGGCAGAGCTAAAGGGCGACGAGTACTACCAAAAGCTTTACAACACCTACTACAACGAATACAATCAGCTTAAGGTCGGAAATTATGTTTTAAAGCTGACCGCCACAGTATCAGGCGGCAAGCTTAACAGGGACAGCATAAAGCTTTATAACAATATAGCCGGCAAAGGCGAGGAATGGCAGGAGCTTGAAAACGGATTTAATGACTTTATAATCGACTAAAGGAGGCAGCAATATGAAAAAATACCTTAAACCCCCTGCACTTTGCACAAGCTTTTCCGAAAGCGGCAAAAAAGCAAAGAAGCGTTTTGACAACATCTTTTCAAAGAGTCGCAGGATAAGTATTGGCGCACTTTTAGCAGTTGTAGCTTCTGCAGCGCTTTGTACAAGTCTTGTTGCCTGTCGCCAGTCAGTCACCATCGGTGGCGCAGACGGACCCACTGCAATTTATGTTTCGGAAAGCTCCTTTAACAAAAAGGGCATTGAGGATTTGGTGACAGCTGCCGTTTTTGAAAGAAACAGTAAGGGATATGTGCAAGGAGAATGCCAGACAGAGGGACATATAATTTTGGGGACAGAAAAAAGCACAACCGGTGAAACTGTCGTCTATGCTCTTATAATGTACGGCAATTACGGTTTTCAGGACGGTAACTTTGTAAAGGTTTCAGGCAGCGGAGTTATTCCTACACGAGTCACCTTCGAAAAGAATGGTTCTCTCATTGAATACAAAGAGCCTTTAGATGGCTCTATGTATACTAAATCAGTCAAGGAAATATTCCCGCAGAAGTATCACAGCCGTGTACTTTCTATAAAAGACAGCGACCACGAGGATTGTAAAAAACAGGAGCACGCATACGCCAGAGCGTACCTCGACAAAATCGGGCGCAGAGCAACAATCGGCGATTACGGAGATTTCGAGCATACACTCCTTACCGATTTAGGCGTCAGCGTTGAGGTTTCGAACTCACTTCTTGCCTATGAAAAATCTCCTGACCTTTTCATAGGAAAATGCCCGTATTGGGTAGGTACACAGGAATTTCTGGAAAACGGCGAACGCTTTTTATACAGAACAGCCTATGACAAGGAAAAAGAGCGTGTAATTTATACAAAATCACGAATGAATCCGGACAATACACTAACCGAAATAGATGCCGCCTTTTATGAAATAAAAACCGACACCATGCGGGTACATCCTCACATTACAAATTCTACAAATTAAAGCCCGCTATAACCATAGATTTTGGAAAAATTTCTGTAAAAAAATTCTTGACAACACTTTTTGCCTATAATATAATTATATGTATATTAGCAAAGGGGGCATGCCGAACATTTTCTTGGTTTGGTGTGCCTTTTTACGCATTTTTGGGAGGTTTTATTATGAAAAACGAGTATTTACAGGGCGTTTTGGAAACTGTTAAGCAGAGAAACGCAGGCGAGCCTGAATTTATTCAGACAGTTACTGAAGTTTTAGAAACAATCGAGCCTGTTATTGAAAAAAGACCCGATCTTGTTGCAGCGGGCGTTGTTGACAGAATGGTTGAGCCGGAAAGACAGATCACTTTCCGCGTTCCTTGGGTAGACGATAACGGTAATGTACAGGTAAACAGAGGTTTTCGTGTACAATTCAACTCAGCAATCGGACCTTACAAGGGCGGTCTTCGTTTCCACCCGTCAGTATATTCAGGTATTATCAAGTTCTTAGGTTTTGAGCAGACCTTTAAAAACAGTCTTACATCACTTCCTATGGGCGGCGGTAAGGGCGGCTCAGACTTTAACCCACAGGGAAAATCTGACGGCGAAGTTATGCGTTTCTGCCAGAGCTTTATGACAGAGCTTTACAGACACATTGGCCCTGACCTTGATGTTCCTGCCGGCGATATCGGTGTTGGTGCAAGAGAGGTTGGATATCTTTTCGGTCAGTACAAAAGACTCAAAAACGAGTTTACAGGCGTTTTGACAGGTAAGGGTATTACATACGGCGGTTCATTAATCCGTCCTGAGGCTACAGGCTACGGTGCTGTTTACTACACAGTAGAAATGCTCAAGCACTTCGGCGACGATATCAAGGGTAAGACCTTCGCAATCTCAGGCTTCGGTAATGTTGCATGGGGTACTGTTAAGAAGATTAACGAGCTTGGCGGAAAGGTTGTTACACTTTCCGGTCCTGACGGTTACATATATGACGAAGACGGCATCAGCACAGAGGAAAAGGTTAACTTTATGCTCGAAATGCGTGATTCATGCCGTAACAGAGTTCAGGATTATGCTGATAAGTTTGGTGTTCCGTTCTATGCAGGCGAAAAGCCATGGGGCGTTAAGGCTGATATCATCATGCCATGTGCTACTCAGAACGAGGTTGGTATGGCTGAGGCTGAAAAGATTGTAGCTAACGGCGTTAAGTACTATGTTGAGGTTTCAAATATGCCTACAACCAACGAGGCTGTTGCATACCTTAAGGCAAACAAAGTTATCGTTGCTCCATCAAAAGCTGTTAACGCAGGCGGTGTTGCAGTATCTGGTCTTGAAATGTCACAGAACTCAATGCGTTACTCATGGTCTGCAGAAGAAGTTGATGCAAAGCTTAAGGGCATTATGAAGAACATCTTCGATAGCTCAGTAAAGGCAGCAAATGACTACGGTCTTGGTGACGACCTTGTAGCAGGCGCAAATATCGCAGGATTTATCAAGGTAGCAGAGGCTATGAAGGCTCAGGGCTGCGTTTGATTCTAAAAGTTAAAAGGCTCAGCGAATTTCCGCTGAGCCTTTTTATTATCTTATAGCTTCAATTTCACCACATGCAATTTTTGTTCCCGAATCCCCTGACGGTTGCGTTTTAAAATCATCAGGTGACGAATGGATAATTACCGTCCTCCCTATAATTTTCCCTACCGAAAATCTGTCGGTAAAAAATGCCGAGAACGCATAGCCTCCCGCTCCGAAAAGCGGTGGCATATCCCCTGCATGGTACGGATGTGAACAATTCTTCGGATTATAGTGCGTCATTGCATCGGCAAAGCCGTCCTTTTCATTTCCGCTGCATTTTTCGCCGCCGTGGATATGAAATGCAAATACAGGACTTTTACAGTCGCCGTCGCCTTTTGGAAGACCGGTCACCTCCGATACAACCACCACTCCCTTCGTCGTCTGATAAAAATATACAGTGCCGCTGATTTCAGGAAAATCCCTGCTTCCCCTAACGACCGCTACCGCCTGTGGTTTTTTTCTTATAATTGATACAAAATTATTATACAAATAAATCCCTCCGTTAATATTCTATGCCCGGAAGGAAAAATGTGCATAAATTAATACAAGCCAACCCATATTTCAGGATTGGCTGTATTTTTCAAGCTTTTATTTACTTGTTTTTCCCTTTAAGTGCTTCTTCATCGCATTAAAGGTTTTTTTACTTATTACATGCTCCATCCGGCACGCATCCTCCGACGCCGTTTTCTCGTCAACTCCAAGCATCACCAGAATTTGCGTTAAAACAGTATGTCTTTCAAATATATTTTTTGCTGTTTTCTTTCCGTCTTCCGTCAAGGTTATATATCCGTCTTTATCAATTAGTATATACCCCTCTTTTTTCAAAATACCTACCGCACGGCTCACACTTGGCTTGGAGTAATTCATATGCTCCGCAACATCAACAGACCGTACATCATTCTTGGACTGACATAGGACATATATTGTTTCAAGATACATTTCTCCCGATTCTTTCAAAGCATATCTCTCCCTTCCGTTATAATAAACATATCATATAAAAACTGTATAATCCAGATGCCAACCTTTAATAGATTCAAACTTAACTTCTTCTTTTAAATATTGTTCCATCTGAAAATTCCAGCACAACAAATTTATTTACAAAACTTTTCTATATAATTGTTAATGGCTTTATCGATTATTTTAAGCGAGGCCTCGCGGTTGCTTACCTCGTTTACGGCAGTTTCTTTATTTTCAAGATTTTTATACACGCTGAAGAAATGACTCATTTCATCAAAAACATGTTTCGGAAGTTCTCCGATATCCTTATACATATTATAGTTCGGATCACTGAAAGGGATAGCAATGATTTTCTCGTCATTACGACCGTTATCTATCATTGAAATAACACCGATAGGATAGGCGCGCACAAGTGTCATGGGTTCAATTTTCTCCGAACAAAGCAGAAGTACATCCAACGGATCGTTATCATCGCCATAAGTTCGCGGAATAAATCCGTAATTTGCCGGATAATGCGTTGATGTATGCAAAATTCTATCCAACATAAGATATCCGGATTCTTTATCCAATTCATATTTTTTCTTACTGCCTTTTGAAATTTCCACAACACAGATAAAATCTTCTGCATTTATTCTTTTCGGCGAAATATCATGCCATATATTAGACATATTAACAACTCCTTTTTATTTATATTTTACTATTTATAAAGACTGTATAATCTTAGATGCCAGTCTTTTTGGTGGCAGTTCGTGTCAAGTCAGGAGAACAGTGAATAATAGGACCTACTAAATTTTCCCAATTTTTTCAGCTGTTTTTCCTTTGACACTTTTCTCTAGAACCCGCGAGAATACTGGATTTTCTCATTCCCGACAGTATATGTAAATATTCAAAATCGGCAAACTATTTTATTAAATTAGATTAATTGCTATAAAAACGAACACTTCTCTCCACATCATCAATCCTATCCTCAACACGTTTTAATTCTAGAAGAATTTCAATTAGCAATTCCTTTTCAGATAATGATAATAATCTGTTCTTTTCTTCTCTAATTAGTTGTTCTCTTTCTTCCTGTCGCTGACGACTTCTTTCTTTCATTCTCTCGAACATAAATATCCCACCTTATCTGTATTTTTTCATAATAGCAAAACGCATTTCTTCTGTTTTCTTAAACAAGTCATATGTCCTATATTCATCATAATGCAATTTTTCAGCAACTTTTTGAAATGCTTTTTCTCTTTCATAATCATTTTCTATATAGACAAAATCTAAATAACACTGATGACACCAATAATTTCTTATTTCCCTGATGCGATCTATGGTATTGTATTCTTCTTCAGAAAATTCAGGCATATCGTCACTATTATCAAGGCATTCAAGTTCTCTTGCTATCTTACCCAAATTCATCTTTTCAACTATCTTTAAATTGTTTTTTAAATTTCCTTTGTGCATAGCTGCAAATATTATCTTTAAATTATTTTCTACACATTGAACTTGTTGAATTAGTTCGCTATGTATAAGCTTGAACTGATTTCTATCCATATAACCATTCCTTTTTGCTATTTATCTTTCATCATATTTGGACATTGCGAGGCATAAGGTTTAGATGCAGCCAATTTTTAAGGAAGTTCGTGGTAAGTCAGGAGTAAAAATTATTGCATTTCTCCTGTAATGGGGATCCCCCTTGACTTAAAATATTCTATCACTTTTTCATCATATATCGTGGTAAAAAGTATATGTTTAGCATAATGAATATGAAAGTCCCATACTCCGTTTTTGTTGCTTTGATTTTCAAATTCTCTATCCTTAAGGTAAATTATTTTATATTTGTATTTACCTTTAACTTTTAAGTCAATGCTAATGAGTCTGCCAAGGTATATTTGGTCTTTAACAATATGTAATCCCGCTATTTGATTTATCTCATAATATTTCTTTCTTATCCCTTTGTAGCACAGTTTATCGTTTTCTATTAATAAACCTTCGTTCCTGCCAAGCAACCACAACACCGTAACAAGAATTGTAAGTCCACAGGCTATTGTAAAAGAGGATTTAAAAGTATTTTCTTGTATTCCGAATACTATCAGTGCAATATCCGCAAACAACGTAATAATCCAAAGAAATTTCGCAGAATAATTATCTGCTTTTATAAATAACTTCATTTTTCTCTACCTTTCGATAATATTCGACATTCTATAATAGTTCGTGTCAAGTCAGGACTTAAAAACTATTGGCTTTTTCCTTTATCGGCAATCTCTACAAGACCGTCGGGGGTTTCTACCATATCATGACGATTAAGCAAAAATCTTCTGACTACAAAAAGTATAGCAATAGCCACAACTGTAGTCAGATTTTCCCAGGGTGCAGCATGTCCTACAATCAACTGACGCGCAAGAGCAAATGCCAAAACCTCAATAATTGTTTCGGGCGTGTGCTTACAAAGCATTTTTATAAGTTCGGCACCAATGGCAAGTGTGATTGCCTTGTCTAAAACCATAACAAGCGAAGCAATACCGTTTTCAAAAAACGAAAGATTAAACATATCTATAACTGCCTGCACCGCAAAAATCAATACCGCAATAACCACAAGTATTGAAATAACAAGTTCGATAAGGTAACTTATCTCAAACATTTTGTCCTGAAGTTTTTTTCTCATAATATTTCTCCTTTGTATTTGATTTTGCACTTATCAGTTTATAAAGACTGTATAATCTGGATGCCAACCCTTTAGGATAGTAGTTCATATCCAGTTGGGACTAAAAACCATATAAACGAATTGGATTTTACTTATTCTCTTTATCTTGCTTCGATACAAGAATGATTGAACCAACAAGCAGAGCAAC
>JAZNTB010000065.1:0-5962 GCA_045591565.1 Clostridia bacterium
GAGAGCACCTCACAAAGCCTTTGTATATGCCATAGTTATTTATTCTGACTTACCCCAAGCAAGTAAGTGTACGAGGTGCTCCCGTAAGGGGAGCGGACGGAATAGGACAAATTATTATCCACATAAATTTAGTAGAAAGGAGGAATAAGTATGAAAAAGTATCCAGGCTATACAGTAATTGAAGAAACTGACACAAGGCTTGTTCAGAGACATCACGTTCAGGGAGCGGGACAGGTGACTATAATAGGAAACCCGAATCCTGATCCTGAAATAAGACAGAAGAATATAGACCAGCTTGACGAATACATAACAGGCTGTGCGCTTCGCCGTAAGGCTGAAAAGGAAATAGCAGGAGGTTAATAAAAAACAGAGCAAGCAGTGTTTGACTTGCTCTATATGAAAGGAGGACAAGCCAATGGCTAAAAGTATTATTCAGGATGAGAAGGTCTGCTACATAACGGGCCGAGGGGACAGCCTCGAGGAGCATCATGTTTTCTATGGTAATGGGAACAGAAAGTTATCAGAGAAATATGGATTGAAAATTTATTTGACAGCGGAAATGCACAGAGGAAAGAAAGGCATCCACGAAACCCGTGAGCTTGATATGAAGATAAAGGCTGAGATTCAGGAAAAGGCTATGGAGCATTACGGTTGGGATATTGAGGATTTCAGAGCAATATTCGGAAAGAGTTATGTATAGGAGGCGGTAATGAAAGCATTAGGGAATTTGGCTGTTGTTTGTAGCCGGCACAAAGATTGCCTTTTGAGAGTGTTTGACGGTAAGGTGGATGTCTATATAGGACAGGGACCGGAAAGGGGTTTTAGAACCTGCAGCATTGACGATGAAAAGGCAATAGGTGAAATTATTGAATTTTTAAATTTCGGAAGGGAAGTGAAAGAATGACAGTATGCGAGATTAGAAGAAGGCAGCAAGAGCGCAGAAGAAAAAGGCGGGAAAGAGCAATGTGGACTATCTGCCTTATTGTTTTCATTGTAGCGATTGCAATATTGCTTTGTGGGACAAGCTACGGAAGAGGTACACCGGAGTATGAATACCATACTTGTGAAAGGCTTTGGGATTTTGTGAGGTTCTGCCCTGTGGATATGGACCGTTGGGAGTATATTTATGAAATTATGGAGCTTAACGGAATGGACGATATGACAGTACAGGCAAACAGGCTGTATATGGTACCGGTGTTTAGTAAATAAGGAGGAATGATTTATGAAAAAGATTATGACGAAGGAAAGGTTCGAAGGATTAAAAGGTGACAAAGAGTACAGGGAAGAAGTTTCGAAAGCGTATCAGGAAGTGCTTGATTTCGTAACAGAAGCTATAGGACCTACATCTTTAGCGGATGAACCGCTTTTGGCTGCAGCATTTGAGGTATTTGCAAACACATTAAAAGCGAATATGAGAGAAACTGAATTGGAAATATACGAGGATATAAGAAAGTTGGAAGTCGTCGGCTTTGGAACTACGAAAAAGAAAGAGGAATAAAAAAGACCGCCTTGTGCAAGGCGGTCAAGTAGAGATTTCGCAAAATCCCCAATTAAGACATATTTATTATAGCGGATTTTTGTGGACTTGTCAAGTAAAAAGGAGAAGTGCGTTATGAATAAGAAGGAAATGGTGCAGTTTAAAATTTCTCTCCCGTTTACAGACGGTGAGGTTTCCTGCGCAGAATGTAAGCTTTTTGCTCCGAGCTGTGTAGGGAACCCGATATGCCGGCTGTCGGGAATGGCGGTCAATCCGAATGAGAGAAAAGTGGCTTTCGGATGTCCACTAAAGCCAGCTTAAAATCTTCAAAAAACCCAAAATTTCAAAAAGCTAAAAAGCCTTGATGTGATAAGGCTTTTCGGGCTTGTTTAAGCAATTATTTTTAGTGACAGGAGAATGAAATGCCGTATCTAAAAAAAACGGTATCCTGTGGAGGTAATATTTTTGTCTATAAATACTATGCCTTTAGGTTTGGGAAAAAGATTTTAAGAGGAAGAAACAAACAGAAAACTCCGCCTTGTCAGAAAGAGGTTAACAGGAGAATACGGGCAGACAAAAATCAATGGATATTTCTTGCCAACTTCAAAAGGGGTGATTGGTGGGTAGAGTTTAACTACCGGCAGGGGACAAGACCGGACGATATCAAAACGGCTGTAGGGCAGATAAGAGAAATGAGGCGAAAACTTGCAAGAAAACTGAAGCATAAAGGTATAGAGCTTTTTTATATGCAAATGACCGAGCGCGGAGATTACGGAGGGCTTCATCACCACATTATATTCCGGAATAATTTTGACCCAGGTATTTTGAAAGACTTGTGGCCATACGGAAAGGTTATCATTGACGATGTGTATTCTGAAAACCTTATAAAGCTTGCCGGATATTTTGTTAAAGGCAGAAAGGCTGAAAATGAAAAGCAGTATTCAAGAAGCCGAAATCTGATTGTTCCGGAGCCTAAGGTTGAGGTCATATCAAGAAGCAGCTGGACAAAGGATCCTAAACCGAAACAAGGATACGAAATATATGATTTATATAACGGGTACCACGACCTTACAGGGTATGAGTACCAGAGATACATAATGAAAATGAGATGTTAGAAAGGAAGATGGATATGAGAGAAAAAATCATTGATGCATTTGAAAAGGAATGCGAGAAAAATGTAAACGATATGACAGCAAGGACTATATGCGATTACATAGTGGAGCGGCTTGATGGTCAGTCTGAGAAAGTACTCAAAAAGATTGTAGAGGATAAGCTTACAATCAAGGGAGCTATAGGCAAGATGAAAGAAGCGGCCAAAAAGGTTGCTGTTGGGAACTGCGGAGTGCTTACTGACGAAGAAGGTTTTGAAATTGTAAGCAAGTATTTTGGGCTTAAAAAGACCGAAGAAAAGAAGCCTTCGAAGGTGGTTTCGGTATTTGACCTGATGTAGGAGGCGGAAAAATGCAAAAATCCCAATTGATTAAGACGAATTATAAAGAGAAAATCGAGCAGACCGACGGAGTATATATGGACGCACAGGTGTTTGAGGATATACTGCGGGCGACAATCTATGTAAGAGGCTATGCATACTACCTTGTGTTCTGTGATGCGGAGAATGCCAATTTTATTACATGGAACTGCTTAGATGAAAGGTGGAGCGGAGCATACATATACAACCTAAAAGAAATCGATTTTATAGAAGATGTCAAATACTTAAGCGATGAAGCAGCTGCAATAGGGGATGAGTACTTCAGAACAATCCCGCCGGCAAGGTATAACCACACGGCATTGTGTATAATGCATTTTCAGGATACAGTAAAGCCGCACGAAAGGCGGTATGCATGGTCGGAGCGGCAGATTAAGTATTTACTGGAAAAGGATGTTGGCGAGTTCCCAGAGCTTGACTTTACTAAGTTCTTGAAGGAAAAGGTCTTTGAAAGTGAACGATACGGGTTTTATGAGCCTCTTGCCGCAAAGGATGAAATTAAGATAACATGCACTTACTGCGGATGTACAAGCACTATTAAAAGACCGAACAAGGGGGTTTTAAATGGTAAAAATGCCGTATGTCCTTGTTGCATGAAGAAGGTAATGCTGAGGGTGAAAAGCAGAATGACAAAATACTGTACCTGCGACAGGAACTGGGTAGCGCTATGCGAAAAAGTACCGGGACATATAAGAACCAAGTATTTTAAGGTGGAGCAGATAGTTACAAGAAACCAAAAAGTACTGCCGGAGCCTGAATACCGTTGGTGGATTGAGGGATATAACCTGACATCAATCACAAAAACGCATTGTCAAAATCTTGAGCATCATCATGTAAACAGTTATTGGAATAACAAAAGTTATATTACCTTCCCTGTGAGCCCATATACTTATATAACAAAACTGTATCCGAATAACCTTGAGGAGGTGCTGAAAAACACCGAAGTACAATATGGCGGGTTATGGTTATTGGCAGAACATCTGGAAGAAGGCATAGATATTAAAAAGTATTTTACTTATGGCTATGACGGGGTTATAGAAAAGCTTGTCAAGGTGGGAATGTATCGTGCTGCGGAAGACTGTGTGCGAGACTACCTTAGCGCTAGTCACGATTATATAATAAACAAAGACAGCAACACTTTAACAGAATGTATAAGAGTGTCAAAGGAAGGCATCAGAATATTATCCGAACTAAATGCATCGGGTAACGAAATTTGTGCATACAAAGGGCTTGTGCGAAATGGAGAGAAGGTGTCTTTGGAGTTTATGCGTACTATGAGGAGCGTATATAAAAACGACGAACACATTTATGATGAATTGTCCGGTGTAGATTTCTACGATGAAATAGCAGGAATTAAACCGGAGAGAGCTATAAGGTACATAGCCGAAAAAAAGATCACATCAAATCTGTACACCGACTACATAAAGGCCTGCAGAAAGCTTGGGTATAACCTGACCGATACAAAAATTGCTTTCCCTCACAGCTTTATGGAGCGGCATGACAGTGTAATTATGTTGTTAGACTATGAGGAAAATGCTGACAAGATAAAGAAGATTGCCGAAAGGTATTGGGAGAACATATACGACTATTACTATGAGGATGGGGATTTGTTCATAACGGTGCCTAAGGATTTGAGAGATTTTAAAGATGAAAGTAATGCATTGGGGCATTGTCTTGCAAGGCTTTATGTGGACAAGTATGCTGAGGGCAAAACAACCATAGTTTTCGTAAGAGAAAAGTCAAGACCGTTTACTCCTTTTTATACAGCAGAGCTTCACGGTACAAGAGAAATTCAGCTGAGAGGAGACCACAACAAGCCTGCGGATAAAAGGGTACGGGAGTTTTTTGACAAATACTTAAAACAGTTACAGAAAAAGAAAGGTAAGGTGGCGTAAATGGAAGAAATTATTAAAGCAACAGCAAAAGAGGTAAGTGGTAAGAGTCTTGATATGCTTGCGGCGGAGATCAGGACGATAAATATGCAGATGAGACAGGTTATGCTTTCGGGTCTTATTGAAATAGGCAGAAGGTTTGAACAGGCAAAAGCACAGGTCCCATACGGAGAATGGGGTAAGTGGTGCGAAACAATGACCGGGTACAAGCAGAGTATGGCTGAAAACTATATAAAGGTTTACCGCGAATACGGCGATAGTCAGCTATCGATATTCGGGGATTTATCAGAATCCCAATTGCTTGGGAATTTGGGAATAACAAAGCTTATAGAGCTTACGGTTATCGAGCCTGATAAGAGAGAGTCTTTTGTAGAAGAGAATGATGTGGAGAATATGTCGGTTAAAGAACTTCAGGAGTTGCTCAGCAAGGAGAAGGAAAAAAACAAAAAGCTCAAAAAGGATATGAAGCAGGCAATTGCCGATGCTGTGGCAGAAAATGAAGAGTCAGCAAGAGCAGACGCCGAAAACGGTGTCAAGGAAAAACTTGAGAGCTTGGAGAGTGAAAAGGCGGAGCTTTCCGGGAAGTTGTCTTCTATGTCGAAGACGGTGAGTGATTACAAGGAGAAACTCGATAAGGCAGAGGGGGAAAGAAAAGCGGCGGATATAAAGGCTAAGAAGTTTGAGAAGGAAAAAGAGGAATTCCGCAAGGAGGTTGTCAGATTAAAGACAGCGGCAGAAAAGCAATCCGACACCGATGCTGTAAAGCTTAACTTTTATTTTGAAACTGTGCAGAATGACATTTCAGCTCTTAGCGATGCGCTTGATGGACTCAAGGAACGCCCCGACTACGAAAAACTCAATGGCGCAATAATGGGAACGCTGAAGGCTATGATAGAGGAGCGGCTATGACAACAATTAAACATATAGAAAATGCGATAAGAAGGATAGCAAAGAGGTCGGATGAACCGAAAGAGAAAGAGGCAAGCTTGAGGCTTTATGTATATAGGCTGCAGCTTGCCAATGTGGATAATGATGAAATTTTAAAAAGGCTGATGGAATATGAATACATACTGACAGACGATGATTATGCCGTATATGACGATGATG
>JAZNTB010000066.1:0-3553 GCA_045591565.1 Clostridia bacterium
GGGTGATGCTAAGTATGTTATCGATGCTGACGCTTGTATCGATTGCGGTGCTTGTGCAGGTACTTGCCCTGTAGGCGCTCCTGTTCAGGACTAATATGCTATGTAAATCATAATATTGCCGGTATTTTCTTATAAAGGACAATATCGGCAATATTTTTTTATTTTCGTGCGACCGGAATCTCCCCACACAGGCAGCATATTTCATTATATGCCGTTTTTTGACACAACATATCTATAATATTGTCAAAATATCGGATAACCGCTCATTTTCTGCGATGAAAACTTCTGGATTTTACCTCTTTTTTATATTATAATTTAATGTACATGATAAAAGGAGGGGCAGGTTCATGAGGGAACTTTTTAAGACAATAAGCATTACAAACAGCAAAAATCCGACAAATCCCATACAGCTTACATATTATCTGCTGACCGACAGCGTCAGCGAAGAATTCTGCGATTTGAAGGTCTACGGCGTAGAGATTGACAAACTCAGTGAACAAAAAAGCGAGAAAAAAATCATCCCCGACTTGTTTTTTACAAAAGGCGAGGCGGAAGATTTTTTACAAAGAATATCAGATAACAAGGTTACACCTACTGAGCTTAAATACGAAGTCAGTAAATGTATCGACGATCGGTTACGCCCGTGCAGTATAAAGAGTGTCTAAAGACGCTCTTTATTTTTTATGCAACTTCAACAAAATGCACCATTTTAGCATTTTATCACTTTACAATACTAAAGCGATATGCTATAATAGCCTCATAATTCAATTTCAAAAAGGAGAAATAAATATGAAAAAACTATTATCACTTATTTTAACAGGCGCACTCTGCCTTTCTATGGCAGCATGCGGAAACGGCAGTTCAAGCTCATCTGACCTTGAGTACATAACAGAAAAGGGTACTATGATTGTAGGTATCACAGAGTATGAGCCGATGGACTATCTTGATGACAACGGCGAATGGACAGGTTTTGACGCAGAGTTTGCAAGACTTGCTTGCGAAAAGCTTGGCGTAACTCCTGAATTTGTTGTAATAGACTGGGATAATAAAGCATTCGAGCTTGATGCAAAGTCAATCGACTGTGTATGGAACGGAATGACATTAACAGAAAAGGTTCAGAACGCTATGGAATGTTCAGTTCCTTATGTACAGAACTCACAGGTTGTTGTAATGCAGGCTGACAAGGTTGATTCATACAAGGACGCTGAGAGCATGAAGGACTTAAAGTTCGTTGCAGAAGCTGATTCTGCTGGTGAAGCTGCTATCATCGACGCAGGTCTTGATGCTAACTACACAGCTGTAACTGCACAGACAGATGCTCTTATGGAAGTTGCTTCAGGCTCAGCTGATGCTTGCGTAATCGACATCACAATGGCTAATGCAATGACAGGCGAAGGCACAAGCTATGCATCACTTGGCAAAGGTATTGCTCTTACAACAGAAGAATATGTTATCGGCTTCAGAAAAGGCTCAGACGCAGCTGCAAAGATTAATGAAATCATGGCAGAGCTGAAGGCTGACGGTACTTTGGAAGCACTTGCTGAAAAGTATGAGCTTACACTTGCTGAATAATTATAATTCGAATAAAACCGCAGAGCAGACCTTGTCGTCTGCTCTGCTTTTGCACTTTTAAATGAGGTAATAAACTATGTTTTTAACAGTAACTAAATCCCTTATAGAAGGATTTTCTACTACGCTCGAAATTTTCGTTCTGACGCTTCTTTTTGCCATGCCCTTAGGACTTATCATAAGCTTTGGTTCCATGAGCAAAATAAAAGCAATAAAGTGGCCCGCCAAAACCTTAGTATGGATTATCAGAGGTACTCCCCTGATGCTCCAGCTCATTGTTATTTACTACGGTCCTGGACTTGTAGGAGAATGGGCAAAGGATATCGAAAGTACCAACCTGATAATCAGGTTCCTTGCATCCTGGTCGGTATTCGACAGATTCTTAGCAGTTATGATTGCATTTGTAATCAATTATGCCTGCTATTTCTCTGAGATTTACCGTGGTGGTATTGAATCAATCCCTAAAGGTCAGTATGAGGCAGGTCAGGTTCTTGGCATGACCAAATCGCAGATATTTTTTAAGGTCGTTCTCTTTCAGGTAATAAAACGGATAGTTCCGCCGATGAGTAACGAAATTATCACTCTTGTTAAAGACACTTCCCTTGCAAGAACCATTGCCGTTTATGAAATTATCTGGACTGCGCAGGCCTATGCAAAAGCAGACGGTCTTTTATGGCCTCTTTTCTATACCGGCGCATTCTACTTAATATTCTGCGGTCTTCTTACAATACTTCTGGGTAAGCTTGAGAAAAAGCTTAACTACTACAACGGTTAATCGGAGGTTTTACATATGGCAATTTTAGAAGTAAAGAATATGATGAAAAACTTCGACAAAACCGAGGTTTTAAAAGATGTTTCCTTCTCAATGGAAAAAGGAGAGATTGTATCTATAATCGGCTCATCCGGAAGCGGCAAGACAACGCTTTTAAGATGCATAAACTTCCTTGAAAAGGCAGACAAGGGTCAGGTCATCTTAAATGGGGATGTTATTTTTGACGGAGCAGTAAAGAACAAGATGACCAACGAGGAAATTCGCAAAAAACAGCTGAATTTCGGTTTTGTTTTTCAGTCATTTAATCTGTTCCCGCAATATAGCGCCCTTGAAAATGTGACTCTTGCTCCAAAGCTTTTAGCAAAGGAGCGTCCTGATTTTAAGGAAAACAAGGATGCGATTTATGCAGAAATTGAAGAAAACGCAAAGCGTCTTTTAAACAGCGCAGGTCTTGGAGAAAAATATTCAAGCTATCCATGCGAGCTTTCGGGCGGTCAGCAGCAGCGTGTTGCTATCTGCCGTGCTTTGGCATTAAATCCCGAAATCATGCTTTTCGACGAGCCTACAAGTGCTCTTGATCCGGAAATCACAAACGAGGTTTTGAAGGTTATCAAATCCCTTGCCGACCAGAAAATGACCATGATTATAGTTACTCACGAAATGGCTTTTGCACGCAGTGTTTCGGACAGAATAATATTTATGGACGGCGGTGTTATTGCCGAAGAAGGCGCTCCGGAGGAGATTTTTACAAATCCAAAAAGCAAGCGACTTAAAGAATTTTTGTCAAATGTAAGAATGTAAAATTTTAAAGAGCCGGTTTCAATCCGGCTCTTTCTTTATTATAAAGCAAAAGCTCCTGCCTTTTAATTGACGGAGCCTTTATTTTTATCTTAATGCTTTATCAACCTGAATCATAATAGCGCATTCCATACGCTTTTTAAACAGCTCACAGCCGTATTCGTACACACCGCTTATATCGCCTGTTGCGTGATATGCATTTGCCGCACATCCGCCTGAGCAGTAAAGCTTTGCCCAGCAGTCCTTGCACTCAGGTCTTGAATACACATTACACTTTCTGAATTTCTCACGCATTTCGGTGTTTGTCACGCCATCTGAGACATTGCCCATAAGGTAGTCCTCATCTCCAACAAACTGATGGCATGGATAAAGGTCGCCCCATGGTGTTACCGCAAGATATTCCGTTCCTGAGCC
>JAZNTB010000067.1:0-27724 GCA_045591565.1 Clostridia bacterium
GCTGATGAAATTTTTATACAAAATTGCAAGGATATTTTAGAAAATGGAGTGTGGGACACCGATATGGCAGTCCGCCCGAAGTGGGAGGACGGAGAGGCGGCGCATACAATAAGCCGTTTTGGTATAGTAAACCGCTATGACCTTGAAAAAGAGTTCCCGATAATGACTCTCCGCCGCACCTACTGGAAGTCGGCGCTTGACGAGCTTTTATGGATATGGCAGAAAAAGTCCAACAACATAAATGACCTAAAGAGCCATATATGGGACCAATGGGCGGACGATGCCGGCTCAATCGGCAAGGCGTACGGCTATCAGCTTGGCGTAAAGCACAAGTATTCTGAGGGCGAGTTTGACCAGGTGGACAGAGTTCTTTTCGATTTAAAGTACAACCCTAACTCAAGGCGTATTATGACAAATATTTATAACCACGCTGACCTTTCGGAAATGAATCTGTACCCTTGCGCATATTCAATGACCTTCAGCGTTAAGGACGGAAAATTAAACGGAATTTTAAATCAGCGCAGTAACGATTTTCTGACAGCAAATAACTGGAATGTAGTTCAGTATGCGCTTTTAATCCACATATTTGCAAAGGTTTCAAACCTCGAGGTGGGTGAGCTTTTGCATGTTATAGCAGACGCTCACATCTATGACAGGCACATTCCTGTTGTGGAGGAGCTTATACAAAGACCTGTCCATACTGCTCCTAAGCTTATAATTGATGATGTTGACGATTTTTACAAGCTGACACCGGATAATTTCAGGCTTGAAAACTATGAATTTAACGAATTTGATACGAAAATTCCTGTAGCAATATAGAAAGGGAAAACACTATGAAACTAATCGTGGCAGTATCGGAAAACTGGGGTATTGGAAAAAACGGAGACCTTTTGTTTAATATCCCGAAGGATATGAAATTTTTCAGGGAAACAACTCTCGGTAAGGTTGTAATTCTCGGAAGAAAGAACTTAGAGAGCTTCCCCGGTGCAAAACCTCTTAAGAACCGCACGAACATTATTCTCACGAGAAATAAAGACTTTGAATGCGAGGGCGCAACCGTTTTGAGAAGTGTAGACGAAGTGTTGGCACTCCCTTACGATAAAGACGAAATGTTCGTAATCGGCGGCGAGGAGATTTACCGTCAGTTCTTAAAATACTGCGACATCTGCTATGTCACAAAGGTTTTTGAAGAAGCAGATGCAGACAAATTTATGGTTAACCTCGACGAACTACCCGAGTGGGAGCTTTGCGAGCAATCAGAAAAAACAGAGGATAACGGGCACCTTATCAGCTTTTGCACCTATAAGAGAAAGGATGGATGAATTATGAATCTTCACAAAATAGCCGGAATAACGGTAGATTTGGGATATAAGCATGAAAAGCTTGTAAATCAGGCGGCGGCATATCGCATAGAGGGCGATGCGGAGCCTGATATGACTATTTATCTGTCCGATAATTTCCTTGAGAAGAAAAAGGAACAGAATCCGCACCTTACCATTGACGAGTGTGAGTATATTTTCACAAGCAGTATCTTTTATTCGGGACTTCTGCATTTCGGAGGATTTATGCTTCATTCGTCGGCGGTTTTGATGGACGGAAAGGCATACCTATTCTCGGCCTCGAGCGGAATGGGAAAATCAACCCATACAGCGCTGTGGCAAAAGGTTTTTGGTGAAGATAGAGCTAAAATCCTAAATGACGACAAACCGGCAATCCGCATTACAGATGACGGAATTTTTGCCTGCGGTACGCCGTGGAGCGGAAAGACCGACCTCAATATAAATGTGATGGCACCAATCGGCGGAATATGCTTTTTAGAGCGCAGCGAGAAAAACTGGATTAAAAAGGTTGATGGCGGAAGCGCTATTATGAAGCTTTTGAACCAGACAATAAGGCCGCCTGAGGAGAAGGAAATGGACCTTCTTTTAGAGCATGTAGACAAGGTGCTCACAAGTGTGCCGATATACATAATGGGCTGTAATACCGACGACGAGGCGGCAATTATGGCATATAACGAAATGTCAAAAGAAGGCGAGTGATTTTATGGCGACAGCGGTAGTTACCGGTGCAAGCTCGGGTATCGGCAGAGAAATTGCGATTGAACTTTCAGGGCGTGGCTATGACCTCATTCTTGCGGCAAGGCGCGGGGATAAGCTGCTTGAGGTTTCAAGGCTTTTAAAAAGCCCTGCCGAGATAATAACGATTGACCTGTCCAAGGAGGAAAATTGTTATTCTCTTTACGAAAGATGTAAGGGGCGGGATGTTGAAATCCTTGTTAATAATGCAGGCTTTGGAAGCTTTGGTGAGTTTGTAAATCAGGACCTTTCCCGTGAAACCGAAATGATTGACTTAAATATTCGGGCGGTGCATATTTTGACAAAGCTGTTTTTAAAGGAATTTACCGAAAAGAACAGCGGAAGAATATTAAATGTGGCATCTGCCGCAGGCTTTATGCCGGCAGGACCACTACTGGCTACATACTATGCAACAAAGGCGTATGTTTTAAGCCTTTCGCGCGCTATTGCAAAGGAACTTAAAAAGGCGCAAAGCACAGTAGCGGTTTCGGCACTTTGTCCGGGGCCTGTAAAGACTGAGTTTGACACCGTTGCAGGAGTGGATTTCCGCTCCGTGGGTATGGATGCCCGAAAGGTTGCACAGATTGCGGTAGACGGAATGCTTTCTGGAAAAACCGTCATAATTCCGGGAGTCTTTATGAAAATAGGGCGTGTTCTTGCAAAGCTTTTGCCGGATGGCGCACTTTCTGCTTTTGCATATAAGTTTCAGCGTGCAAAAAAAGGACTATAATTTGCGTAAGGGGCAATACTAATGGTAAATATAGGAAACAGCTGGGATAAGCTTCTGGCGGCTGAATTCACCAGTGATTACTACAAAAAGCTTCAGGAGTTTTTAAAGGATGAATATGCAAACCACATAATTCATCCTGACAAAAATGACATTTTCTCAAGCCTTAAATGGACAAGCTATGAGGATACCAAGGTGGTAATATTCGGGCAGGACCCGTATCACGGCGAAAATCAGGCGCACGGTCTTGCCTTTTCCGTAAAGAAGGGTGTGGATATTCCGCCGTCGCTCAAAAACATATATAAGGAGCTTAAAGAGGAACTGGGTCTTGATATTCCAAGCCACGGGTATCTCGAGAAATGGGCGCGTCAGGGCGTTCTTCTTTTAAACTCGGCACTCACCGTTCGGGACGGCGAGGCAAATTCTCACAAGGGTAAGGGTTGGGAAATCCTTACAGACAGGATAGTGGAAGTTTTAAATGACAGAAAAAAACCGGTCATTTTCCTTTTGTGGGGGAATGACGCTAAAAGAAAAGAGGAGCTTATTAAAAATCCTCAGCATATAATCCTGTCAGCGGCACACCCAAGTCCGCTGTCAGCAAGCCGCGGATTTTTCGGTTGCGGACATTTTAAAAAGGTGAACAACATTTTGATTTCATTAAATCAAAAGCCTATAGATTGGCAAATTGAATAAACGGCATATTCTTCTTTAAAATTGAAATCCCTGCTTATACCCTATAAAAAGGAACAAATACTATGAAAAAACTACTCATATTAGATTCAAACAGCCTTATAAACCGCGCATTTTACGGTGTGCGGTTTTTGTCGAGCAGTGACGGAACGCCGACCAATGCTATATTCGGGTTTATGATGACCCTGATGAAGCTTTTGGATGATGTGAAGCCGGACTATATAGCTGCAGCGTTTGACTTAAAAGCGCCAACTTTCCGCCACAAGATGTACAGTGAGTATAAGGCACAAAGAAAGCCTATGCCGGAGGGACTTCGTGAGCAAATGCCTATTGCAAAGGACATACTTGCCAAAATGAAAATCAACATTTTGGAAATGGAAGGCTATGAGGCGGACGATATTATCGGTACGGTATCTCGAATTTGCGAGGAATCGGGAGTTGAGTGTCTTATTGCGACGGGAGACAAGGATGACCTGCAGCTGGCGTCAAAGGACACTAAAGTCCTCCTGACTGTTACAAAATCAGGACAGACCGATACCGATATCTATGACGATGCGGCGGTTTTTGAACGCTACGGCGTAACACCGACCGAATTTATTGATGTAAAGGCCTTGATGGGGGATACCTCGGATAACATTCCGGGCGTTCACGGAATTGGCGAAAAAACAGCCATGAGCCTTATCGCAAAGGCGAAAAGCATAGAAAACCTTTATGAAAATCTTGACAGCTTCGGCATCACACCTGCAAATCTTAAAAAGCTTGAAACAGACAGAGATTCGGCATTTTTGTCAAAAACTCTGGCAACCATTGACAGATTTGTGCCGTTTGAATTTGAGTTTGAAAAAAATGAAGTGCATGACTTTAAGGACAATGCAGAGCTTTATGATGCGCTCAAAAGGCTTGAGCTTAATAAAGTCATCGCGCGCATGGGATTAGAAAAAAAGGAAACTAAAAAGACAGAGGACTTTTTAAAGGATGCTGTTCTGGAAACCGTCTGCGATAAAAAGGGACTTGACAGGATTTTAGAAAAAATCCGCAAAAAGGGCGAGGTTGCTTGCCTTTTTGAAACAGACGGCGAAAGACTTTCGTCGGTTGCCTTTGCCGTTGATAACTTCTCGGCAAGCGTGGAGGTGAACACTCAGACGGAAAGTGCAATCCGCGAAATTTTGGCGGATAAAAACATAAAGAAATACTGTGCGGGCGTAAAAGAGGCGTACAGCATAGCGGAGATAAACGGCGTTTTGTATGATGCGGTAATTGCAGCTTATCTTTTAAATCCTGCCCGAACAAGCTTCTCAATAAACGACCTTGCGTATGAATATCTTGGATTTGAATTTTCGGAAAACAGGCAGGTTTCGCTCTTTGACGAGGCAGACAACGAGTATGCTAAAAAGGCACTTGCGATAATGCCGATTTACAGAATAACATCGGAAAAAATAAAGCAAAACGGACAGGAAAAGCTTTATTATGATGTCGAACTGCCGCTTGCAGAGGTACTTGCCGATATGCAAAAGCAGGGGATTTTAATTGACAAGGAACAGCTTTCGATATTCTCACTTGAGCTTTCGGCAAGAATTGACGAGCTGACGGGGGAAATATATGAGCTCTCTGGTGAGGAATTCAATATAAATTCCACACAGCAGCTTGGCGGAATTCTATTTGACAAGCTTGGACTCAAGGCAATTAAAAAAACTAAGCGCGGATATTCCACCAATGCCGAGGTTTTGGAAAAGCTTCGCGGCGCACACCCGATAGTGGAGCTTATATTGGAGTACAGAAAGCTTGCAAAGCTCAAAAGCACCTATTGCGACGGGCTTCTTGCCGTTATAAATGAAAAAACAGGGCGTATTCATTCGATATTTAACCAGACCGTAACCGTTACCGGCAGAATAAGCTCGACAGAGCCTAATATGCAGAATATCCCGACTCGTACCGAGCTTGGCAGCCGAATAAGGAAGATGTTCGTTGCAAAGCCGGGATGTGTGCTTTTAGATGCTGACTATTCACAGATTGAACTGAGAGTCCTTGCACATATAGCAGAGGACGAGGTGATGATAAACGCCTTTAAAAACAAGGAAGATATTCACAGCGTTACAGCATCGCAGGTGCTCGGTGTTTCTCCGGAGGAGGTCACAAAGGAGCAAAGAAGCAGTGCAAAAGCTGTAAACTTCGGTATTGTATACGGAATCGGCGAATACTCTTTGTCGCAGGATTTGAAAATTCCGGTAAAGGCGGCAAAAGCATATATAGAAAGCTATCTCGAAAAGTACAGCGGTGTAAAAAAATATATGGAAGAAATCAAGGCTTTTGCAAAGGAAAACGGGTATGTCAAAACGATGATGAACAGAATCCGTTATGTGCCGGAAATTTCCTCATCCAATTTTATGACCCGTTCTTTCGGCGAGAGAGTTGCATTAAACACACCTATTCAGGGCAGTGCGGCAGACATCATAAAGCTTGCGATGGTGAGGATTTATAAGCGCCTAAAGGATGAGGGCTTTGCATCAAAGCTGATACTTCAGGTACACGACGAGCTGATAATCGAGGCAGAGCTTTCTGAGAAGGATGCCGTTTCAAAGATTTTGCGTGAGGAAATGGAAAGTGCGGCAAGCCTCAGTGTTCCGCTTGTTGCGGATATGTCGGAGGGGGAAAGCTGGTATGATGCAAAATAAAAGGGTAATAGGAATAACAGGCGGCTCGGGCTGCGGTAAAAGCTATATCAGTAAAAAACTGATGGAACGCGGCTTTTTGGTAGTTGACGCCGATGTTTCGGCGAGGGTTGTTATGGAGAAGGGACACCCTTGTCTTGCGGAAACTGCGGCGCATTTCGGGGAGCAAATTCTGAAAAATGGCGAGCTGGACAGAAAAAAGCTTGCGGAAATAGTTTTTTCTGATGAGGCAAGTCTTAAAAAACTGAATGAAATTACTCATAAATATATCCTTGCCGACATATATGATAAGATTGAAAAGGGAAAGGGAGAAACTGTCTTTGTGGACGGCGCGGTTCTGATAGAAAGCGGCATAAAGTGCGATATGATGATAGGCGTTTTGGCGGACAAGGAAGTGCGAAAAAACAGGATAGTAAGCCGTGACGGACTTTCGGAGACGGAGGCCGACAGGCGTATAGGAGCGCAGCAGGAAGACAGCTTTTATATTGACCGCTGTGACTTTGTTTTTTATAATAACGGCAGCGAGCCGGATATTGACTATATTTTAAAAAGGATTCAGCAATGATAAAAAAATATTTGTTTCGCTCGGCTTTAGTGGCGGTAGCGATACTACTTGTGATAGCGGCATCAAGGTATGCGCTGGAAAGATTTTTACCCATAGAGTATGAGGAATATATTGAAAGCTACGCAAAAGAGTATGGACTTGATAAATATCTTGTCATGGGGGTTATCCGTGCAGAAAGCGGATTTGACAATGATGCCCATTCAGGAGTTGCACGGGGGCTTATGCAGATAACTGATAATACGGCTGAGTGGATTGCCGAAAGGCTCGGTATTTTGTACCACGAAGATATGGTGGAGAATCCGGAGCTTAATATACGGATGGGATGTTACTACCTTTCATATTTAAGTAAAATCTATCAGAATATCGAAACGGCGCTTGCGGCGTACAATGCGGGGCCGGGAAATGTGTCGTCATGGCTTGATGACAAGCGATATTCCAAGGATGGAATGACACTTTATGACATCCCGTTTGAAGAAACAAGAAAATATGTGGAGCGTGTCAGTAAGCTGACATTTATATACAGCGCGGTATATTAAGGAGGGCAGATTTATAATGAAGACAATTATAACCATAGGCAGACAGTACGGAAGTGGCGGACGAGAGGTCGGCAAGTTGCTCTCGGAGGCGCTCCAAATCCCGTTTTATGACGAGGAGCTTGTGGATATGGCGGCAAAAACGGCAAACATACACCCTGATGTTGCCAAAAAGGCAGACGAGCGGGCAACAGACAGTCTTTTGTATGCACTGATAACAAACGGCGGCCTGCGCAGCGTCAGCGATGCGATGGCATACGAAATGCCGGTCAATGACAAAATTTATATAAGTCAGTCAAAGGCTATAAAGGAACTGGCGGATGCGGGCGCATGCATATTTGTGGGAAGATGTGCAGACAGCGTTCTTTCGGGCAGAGAAAATCTGTTGCGTGTGTTTATTTACTCGGATATGGACAGCAAAATTGAACGAATATCACGCATATACGGACTTACTCATAAGCAGGCAAAGGATAAAATCGTAAAGACAGAGAAGCGCCGCAGAACCTATTATAACTATTATACAGAAAATAAATGGGGCGATATTGCGGGATACGATTTGTGCATCAATACAGGACTTACGGGTACTGCGGGTGCAGCGGAAATTATCAAGGACTACATATTAAGGGTGGAAAATAAAAATGATTGAATTTTTTAAATCTGTATTTTTAGGTGTTGTAGAGGGAATAACCGAGTGGCTGCCGGTAAGCTCTACGGGGCATATGATTTTAGTCAATGAGTTTATGGGAAACTCCGGCTTCACTGCATCTGACTTATATCTCTATGTAATACAGCTCGGTGCGATTTTGGCAGTGGTTACGCTGTATTTTAAAAAGCTCAATCCGTTTTCTCCGTCAAAAAGTGTGGAGGAGAAGCAGGAAACATGGCAGATGTGGTTTAAGGTGGTAGCTGCGTGCTTACCTGCGGCAGTTATCGGACTTTTGTTTAATGATTATATGGAAGCTATTGAGAACTGGCAGGTGGTGTCAGCAATGCTGATACTTTACGGAATGGGCTTTATTATCACCGAGAATATGAAAAAAGAGTCTTCCGTAACAAGCATAAATGAACTTTCGTACAAGACAGCACTTTTGATAGGACTTTTTCAGGTGCTTTCAATAATACCGGGTACATCGCGCTCAGGTGCAACAATCCTTGGTGCAATAATGCTTGGTACATCGAGGGCTGTCGCAGCAGAGTTCTCCTTCTTTCTCGCAATCCCTGTCATGTTCGGTGTCAGCCTTTTAAAGATTGTGACATATGAGGGCGCTATATCACCTGCTGATATAGCGGTGCTGCTTTGTGGAATGGCAGTTGCATATACGGTATCGGCGCTATCAATAAAATTCCTTGTGGATTTCGTGAAAAAGCATAGCTTTAAGCCGTTTGGCTGGTATCGAATGGTACTTGGCGCAGTCGTGATAATATATTTCGCCTTTATAAAGTGATTCGGAAATGAAATAATTAACAAACTGTTCAAAAATTTCTGTTGCAATTTAGTGCAAAAGGTGATATAGTTATAAAAGTGATATTTTCATTCAAAAGATGGAAGGGAGTTATACCAATGAGCGAAAAGCAAGCAAAAAGAATGAGAAAGGAAATGGCGGAAAACAAGCCTGAGGTTAAGGCAGCTCCGCGCAAAATATGGCCAAAATTAGTAGCAATAGCAGTTATCATAGCAGTGGCAGGACTTGGTGCATATGCAACACGCGACAAGCTTGCAGCTTTGTTGCCGCAGCAGGCGGAACCTGTAATTGAAACAATTGCAGATGTCGCAAAGTCTGAGGGAATAACTGTTGACGAGCTTCTTGCAAAATGCGGAATGACAGAGCTTGGATTTACAGCAGAAACTTCTGCAGAAGAACTTTACAGCGCTTTCACAATTGAGAGCTACGCAAAGTTTGAGGACAAAACACCGGAAGAAGTTAAAAAGGATTTTGCTATTGAGCAGCTTACCAACGATACACTCTGGCAGGATGCTATGATGAAGGTGCCAATGGGAATAGTAGCCCAGCAGCTTGGCACAACCTTTGAGGAATATGTTCAGACGATTGGATTCCCTGAGGAAATTACAGAAGATATGCCTTATGAGGAAGCTTTGGCGCTGTGGCAGGAAAAGCTCGCAGCAGAGGCTCCGGAAACTAATGAATAAAAAGGAGAATTAAAATGGACGAGAATAAGAACTTTGATAATTTAGAGGAAACTGCTAACGAGACTGCAGAGGAAGTGGTTGAAGAGATTACCGAAGCTGTAGAAGAAGTGGTTGAGGAAATTGCAGAAGAGGCAGAGGAAACTACAAACGAAGTGGCAGAGATTGCTGAAGAGGTAGCCAAAGAAGTTATGGAACCTGAGTCAATCAAAAAAGGCTCAAAAATTGGCGCAATAATTGCAGTTGTAGTTGCAATAGTTGTAATTGCGGCAGCTGTTTTAACATCTGTAATTGAAACAAACAAGTACAACAAAATGGGATATGTTGATATAAGCGGACTTACAGTTCAGGACATTTTGGACCAGCAGGGAATGAGCCTTGAGGACTTCCTTGCAATGTATGATTTGCCTGCTGATATGCCGGCAGATACTACAGAAGCAGCAGCTTTTTACAACATCCCAATGGCAAAGATGGCTGAAATGAACGGAACTGATTTTGTTACACTCAAGGAAGCACTTAAGTTCCCTGAAACTGTAACTGAAGATACTCCTTGGGGCGTGGCAGAAGGCGAGCTGAAGCTCAAGGATTATATTGGTGATAACCTAGACAGATTTAAAGAGCAGTATGGTCTTGGTGACGAGGTTACAGGCGAGACACAGTGGAAGGAAGTTCGTACAGTTGTAGATATGGCTCAGAAGAAGATTCGTGAAGAGCAGCAGGCTGCTATGAAAGAGGCTGCAAACAATCCAGCAGAGCCGGTAGAGGACGAAGCTGAAGCACCTGCAGAGGATGCAGCAGAAGTTCCTGCAGAAGGCGAAGTTGCGGCTGAGTAATTTGAAAAACCAAAGGGCGGCGCTTTGCCGCCTTTTTGATTTAGGAGAAGACCATGAAATATTATGCAGTAAGAAATGGCAGAAAAAACGGAATATTTGAAAGCTGGCAGGAATGCAAAGAACAGGTAGACGGCTTTTCGAGTGCAGAATACAAATCATTTACCAAAAGAGAGGATGCACTATCGTATCTTGGAGTAGCAGGTAATGAAACGAAGGTACAGCCTGCAGCTGACGATGTTGTCCGCGCCTATGTGGACGGGAGCTATAATATTGAAACCTGTGCATTTTCCTTCGGAGCGGTAATTCTTGCAGGAGCTAAGGAGCTTACCTTCTCAGAAAAATACGCCGATAGCGACCTTGCAGGGATGCGGAATGTGGCAGGAGAGATAAAGGGAGCTGAGTTTGTTCTTAAATACTGCGCGGAAAACGGTATAGAATCTGTTGAGATTTATCATGACTATGAGGGAATTGCCGCATGGGCAGAGGGCAGATGGAAAACAAACAAAGACGGAACCATAGCCTATAAAAAGCTGTTTGACGAGATTTCGGAAAAAGTGGCAGTTAAGTTTGTGAAAGTCAAAGGTCATTCGGGAGATAAATATAATGATATGGCAGACGCCCTTGCAAAAGAGGCTATAGGCGTAAAAGGGAAATAAAAAGTGGATGTAAAATTTTTTACATCCACTTTTTGGTTTTTAGAATATTACCGATATAACACCCTGTGCCCATACAACAAGGATAATTACAGGAAGAATATACTTTACATATACCTTAATCCATTTCGGGAATGCGATACCGCGACCTGTGTTTGCTTCGTTTAAGAAGTTGCTCCAACCCCAGCCGTGCTTGTTGTAGGTGCAGAACAGAACATATAAAAGTGAGCCGAGCGGCAGGATGTTATTGCTGATAATAAAGTCTTCTATGTCCATAATCCCCTTTCCGCCGAGGGAAACCCAGGAAAGTACATTGAAACCAAGGATACATGGCAGTGAAAGAACAATCATAAGCACGATGTTGATAGCAGCAATCTTGCGTCGGCTTAGCTTTGTGAGTTCAAGCCAGAAGGACATAATGTTTTCGAAAACCGCAATAACGGTTGAGAATGCCGCAAATATCATAAACAGGAAGAAGAGCGTTCCCACAATTCTTCCTCCCGGCATTGCATTGAAAATGCCTGAAAGGGTTGTGAACAAAAAGCTTGAGCCGACTGTTCCGGCATCTGCCGTAACGCCATTATTGTATGCAAAGCACGCAGGGAACACGATAAATCCCGACATAATCGCAACGAAGGTATCAAGGCTGATAATTGTAACAGCTTCGCCCAATAGGCGTCTTTCCTTGCTGATGTAGCTTCCGAAGATTGCGATTGAGCCCATACCTATACTGAGCGTAAAGAATGCCTGTCCCATAGCTGCTGAAAGCACCGTCCATACACCGGCGTTTTTCAGATTTTCAAGTGATGGAACAAGGTAGAACTTAAGGCCGCTTGCAGCACCGTCCAATGTACAGCAGTAAACTGCAAGAGCAAGCATCAGCGCAAGGAGGGCAAGCATCATCACCTTTGTGATTTTTTCCACACCCTTTTGAAGCCCGAGCGAGCAGATTCCAAAACAAATCAGTATAACTGCTATTGTTGACGGCAGAACGATACCTGTGTTTGTCACCATATTACCGAAATACTGACCGACTTCGGCTGCTGGGAGAGCAGGAATTGTGCCGTCTAAGTATTTCAAAAAGTAAACAAGCATCCAGCCGGAAATTGTAGTATAGAACATCATTAAAAGATAGTTGCCGGCAATACCCAGATACTTCATCCAGTGCCATTTCTGCCCCGGCTTTTCCAGCACATCAAAGCTTGATGCAATACTTCGCTGACTTGCTCTGCCGACGGTAAGTTCTGCGGTCATCGCAGGAATTCCGAGCAAAATCAGGAATGCGATGTAGATAAGGACGAAGATTGCTCCGCCGTAGCTGCCTGTGATAATAGGGAATCGGTAAACATTACCGAGGCCTATCGCACAGCCTGCTGAGATTAGAATAAATCCCAGTCTTGAACCAAATTTTTCTCTTTCCATAGATACCCTCCTTGAAAATATATTAATTATAAAGGCAAAATCAGCCCTTACTATGGAACACTATGATGCCCACTTCGGGACGGTTTCCCAACCTGGGCAGCGGTAATGTATTTGAAAGACCTCTGTTTATTATCATGGTCGAATTTTTGTGAGTAAATACTCCTGCCGAAAATTTCGGAAAAATAACCCGTTTTCCGGAAAACAGTGCCGAGGACGGAGCTAAAAGTCCGCCAAGATGCGGAATACAAATCTGACCGCCATGCATATGTCCTGACAGAATGAGGTCAAAACCGTACTCTTTTATTTCGTCAAAAAGATTTGCACGGTGGAATAAAAGAATTTTGTAGCCGTCATATTCCGGAAGATTCGAAAATTCTTTTTTTAATGTGTCGGTAATTTCCTGCGGTTTTTTTGATGCGGGATCGCCTACACCATAGATGGCAATTTTATCGCCGCCCCTTAAAAGCTCGAAATAGCTTCCCGAAAGAAATTGTACACCTGCTTTTTCTAAAGCCGCCGCTTGTAATTTAAAGTCTTTTCGCCAGACATCGTGATTACCGGTTACTGCATAAACCGGAGAGACAGTCAAAAGCTTTGATATAAGCTCAAAAACCTTGTCAGCCGGTCTTTCGTCATCATGGAACAAATCGCCGGTTATAACAGTTATATCAGGTTTTTCCGCCTTGATAATATCAAAGGCATTCCCCGACGGTGCAGAATGAAGGTCAGAAATATGAGCTATCCGAAAGCCGTCAAATGACGGGGGAATCTTCTCGGAAACTACAGAATATTCGCATTTTTCTGCAGGTCCGGCTGTAAGCCTGAGCCTCATTTTTACTCACCTCTTTCCATTTTAATCATTATATCATTTTTTTGCACAAAAGGCAAATAAATATTGTATTTTTGTGAAATTTGTGATAAAATAATTATTATCTTAAAATGTGGAGGTATTATGGCAAAACACATAGAAACTGCCGAAATTATGAGGCAGAAAGATTTTTTATATAAGCTTAAAGAGATTAATAATAACTTTTTCGTAAAAAACGGAAGAAAGCCGCTTGCAAATACCGAAACCTACGGCTGTCAGCAGAATGAAAATGACACCGAGCGTATTCGTGGAATGCTTGCAGAAAGCGGTTATGATTTCTGCGACAGCGCAGAGGAAGCCGACCTTGTCATATACAATACCTGTGCCGTTAGAGAAAACGCCGAGGATAAGGTTTATGGCAGGCTTGGTATTTTAAAGCACTTAAAGGAAAGCCGTCCGGAGCTTATTATAGGACTTTGCGGATGTATGGTTCAGCAGGAGCATATTACCGAAAAAATCAGAAAAATTCACAGCCATGTGGATTTGATTTTCGGAACGCATGCGCTCTACAAGCTTCCTGAGCTTTTATACGGGGCTGTCACTGAGAAAAACACTATTGTTGACATTCACGAAAGTGACGGCAGAATTTTCGAGGATATGCCTATTTTGCGTGATTCTGCGGACAAGGCATGGGTGAGTATAATGTATGGCTGCAATAACTTCTGCTCATACTGCATTGTTCCTTATGTCAGGGGCAGGGAAAGAAGCCGCAGTCCTGAAAAAATAGTGGACGAGATTAAGAGTCTTGTAAAAAAGGGTGTTACCGAGATATGCCTTTTGGGGCAGAATGTAAACTCCTACGGAAAGGATTTGGAGGAGAAAATCGACTTTTCCGACCTTTTGAAGATTGTCAATGGTATTGACGGAGTGGAGCGAATCAGATTTATGACATCGCACCCGAAGGATTTTGGTGAAAAGCTTGTAAAAACAATGGCGGAGTGCGATAAGGTGTGTCATCAGCTGCATCTGCCGTTTCAGGCGGGCAGCGACAGGGTACTTTTAGAGATGAACCGCAAATATACAAAGGAAGAGTATCTTAAAAAAATACGAATGGTTAAGGAAATGATTCCCGATATATCACTTTCAAGTGATGTAATTGTGGGATTTCCGACCGAAACCAACGAGGATTTTGAAGAAACGCTTGATGTTCTCCGAAAGGTGGAATTTGACAGCATCTTCTCCTTTATATATTCAAAGAGAAAGGGAACACCGGCGGCAGAAATGGAATTTGCCTTGAGTGAAGAGGAAATTCATAAAAATTTCGACAGGCTTTTAGAGGTTCAAAACGAAATCTCAAAGCGCAAGAATGACCAATATGTCGGAAAGGTTTTCAGGGTTTTGGTGGACGGCGTGAGCAAAAATAACAAGGAAATGCTGTCGGGCAGAACCGATACCGCCAAGATTATCAATTTTAAGGGCGATGCGTCCCTAAAAGGAAAATATGTTAATGTACGGGTGACCGAGGCTCATACATGGAGCTTGAATGGCGAACTCGAATAGAAAGGAAGATAAAAATGAAAATTATAGAAAAGGCACACGAACTGGGAGAAATGATTGCAAACAGCGAGCAGATGGAAAAGCTAAAGGCTGCAGAGGAAGCACAGGCAAACGACGAAGCAGCACAGAAGCTTGTTGAGGAGTTTAACTTAAAAAGAATGAATCTTGCACGCGATATGCAGGAAGGAAAAATCTCACAGGAAGATGCTGTTAAGAAAAATAACGAGGCATTTGAGGAAATGGTTGCGGCATCAAGCGTTATCAAGGAATATGTTGAGGCTAAAAAGGCATTTGATAAGCTTGTTAACGGCGTTAACAGCGTAATCAACATATATATAATGGGTCAGCAGGGCGGCGGATGTTCACACGACTGCAGCTCTTGCGGAGGCTGCCACTGATAAAAAATCAGAAACGGGAGATTTCAAATGACTGAGGAAAAGCTGTCCCCAATGATGACGAGATATCTGCAGACAAAGGAGGAATATCCTGACTGCATACTTTTCTACAGACTTGGTGACTTTTACGAAATGTTTTTTGATGATGCAATAACCGCTTCGCGTGAGCTGGAACTTACGCTGACGGGTAAAAACTGCGGACTTGCAGAGCGCGCTCCGATGTGTGGTGTGCCTTTTCATAGTGCGGCAGTTTATATTCAGCGGCTTGTTGCAAAGGGATATAAGGTTGCGATATGCGAGCAGCTCGAAGACGCAAAGGAAGCAAAAGGTCTTGTTGACCGCGGGGTTATCCGGGTTGTTACACCGGGAACTCTCACCGACGAGAATATGCTTGATGAAAAGAAGAACAACTACCTGTGCATATTATATGAGGGCAGTGAGGTTGGTCTTGCTTTTTGCGACATTTCAACCAGCGAGGTGTTTGTAACTCAAATTTCAGGGGATAAGGTAATCAACGAAATAGCAAGATATTCTCCGAGCGAGATAATTTTAAATGAAAAAGCAAAAGCGCAATACGAAAACGCTTTTTTAGGCAGAGTTTCAGCCGACCTGACAGCATTTTCCAACGATTATTTTACGATGGAGGATGAAAGGATAGCCGGACAGTTTAGGAAATCTTCAATAAACGAACTTGGAATTTCGGCAGGTGCCGTGAAAAATGCACTTGCCGGAATGATAAAATATTTAGAGCATACACAAAAAAGCAATGTAGGGTTTATCGATACTCTGACGGTTTACAGCACATCGGAGTATATGGATATAGACAATGCTACACGCAGAAATCTTGAAATAACCGAAACCATGAGGGATAAGGCAAAAACCGGCTCGCTGCTGTGGGTTTTGGACCGCACAAAGACCTCGATGGGCGCACGAAAGCTGAAACAATGGCTTGAGAAACCGCTTGTGAACCCTATCGAAATCAACAAGCGCCTTTTCAGCGTAGACGAGCTTGTGAAAAACAATATGCTTTGCGACGATTTTCGTGAGCTTTTATCGGGGATTTATGATATTTCAAGAATAGTGAGCCGTGTTTCTCTGGGCACTGCAACACCGCGTGATATGCTGTCGCTCAAGGTATCGCTCCTAAAGCTTCCCGAGCTTAACTATCTGCTGTCCAAAACACAGTCGCCGCTGCTTTCGGGAATGAACAAAAACTTTGACCTTATGTCGGATATAGCGGAGCTTTTGGATGCAGCAATTTCCGATAACCCGCCAATCAGTATAAAGGACGGCGGAACAATAAAGGGCGGCTACAACAGCGAGCTTGATGACCTTCGCAGGCTTGCCAAGGACGGCAGAGCTTGGATACTATCGACCGAGGCGGAGGAACGCGAGCGAACAGGCATCAAAACTCTTAAAATCGGATATAACAAGGTGTTCGGATACTATATTGAGGTAACAAAGGCAAATGCCGAAATGGTTCCCGACAATTACATAAGAAAGCAGACTCTTGTAAATGCGGAGCGATATATCACGCCGCAGCTAAAAGAAATGGAGAATGATATCCTGAATGCTTCAGAGCGGTTTTTGGCACTTGAAGTGCAGATTTTCGAGGAAATCAGGGGAAAAATCGAGGCTGAGCTTGACAGACTCAAAGCCGTATGCGAGGTTATTGCAACAACGGATGTTCTCTGCTCCTTTGCACAGGTTGCATTTAAATCGGGCTATACAATGCCTGAGGTTACGGGCGGAGGCGAGCTTATTATAAAGGACGGCAGACACCCTGTTGTGGAAAAAACCTTAAAGAACAGCATATTTGTCCCGAACGATACAAACCTCGACACTGCTGAAAATCGTGAGCTTATCATAACAGGCCCGAATATGGCAGGTAAGTCTACCTATATGCGACAGGTTGCGCTTATAGCACTTATGGCACAGGTGGGAAGCTTCGTGCCGGCAAGACAGGCAAAAATCGGCGTGGTGGACAGAATTTTCACAAGAGTCGGCGCATCGGACGATATCGCACAGGGACAGAGTACCTTTATGCTCGAAATGGTAGAGGTGGCGAATATTCTTAAAAACGCAACAGGAAAATCGCTTGTAATTCTGGACGAAATCGGCAGAGGAACATCCACCTTTGACGGACTTTCAATAGCGTGGGCTGTTGCGGAACATATGCAGTCAAAAATCAAGGCAAAAACGCTGTTTGCAACGCATTACCATGAGCTTACTCAGCTCGAGGGCGAGCTTGAGGGAGTAAAGAACTATTCGGTTGCGGTCAAAAAGCATGGCGACGATATAACATTCTTAAGGAAAATCATAAGAGGCGGTACCGATGACAGCTACGGAATTGAGGTTGCGGCGCTTGCAGGAGTACCAAAGGCTGTTATAAGCCGTGCAAAGGAAATTCTTAAAAAGACCGAAAACGGAGGAATTGAGAAGAAAGAAGCTCCGCAAAAGGTACAGGAAATTCCGGCACAGCTTGATTTTGGTGAATTTGCGGCTGCGGAGATTTTTGCAGAGCTTAAGGATTTGGATGTTACGGCATACACGCCTATTGAAGCACTTAACAAACTATACGAACTGAGTATGAAAGCGAAGGATTGATATGGGTATTATAAATGTACTTCCACAGGACATTTCGAATAAAATAGCGGCAGGCGAGGTGGTAGAGCGCCCTGCATCAGTCGTTAAGGAGCTTGTGGAGAATGCGATTGACGCAGGTGCAGATGTAATCAATATTGAGATTAAAAAAGGCGGCACAACATATATACGGGTTGCGGATAACGGCTCGGGAATGTCAAGAGAGGATGCAGAGGTGGCGTTTCTTCGCCATGCGACGAGCAAAATTCATACCGAAAATGACCTCGACGCCATATATACGCTGGGCTTTCGAGGCGAGGCACTGTCGAGTATCGGGGCTGTGTCGGTTGCCGAGCTTTATACAAGACGAAAAGAGGACGAGGCAGGCACAAAGGTTGTTTGCGCAGGCGGCGAAATAACTCTTTGCGAGGACGCGGGAGTTCCTGTTGGAACAACATTTGTTGTAAACAATCTTTTCTATAATACGCCGGCAAGAATGAATTTTTTAAAGCGTGACGCAACAGAGGCGGCAGCCGTTACCGATTATGTGGAACGGTTTATTCTGTCGCACCCTGAAATTTCCTTCAGGTATATAATTGACGGCAAGGACAAGTATTTCACATCGGGCGACGGAAGTCTTGCCAACTGTATTTATGCGGTTTACGGCAAGTCGTTTGCAAAGGCAGTTATTCCTGTTCACTATGAAACGGAGTTTCTCAAAATAACAGGTATGGCAGGAAGAAGTGATACCAGCCGTCCAAACAGAACGCATCAAAGCTTTTTTGTAAACAAGAGATATATAAGGAGTAAGCTTATCTACTCGGCTGTTGAGCGTGCATACAAAAATCAGGTTATGATAGGGAAATATCCGCTGGTTGTTCTGAATATTGAGGTAAACCCAAGGCATATTGACATAAATGTGCATCCGACAAAGCTTGACATAAAATTTTCGAGAAGTGACGATGTTTTCTCGGCTGTTTTTCATGCGCTCGAAAATGCACTGTATGCCATTCCGGATGTACCGAAAATCGAGAGAAAGACGCCGCAGAAAAGTGAGTTCAGCCGTGATACAGCAACGACATCGGCACAGCTTGAGCTAAGCGCGCCTTCTGGAGTAAATCAAGAGATAAAAAAAGAGCCGCCACAGAAAAAGAGCGGAATTACAAGCTATGCGCTTGATGTGACAAGTGAATATTTTGCAAAGAGGCAGAATGATTTAATCGGGGATAATAGTCCGTTTGATGCCACCAAGGCGCATATGGCGGCGGAGAATGATAAGGGAGCGGCGATAGAAAGATTTACAACGCCTCAACAAAAGGCCGAGCCTGTCATAGAGCCGGAGATTGTAAAAGAGCCGGAAGTTGTGCAGATGCCTTTAATAGAAATGCAGGAAAAGCCTGCTCCTGATAATGGCTGGGGCTTTGACAAGGAAAGCGTTCGGGTTATAGGTCAGGTTTTTGGAACATATATTCTGGCGCAGTCGGGCGATACTATGATAATTGCTGACCAGCATGCGGCGCACGAAAGACTCAAATATGAGGAGTTAAAAAGAGAGCTTGCCGCAAAAGAGGTAATATCTCAGGCACTTCTGTTTCCGGTTACAGTGGAACTGTCGGTAGCGGAGTATGCGGCATATCAGGAGAATGCGCAGTGGTTTTTGAGCGCAGGCTTTGAAATAGAGGAGTTTGGCGGAAACGCTGTTTTGGTGCGTGCAACGCCGGAGGTGCTGGATAGCGAGGAGCTTAAAAACCTCGTAATCGAGCTTTTGAGCGGTTTTGCGGAGAACGGTCAGGAAACTGTTTCGCAAAAGACCGAGCGTGCGCTTTACACAATCGCCTGTAAGGCGGCAGTAAAAGCGAACAGGGAGTTTGATAAAAAACAGCTTGAAGTGCTTTTAGAGGCGGTGTTGGCGCTTGATAACATAAATACCTGTCCGCACGGACGACCGATAATAATAACAATGTCGAAAAAAGAGATGGAAAAGGAATTCAAGAGGATTGTATGAAAAAGATACCTTTGATTGTTATAGCAGGACCGACAGCGTCGGGGAAAACTGCACTTTCGGTCGAGCTTGCAAAGAGATTGGGCGGCGAGATTGTATCGGCGGACAGTATGCAGATTTATAAGTATATGAATATCGGCACGGCAAAGCCTACCGAGGAGGAAAAGCAGGGAATACCGCATTATATGATGGATTTTAAAGAGCCTTCGGAGAACTTTTCGGTGGCTGACTACTGCGATATGGCGCATAAGGTTATAGAGGATATCCATAAAAGAGGAAAGCTTGCGATTGTTGTCGGCGGAACGGGACTTTATATAGATTCGCTTGTTAATAATGTGGATTTTTCTGACGGCGAGGCGGATACCGAAATCAGAGCAGAGCTTGAGGATATGGCGATGAGGCTCGGAAATGAGGCTGTACACGCCGAGCTTATGAAAATAGATCCGGAAACGGCGGAGAAATATCATCCCAATAATTTGCGGCGAATTATCCGTGCAATTGAGTTTTATAAAACTACCGGAATGACTCTTTCAGCGCACGCCAAGATTGAAAAGCCGTCGCGCTATGACTGCATATACTTTTGTATCGACTGGGAGAGGGAAGTTCTGTACGACAGAATAAACCGCCGTGTCGATATTATGATAGAGGACGGACTTTTAGATGAGGTCAGCGCTCTTTTAAAGAAAGGCTATGATAAAAACCTGACGGCGATGCAGGGGATAGGCTATAAGGAATTTTACAGCTATTTTGACGGCTCGGCGAGCCTCGACGAAACATTGGAGCTTATAAAGATGAATTCAAGAAGATATGCTAAGCGCCAGCTTACATGGTTTAGGCGGAATAAGGATATTCATTGGCTGAGCGCTGGCGAGGCGCTATCTGAGGCGATAAAGATTATAGAGGATAAAAACAGTTTTTACCATAATGACTTATGAAACAAAACGGAGATGCTAAAAGCATCTCCGTTTCGCTTTGTATTCTATATTACTGCACATTTTTGAGGAATTAAAAAATGCGCAGTTCTGTGCAGAACTACGCACAAAAAACACAATGCTCAAGTTCTGCAAAGTTTACCACAACTATTGCTAATGAACAACCGATAGAATCAACAAAACTACAAGCGTTTAACGAACAAGAGCTTGTGTTTTTTACAACACAAGTCACTTGAATTTTGTTGATTATTTAATTGCCCAAGTTTAATAGTTGTGGTGATTATATAATAACACATTTTTTTGGTTTTGTCTACTATAAAAGTTCGACAATAATCTACATAATTTGCAAAATTATAAAAAGAGCCGTTTCGGCTCTTTTCTGTGTTAAGCTTCTGCTTCGGAAAAGGCATCTGCAATCCTTGCAAATTCTGCAAGTCCCAGCTTTTCACCGCGTACAGAAGGCTCAATTCCAATATTCTCTAAAATGCCTGAAATAGTCTGCTTGTCTGCACTAAAACCGCTTGAAAGGCAGTTTAAAAGCGTCTTTCTGCGCTGTGAAAATGCTGCTTTTACAACCTTAAAGAACATTTTCTCGTCCTGTACCTTGATGTTCGGCTCTTCGCAAACCTCCATGCAAAGCACCGCAGAGTCCACCTTTGGCGCAGGATAAAAGCTTCCTGCCGGAACAATGGTGACAAGGCGGGGGTTAGTATAATACTGACACATAACGCTTATGGCGCCGTAATCCTTTTTGCCAGGCTTTGCGCAAATTCGCTCTGCAACTTCTTTTTGCACCATTACAACGATGTTTTTAAGAGGCAACTTTTCCTCGATGAGCCTTGTTATAATCGGCGTAGTGATGTAGTAGGGGAGATTTGCCGCAACGCTGATTTTGGCGTCGCCGAATTCGGTTTTGATAAGCTCTTTAACATCGGTTTTCAGAATGTCCTTTTCAACAATCTTGACATTGTCAAACTCTGACAGGGTAAAATCAAGTATCGGAATAAGGCGCTTGTCAATCTCGACAGAAACCACCTTTTTGCCCTCTTCGCAAAGCCGCTTTGTAAGCACGCCAAAGCCGGGGCCTATTTCAAGTACGCCCTCGTCAATTTCTGCAGCATCCGCAATTTTGTCCAAAACGCCGGCATCTAAAAGAAAGTTCTGCCCAAGTCCTTTTGAAAAACCAAAGCCGAAACGCTCTGCAATATCCTTTATTACTCTTGGTGATGTTAAGTCCATACTAATCTCCTCAATAAAAATGAGAATGATTTAAGTCATTCTCATTTTAATCTAATACATATACTATAGCACTTCTTCTTCCAAATTGCAAGCACTGACTTCTTGAATCATAGAAAAGGTCGATTTTATTTCCCTTAATAGCGCCTCCGGTGTCACCTGCAATACAGTATCCATACTGCCATGATTTACCATCGTCTGTTGATTCAACATACAGCTTTGTGCCCAGTGGAATTACCTTAGGGTCAACTGCAATAACGCCATACTGTGCAACTCTGCCTGAAGCTGTTTTCTTGCCGGCGCTGGCAGTATAAGCTGTTGCAGTAACGGTCAGCTTTTTGGAATAGCTGAGGCTTTTTCCAGCATTTGTAACAACCGATTTCTTGCCGGAAGCTGCAGCCTTGGCGCGTGTTCCGACAGCAACAACCTGAGTAACCGGCTCTTTTACGGTTTCTTCCGATATAACCTGACGGGTAACTTCAACGCCATCTTCTGTTGTTACGGAATAAACTGTGCGCTTAAGACCATTAACGCCACGGGTTTTGATTCTTGTTTTGCCCTTTTCAAGGCTGGAATCGGAAACCTCACGGCTTTCAAAAGGAATTTCGGTGTCAACCGTTATTTCCTCATGCGCAACACGGAATACGCTTACATTCATGTCCTCTGTAACGGCAGAGTCAATAGCCGGCTCTACCCTGTCCGATTCGCTGACTGTAACGCCCGCTTCAACAAATGCTTCACGCAATGTGCTTTTGGTTGTTGTAATAATCTCCATGTTGCCGTCAATATTAAGTGTGAATTTTCTGCCTTTTCTGATGATAATCCGAGCCTCGTCATAGAGGTTGTCCTCCATGAGCATACTTACTCTGTCATATTCTCCGATTGTGATGTCATTTTCTTGTAAGAATTCGGAAACGGTGTTTTGTCTTGTTGTCAACTCTTTTTCGCTTTCGCTGTCTGCAAAAGCATCTACCATAACCAGTGTAATGTTCTTTGTCTGTGGATCA
The DNA here is from genome assembly GCA_045591565.1 of Clostridia bacterium. Taxonomy (GTDB): domain Bacteria; phylum Bacillota; class Clostridia; order UBA1381; family UBA1381; genus UBA1738. The sequence goes on from JAZNTB010000067.1 coordinate 22,834, forward strand.
ATAACCGCACCGGTCAGCAGGCAGAAAGTTACCAATAGCATAAATACGGCAGTAAATCTTGTCAGGTAAACTGAGCGTTTACTGCTTTTTTTATTAAAAAACATTTTTCTTTCCTCCTATACCTTCCCGCATATTATATAACTATATTATGCCCAAGTCAAGCATTTTATTACAAAGTTGTTGCATTTGCCCTAATCGGGGTATATTTTTACACCAAAAAATTCGACATTTTTATGCATAATGCACAACATATTTGCCGTTTTATTCCTATGGATAATATTGTAAAAAATATAAAATCCCCATATTTTTAAAGAATTTTGCAGTAAAATCGGGCAAAAATGGTATATAAAAGCCATGACAGGGCAACAATACGCTATATCAAGGGAGAAAAATAAATATTACAAATTTGTTAAAGTAAATACTACATATAGAATTTGAAAGGGGAATTTTCGATGAAAAACACAACTCATAGGGTTGTAATACTAAAAAATGTAAAATCTGAACTGATTTCTCAGGCAATCCTGATTTTGAAGGATACCGCTACGGCTGACACAAATGTGATGATAGAGGCGGAACGGATTGTTGAAAAATATATGGGAGTAAAAACGGGTGAGATGATAGAGGGGAAAAAGGATGCACGAATCATGGCAGGAATGCTATCTGCAGGTATCGTTTTAATCGGTATGGGAGCCTTTATAGTATCGAAAATGATTTGAGTTTCTTCCTATTATATATAAAAAGTGCAGGCCTTTTTTTCGACCTGCACTTTGTGCTGCTATTTATCCTTTTTTTCATATAAAAGAAAACCAAGCTTTTCCTTTAAGTAAAAACCCTTGTAGCCGGCAAAATAGCCGAGGAAGTTAGCCACGATGGGCGTAAAGAGGATTATGATATATCCCAAAAGCTCAAAGTGACCGCGTGCCATACCGAGTGCCGGCTGGTATGGGGAAAACCACGCTATACATAAAATATTTGTGATGATTGACCATACCTGAGATGGTGTTTCGCCGGATGCACCGAATTCCCATGTGCATTTATAAAGAACAATCACCATCATGTTCACCAAGGTAAGTGTTATTGGAAGAACAAGCCCTTTTAGCGGATGCGGAGTCATTGGAGTGTAGGAACGCTTATCGTCAACTGCGCAGGAAACACCGTTGTTATATGCCGTGAAGAAGTATGCTATAAGACCAAGGGCGATATAGATGTAGCCGCCGGTTTTTGTAGTCCAAACAGCAACGCCCATAAGCCAGATAAGCGAGAACAAAAATGCAGAAGTTGCATGTGCGCCTATGGTTTTTAACTGCCTGCCAAGAGCAGTGAATTTAAACTTTTTTTCCATGGAAATTCCTCCTTACAGTAGCCAGAAACTAAGCTCCTGACGCTTTGCCGGCTCCGGCTTCTCTTCCGGTTTGGTCTTCGGCTTTTTAGGCAGCTGAGATTTTGGCTCTGCCGGTTTATTGTTTGTTTTGAAGGCTTTTTTGATACCCAGAATATCATAAAGCTTTGTTGTGGCAATCCAGCGCTTTTCTGTCAGCTTTGAAAGTGCAGCGTCAAGGTCGTCCTTTGGAAGATTTTTAAAATCCTTTGGCATAATACCGCACAGATCAAATATGTATCTGCCGATTTCACGGACGGACAGGCAATCAAAGTCCTCAATATACATTTTGGTGATTTGTGTGCTTTCAAAGTCCTTTCTGCTGATACCGCGCGGCAGGCGGCAAAGCTTTCTGCCGGTATCCGAGAGAGAACAATGAGGGTAATCCTCGCCGCAGGTTTTTGAAATGGAGTTCACAAACGCAATTACACCGCGAAGCTCATCCAGAGAATCAATCGGCTCACTTTTGAAGCGGTCATAAAACAGCTTGCCTGTTAGTGCGTGAGTGCGGTTAAAGTATCGGGCATAGCTTGTACATATCGGCTTTAATGCCTTTCCAACATCACCTTTAGCGTCTATAACAATATGAATTCTGTTACCAAGTAGCGCATATGCAAACAGCGATATTGAGTCGCTTTGGCAGTAACGCGCAAGAACAGCCGTGAATTCCGCAAAGTCACTTTCTTTTATAAACAGCGTATTCACACCGCGAAGGAGAATGTGATAAAAACCTGTTTCACTTTGAATTCTTCCTTTTCGTGCCATATAAATCACCTCACATTAATTTCAATGGGGACACTAATTATATTATAGCATAAAATTTCCAAAATGCAATAGGGACATAAAATATTTTTGCATATTTGTGCCAAAAAAACATACTAATGTAAATAAAGAATAATAAAAGGGATGATTTTAATGAATGCTCATGCGATGTCTAAGGACGCGGTGATAGAATACATATCGCAAAAAGCGCCCGATACAAAAACAAAAAACTGCCTTGAAGCGAAAAAGAAAAAGAGCATTTTTTCAAGGTTTTTAGCTCAGTTTTCCGACTTTATGATAATAATACTTCTGATTGCGGCAGGGGTTTCCTTTTTTGTGTCGCTCCTGGGCGGGGAGGGGGATTTTATTGACCCCATAATAATTCTACTGATAGTGGTGATAAATGCTGTTCTTGGCGTAATCGAGGAGAGTAAGGCGGATAATGCGCTTGAGGCGCTCAAAAAAATGTCATCACCAACGGCGCAGATAAGACGGGGCGGAAAAACCATGACTGTAGATTCTGCTGATGTACGAGTGGGGGATATACTGATTTTGTCGTCAGGAAACCGTGTATGCGCTGATTGCCGCCTTATAAAATCAGTTAGTCTTGAGCTGGATGAGTCGGCACTGACAGGGGAGGCTATGCCGGTTTCAAAGGAAAGCGATTGTGTTTTAGACGAGTTTGCACCGCTTGCCGAGAGGCGGAATATGGTTTTTGCCTCTACAAATGTTATTCAGGGAAAGGGAGAGGCGATTGTCGTTGCGATAGGTATGCAGACCGAAACCGGCAAGATTGCCGCAATGATATCAAGTGGTGAGGAAGAACCGACGCCGCTTCAGAGAAAGCTTGCCCAAACGGGAAAATATCTTGGAATAGGTGCACTTTTGATTTGCGGTATAATATTTGTAATTGGACTTTTAAAGAGGATGCCGCCCTTTACAATGTTTTTGACATCGGTGAGTCTTGCCGTTGCGGCAATTCCGGAGGGACTCCCTGCAATCGTGACCATTGTTCTTGCCATGGGCGTTCAGCGTATGGCAAAGAAAAAGTCGATTGTAAAGCACCTGTCGGCGGTGGAGTCTTTAGGCGGTGCAACGGTTATATGCGCCGATAAAACGGGAACGCTTACCCGAAATCGTATGACAGTGACCGAGTGTATGGCGGAGGATAGGATGCAGCTGTTTGAGATGGCAGCCGTATGCTGTGACAGCGGAACTAACCCTACCGAGGCAGCAATCCTCAGCGAGGCAGAGAGACTTGGAATAAAAAGAGGATTTAAGAGAAAGGACGAAATCCCGTTTAATTCAAACCGAAAGCTTATGAGTGTACTTGTGGAGTATTACGGAAAAAACAGGGTTGTGACCAAGGGTGCAACCGAAATTTTGCTTGAGAAATGCACACATTTTATTAAAAATGGCGAAAGAACTTCGCTTGGTGAGAGTGAAAAGAAAAAAATACTTTCAGATGTTCGTAGAATGGGAGAAAAGGCTCTGCGTGTTATCGGAGTTGCATATAAGGATGTAGCGGGCGTCCGTATAACGGAAAGCGACCTGACCTTTGTAGGAATAATAGGTATGATGGATCCGCCGAGAGATGAGGTCAAAGCGTCGGTTGCAGAGTGCATACGGGCAGGAATAAAGCCGGTTATGATTACCGGCGATAACAGCGTAACTGCCGAGGCGGTTGCGAGGCAGATAGGTATTTGCGGAAAGGTTATTTCAGGCGACAGAATTTCGGGGAAGAGTGATAGTGAACTCACAGAATACAGCGTGTTTGCCCGTGTTACACCGGAGGACAAAATGCGTATTGTGCGCGCGTTTAAGAAAAAGGGCGAGATAGTTGCTATGACGGGGGACGGCGTTAACGATGCGCCCGCCTTAAAGGCTGCCGATATCGGATGCAGTATGGGACTAAAGGGTACCGATGTTGCAAAGGAGGCGTCGGACATAGTGCTTGCCGACGATAACTTTGCTACAATAGTCGAGGCGGTGCGTGAGGGAAGAGGAATTTTTGAGAATATAAAAAAGTCTATACAGTTCCTGCTTTCGTCAAACATAGGCGAGATTATTACGATTTTTGTGGGTATGCTGTTCGGCTGGGAGCCGCCGCTTCTTGCAATCCAGCTTTTGTGGGTAAATCTTGTGACCGACTCGCTCCCGGCGATTGCGCTGGGACTTGACCCTGTGGATGTGCGAATTATGGAAAGAAAGCCGCGCGACCCTAAAAAGAGTCTTTTTGCGGACGGCTTATGGATGACGATATGTGTCGAGGGCGGACTTATCGGTGCACTTGCGCTTTTGGCATTTTCGATAGGATATAATGTGTTTGACTTGGGAGAGGTTCCGGCTTATGGCAGAACAATGGTGTTTTGCGTGCTTTCAATGTCACAGCTGTTCCATGCATTTAATATGCGCACCGAAGGCTCGGTTTTAAATCGTGAGTTTTTCCGCAACCGAGTGCTTGTGCTTTCACTTGTAATCGGCATATTTATGCAGGTGTTGGTTGTAAACACGCCGCTTCTTGCAGGAATATTTAAGGTTACGCCGCTCTCAGGCGTGCAGTGGATAATAGTTTTAATCCTTTCGGTTATGCCGATTGCAGTGGTGGAACTGCAAAAGGCGTTTACAAAGCAATTCTCAAAATGATAAACACCCGACATAAAAGTCGGGTGTCTATCTGTGTGGTAACAATGCGTTCGCGAGCTGTAAATTTTATACATTAAAAAAGTGCACGCAAGGCGTGCACCGAAA
>JAZNTB010000068.1:0-7497 GCA_045591565.1 Clostridia bacterium
GGTTGAGGATATCCTTGCTATGGTTGAGGGCTTTATCGGCACACTCTTTAGTGAAGTTTTAGGAAAGGAAATCACTCTTCCGCTTCCAAGACTCACATACCGCGAGGCAATGTCGCGCTATGGCTCGGACAAGCCTGACACACGCTTTGGTATGGAAATTCAGGACATCTCCGATATGGTTGCAAGCTGCGGCTTTGGTGTTTTCACATCAGCTATCGAAAACGGCGGTTCTGTTCGTGCAATCGTGGCAAAGGACGCTGTTTCGGTATATACAAGAAAGGAAATTGACCGCCTTACAGAGTTTGTTCGTGGAATCGGTGCAAAAGGTCTTGCATATGTTCGCTGGGTAGAGGATGAGCCTAACTGCTCATTTGCTAAATTTATGGAAAAGGACGAGCTTGATGCTATTCTTGCCCGTCTGGGCGCAGAAAAGGGTGACCTCGTTTTGTTTGTTGCTGACAAGGATAAGGTTGTTCTCCCAACCTTGGGTGCACTTCGCCTTAAGGTCGCAAAACAGCTTGACATTATTCCTGATGGATATAACTTCCTGTGGATTACCGAATTCCCGTTCTTCGAATTCAACGAAGAAACAGGTGCCTGGGATGCAATGCACCACCCATTCACTATGCCAATGGACGAATGTATTCAGTACCTCGACTCAGACCCCGAAAAGGTTATCGCAAAGGCCTACGACCTTGTTCTCAATGGAACAGAGCTATCGAGTGGCTCTATCCGAATTACTGACTACGAGCTTCAGCAGAAGATGTTTGAAGCACTCGGCCTTTCAGAGGAGGAAATCGAGGCTAAATTCGGATTTTTGGTTGAAGCCTATAAGTACGGCGCAGCGCCTCACGGCGGTTGCGGCATCGGTCTTGACCGCTTGGCGATGATTATGTGCGGTGCAGACAGCTTAAAGGATGTTACTGCATTCCCGAAGGTACAAAATGCATCCGAGCTTATGTCAAATGCGCCGGGAACTGTTGATGAAGCACAGCTTACCGAGCTTGCAATCGGAATTATAAAAACCGAAAATTAACTATTTACAAATGTCGAAATTTGTGATATACTGATGCTGTTGAATATGAAATCTTTAAGCTGATGCAGTGACATCGACAAGAGACTTTATACTTTTAGCGGCTTATGCCTTGTCTGTTTCTGCAGGCAAGGCATTTTTGATTTCATATTTTTCAAAACAAAACATAGGAGAGTGGAAAAATGAAACTTATCTACGATGTGGCAGACAAACCAAAGTTAAAATCAAACTTAGTATTTGCTTTCCAGCAGTTACTATCAATCATCGCGGCAACCCTATTAGTTCCGATTTTGGTAAACGGAGCGGCAGGAGAAGAAATTCTTAGTCAGGCAGCAGCACTATTTGGTGCAGGTGCAGGAACACTTACTTACATTGCGCTGACAAGAAAAAAGAGTCCGGTTTATCTTGGTAGCTCATTTGCATTTATTTCACCGCTTATAGGTGCTTGCACATTCGGATACTTTGGTATCTTTTTAGGCGCAGTTTTTGCAGGTTTGGTATATGTAATTATTGCAACAGTTATTAAGTTTGTAGGAACAAAGTGGGTAGATAAGCTTCTTCCTCCTGTAATTATCGGACCAACAGTTGCACTTATTGGTTTGAGCCTTTGCGGGAGTGCAATAAACAATGTGACAAATACAGCAGTATCTGCTGATAACTACAACCTAATCCATATCCTTTGCGGACTTATCGCTTTTGGTGCTACAGTTTTAGCATCCGTAAAAGGCGGAAAGACAGCAAAGCTCATTCCTTTCATTATTGGTGTAGCTACAGGTTATGTCGCAGCAGCACTATTTACAATTATCGGAAACCTTACTTCAAATGCATATCTTCAGGTTATTGACTTCTCACCTCTTGTAAATAACTTTAAGGAAATCACTTTAGAAAGCTTTATAAGAGTTCCTGACTTCCTTGCTATAGGTATGTGGAATGAAGGTCTTGAAAAGCTTAACGGCTGGCAGGGCGTATCACAGATCGCACTACTTTTCGCACCGGTTGCATTTGTAGTACTTGCAGAGCACATTGCTGATCACAAGAACCTAAGCTCAGTTATTGAAAAAGACCTTATTAAAGAGCCCGGTCTTACACGCACACTTTTAGGTGATGGTATTGGCTCAATTGTTGGTTCATTCTTCGGCGGATGCCCGAACACAACATACGGCGAAAGCGTTGGCTGTGTTGCTATTACAAGAAATGCATCTGTTTCAACAATCATTATTGCAGCAATCTACTCAATAGTACTTTCTTTCTTCACACCGTTTGTTGAGTTTGTAAATACAATTCCAACTTGCGTAGTTGGCGGTATCTGTATCGCACTTTACGGCTTCATCGCAGTATCAGGTCTTAAGATGGTACAGAAGGTTGACCTTAATGAATCAAAGAACTTGTTCGTTGTAAGCTCAATCCTTGTTACAGGTATTGGTGGTCTTACACTTAACTTTGGTCCAATCCAAATCACTTCAATCGCAACAGCACTTATTATCGGTATCCTTACAAACCTTCTGGTATCTGAGAAAAAGGCAGCTTGCTGCTGCAAGGACTGCTGCGAAGCTGAGGAAGCTCCAGCCGAAGAGGTTGTTGAAGAAGCGATTGAGGAAGAAACTGAAATTACAGAATAATTGAGGTAATCAATGAAACTTAAAGCATGTCTGTTTGACGAAAATGCGGTAAGCCGTGCGATTATGCGCATTGCTCACGAAATTGTTGAAAAAAACGAATCGGTTGACGATATCTGTATTATAGGAATTAAGACAAGGGGTATCCCGATTGCTACAAGGCTTGCCGACGCTATTTGCAAAATAGAGAATAAGCGACCGCTTGTCGGCACGCTCGATATTCTGCCCTTTCGCGACGACCTTATATTTGACGAAAATCAAGTCAAGCGCATTGCAGAATTTGAATTCCCTGTTACCGGCAAAAGCATAATACTGGTAGATGATGTAATCTACACAGGGCGAACTGTCCGTGCAGCACTTGATGCCGTTCTCTCTAAAGGCCGTGCAGCGAAAATTCAGCTTGCGGTTTTGGTTGACAGAGGGCACAGGGAACTACCGATACGGGCAGATTATGTAGGAAAAAATGTCCCGACATCACGAAGCGAGATTATAAAGGTTAATCTTCGTGAAATCGACGGCAGCGACAGCATTGAGCTTTTCGAAAGGTAATTATAAAAATTAAAAGCCATCCGCTAATATAGCGGATGGCTTTTTTACTATACCATACTTATTTAAGAATATCATCATACGAAACATTCAAAATCTGCCTTAAGGCTTTTATCTCATCAGGATAAATATGCCGCTGCCCTACCTCTATTTTGGCAAGGGCACTTCTCGTTATGTCACAACCCAACACCTGCAGACGCACAGCTAACTGTTCTTGTGTCAAATTCTTTTCGTTTCTTAAGAAACGAATATTCTCTCCTACCTGTTTTTCATAATTTATGTTCATTTTTTTGCACCTATATAAGCATTTTTTCTTGATTATAACCTGATATGTATTATATTTGCACTTATATAAGCGCAAATATGCTTTCCTGCAAAAAAAGAGCGCTTATATAAGCGCTCTTTGAAAAATTACTTACTCAGAAACTTTTACAACCTCTTTGCCGTTGTAATAGCCGCAAGCCTTACAAACCTTATGAGGCATTTTATATTCATGGCACTGCGGACACTCCACCATACCAGGAACTTCAAGCTTCCAATTAGCTCTTCTTTTATCTCTTCTTGATTTAGATACTTTACCCTTAGGTACTGCCATCTTAATCGCACCTCCTATTCAGTATCAGACATATTTTTCATAATTTCGGCCAATTTTTCCCACCGGGGGTCAATAATATCCTTACTGCAGTCGCAGTCCTTTTCATTAAGATCCTGTCCGCAATGCGGGCAAAGTCCCTTACAGTCCTCGCTGCACAGATATTTCCCCGATACATTCATTAAAAAGCTGCCGACTATGGCCTCCGAAAGCTCCGCCGAGGTACCCGAATAAACCAAAATATCTTCATCTTCGGTAAATTCCGCATCCTCGCGCACCAAAACCTCAGAAACAGGGAACTCGACATCAACCTCCACAGGCTTTCCGCAACGCGCACAATGCGCCGTCATCCGTCCTGTAACAGTTGCTTTAAGCTCCAAAGATTTTGTATTATTAAGTATAAACCCCTTTAACAGACACTCATCGCCAAAGGTGAATTCTTCACCCAAAAAGCTTGTGTCCGGCATACGAAAGCTTTCCTGAATGTCTAACCTTCCGCCGTAATCTTTAATAATGTCAGATAGGTCTATAAGCATAATTACTTAAGCTCAACCTTTGCGCCTGCTTCTTCCAACTTAGCCTTGATAGCTTCAGCGTCTTCCTTAGAAGCGCCTTCCTTGATTGTCTTAGGAGCTCCGTCAACAAGTTCCTTAGCTTCCTTAAGACCAAGACCTGTAAGTTCTCTTACAACCTTGATTACATTAAGCTTTGAAGCGCCTGCATCAGCAAGAACAACCTCAAACTCTGACTGCTCAGCTGCAGCTGCACCAGCATCTGCTGCTGCGCCAGCTACCATTACAGGAGCTGCTGCTGAAACGCCGAACTCTTCTTCCATAAGCTTTACAAGCTCTGCTACTTCCAATAACTTTAATTCTTTGATATCATCTAAAATTTTCTGAATGTCTGCCATTTTTGTTTCCTCCTAATTAAATAAATTTAAATTATTCTGCATCTTCTGCAGGTTTTTCTTCTGTAGCTTCCTCTGCTGGAGCTGCTACTTCTTCAGCTGGAGCCTCAGCTGCTTCTTCAGCCGGTGCTTCTGCTACTGCCTCTGCTTCAGGAGCAGGTGCTGCTTCTGCTGCAGCCTCTTCTGCTACAGCTTCGCCGTTTTTCTTAGCGATAAGGTCTGCGATTTCCTCGCCACCTTCTGCGATTGTGTTAAGCAATCTTACAAGGTTTGAAACCGGTGCGTTCAGGCTGCCCATGATTTTTGCAATAAGAGTTTCCTTTGACGGAGTCTTAGCAAGAGTAGTAAGCTCGTCCATTGACATTACCTTACCATCCATGAAACCTGTCTTAATTTCAACCTTGTCATTTCCCTTGGCATAGTCAAAAAGGATTTTAGCCGGAGCTACAGGATCCTCTGAAACCGCCAACGCTGTTGGGCCATGAAGCATACTGTCAAGTTCTTCAAGACCAACCTGGTTTGCTGCTAAACGAAGCAATGTGTTTTTAACAACGAAATACTTTACACCGGCAGCTCTTAAATCGTTTCTGAGCTTTGTGTCTTCTTCAACGGTAAGACCGCGATAGTCAACTAAAACGCCTGTTGCAGCGCCCTTTAAAGCTTCAACAACCTGAGCAACCTGTTCTTTTTTCGCTTCCAAAACCTTTTCGTTTGGCATAATGTCACCTCCTATAAGATTTTGTTGCCTTTCAAAAAGAAAGGCTCTTTTTCGTAGACGAAAAGAGCCGTTAGTTATCAAACTAATTAACACCCTCGGCAGGACTTACCTTTATGCCTGCTGTCTACGGATTTATTTCCAACTATATGAGTATAGCATAGAAATCTTAATTTGTCAATACTTTTTTTATTAACCAAGCTTTGAACCGTTAAGCTTAATTCCAGGTCCCATTGTTGATGAAACAACAACTGATCTTAAATACTGACCCTTTGCAGCTGCCGGCTTTGCCTTGATAATAGCGCCCATTAAAGCGTTAAAGTTATCTGCAAGCTTTTCTTTTCCGAAAGAAACCTTACCGATTGGGCAGTGGATGATATTGTTCTTATCAACTCTGTACTCAATCTTACCTGCCTTGATGTCGTTAACAGCCTTAGTAACATCCATAGTTACTGTGCCTGCCTTTGGTGATGGCATCAATCCCTTAGGGCCTAAAACCTTACCAAGACGACCAACAACACCCATCATGTCAGGAGTTGCAACAACTACATCAAAGTCGAACCAGTTTTCTTCCTGAATCTTTGTGCAAAGCTCCATTTCGCCAACATAGTCAGCGCCTGCAGCTAAAGCTTCATCAGCCTTTGGTCCTTTAGCGAAAACCAAAACCTTTGCAGTTTTACCTGTTCCGTGTGGAAGTACGATTGCACCTCTAACCTGCTGATCTGCGTGTCTTGAGTCAACACCTAATTTAGCATGAAGCTCAACAGTTTCGTCAAATTTAGCTTTTGCAGTCTTTATAGTAAGCTCTAAAGCTTCTTCAACATCGTAAAGCTTTGCTCTGTCAACAAGCTTTGCGCTGTCCTGATATTTCTTTCCTCTAAACATATTATTATCCTCCTTATGTGGTCAAGCAAGGATTTTCTCCTCTCCCACCATATTAATTGCTTTTCTCAGTAATTAATCTCCGACTACGATACCCATACTTCTTGCAGTACCGGCGATCATGCTCATAGCTGCCTCTAAAGAAGCTGCATTTAAGTCAGGCATTTTCTGCTCAGCGATAGCCTGAAGGTCTGCCTTTGAAATTGTAGCAACCTTTGTCTTGTTTGGAACACCTGATGCCTTTTCAATCTTGCAGGCCTTTTTAAGAAGAACTGCAGCCGGCGGAGTCTTTGTGATGAATGTAAAGGAACGGTCTGCATAAACTGTGATAACTACAGGGATAATAAGACCTGCGTCCTTTGCTGTTTTCTCGTTAAATTCCTTGGTAAACTGCATAATGTTTACACCGTGCTGACCGAGTGCCGGACCAACTGGCGGTGCAGGTGATGCCTTACCAGCCGGAATTTGTAGTTTGATATAACCTTCAATTTTTTGTGCCATTTTTGGCCACCTCCTAATTCTTGGGAACGAAAGTCCCTAATGTGGTAAATATCGGGCTTTTTGCCCTCCCACTGTATACCAGAGGGATATTCTAAAGCATAAATGCTTTAAAAACTTAATCAACAAGCTTTTCAATCTGGCTGTGTTCAACCTCAATTGGTGTTTCACGACCAAACATTGAAACCTTGACCGTAATCTTACGGGTTTCTTTATCGATATTCTCGATCTTACCGGAGAATCCTTCAAGCGGACCGGACTTAACATTTACGCTGTCACCGACTTCAAAGCCGATATCAGCCATACGCACCTGTTCAACTCCCATTCTTTCGACTTCTTCGTCAGAAAGAGGTACAGGCTTTGATCCGGGGCCGACAAATCCGGTAACGCCTCGAGTATTACGGACAACATACCATGTGTCCTCGTTCATAATCATCTTTACAACGACATAACCCGGGAAAATCTTACGTTTTACGATTTTCTGTTCACCGTTCTTTTCCTCGATAACATCTTCCATAGGAACTTCAACGGCTTGGATGAGGTCGCTGATACCACGATTTTCAACCGATTTCTCGATATTAGCTTTTACCTTATTTTCATAACCGGAGTATGTGTGTGCCACATACCACTTTGCCTCTCCTGCCATAACAATCTCCTCTTTTAGAAATAATTATTCTTAACCAACGATAAGTGAAAGTAGCTTTTCAA
>JAZNTB010000069.1:0-12186 GCA_045591565.1 Clostridia bacterium
ACCTGTATAAATGCTTTGGGACTCTGCTCCGAGCTTGAGGCTTGCGGCGTGGATACAAGAGTACAGACAGCTATTGAAATGCGACAGATTGCAGAGCCTTATATAAGACTAAAAGCTACAAGACACTTAGAAAAGGGCAGAGTAGTCATTTTCGGAGCAGGAACAGGAAATCCGTTTATGTCAACAGATACCGCAGCAGCGCTTCGTGCAATCGAAACCGAATCAGAGGTAATACTACTCGCTAAAAAGGTTGATGCGGTTTATGATTCTGACCCTAATATCAATCCTGATGCCAAAAAGTTTGATGCACTCTCCTTTAATGACATATTGTCAAAAGAACTCGGTGTTATGGATTCAACCGCGGCTTCTATGTGCCGTGACAATAATATGCCGATACTTGTGTTCGGACTTGATAATCCGGAAAATATTGTTAAGGCTGTTATGGGCGAAAAAATCGGTACTTTGGTAACAAAGGACGGAACAAGATAAAATATCAAAAAGAAAGGTAAGTGAGATTATGGGAAAATATCCGGAAATTGAAGAAAGAATGAATAAAAGAGTGGAGGGTTTTCACTCAGAACTTAAAACTATAAGAGCGGGCAGAGCAAATGCAGCGGTTTTAGATAAGGTTTCAGTTGAGTATTACGGCTCAATGACACCTGTTGCACAGATTGGCTCAATTTCTACTCCGGAGCCGAGAATGCTCGTTATTCAGCCATGGGATCAGTCAATTTTGAACGAAATTGAAAAGGCAATAAACAAGTCGGACATCGGTATCACACCGCAGAACGACGGCAAGGTTATAAGACTTTCTTTCCCGCCGCTTACCGAGGAAAGAAGAAAAGAGCTTGTTAAGACAGTTAAGAAGTACTCAGAGGAAGCAAAGGTGCAGATTAGAAATGCACGCCGTGATGCTATGGACGATTACAAGAAAAAGCAGAAGGCTTCAGAGATTACTGAGGATGATTTAAAGGGTATCGAAAAGGATATCCAGAACCTGACCGATAAGTTCATCAAGGAAATTGATGATATAACAGCGGCAAAGGAAAAGGAAATACTTGAAGTTTGATTTTAGGGGGTGCTGTATCGGGTAGTATGCTTGATACGGCAGCCCTTATCGTATAAAAGAGGTAGGTTTATGTTTTTCAAGAAAAGAAAATTAAAAAATGAGATAGATTCGTCCCGTCTGCCTGTGCATATAGGCGTTATTATGGACGGAAACGGAAGGTGGGCAAAAAAACGCGGCTTACCGCGAAGTGCCGGACATCAGGCAGGTGCTGATACATTAAAGAAGATAGTTACGGAATGTAACAGGATGGGAATAAAATATATAACCGTCTACGCCTTTTCTACCGAAAACTGGAAACGCCCTAAGGAGGAAGTAGACTTTCTAATGAATCTTTTGATGAACTATTTAAAGGATGCAGAGCGGACTTTGGCAGGAGAGAATGTTGTAATTCGTGCCATCGGCTCACGCGATGAGTTGTCAGAGGAAATGTGCCGTCAGATTGAAAAAACTGAGGAATTTACCAAGAATAATTCAGGAATCGTGATGAACATTGCACTTAACTATGGTAGCCGTGAAGAGATTGTTCGTGCAGCAAAGGAAGTGTGTCAAAAGGTTTTAGACGGTAAAATGGGTGTTGAGGATATTGATGCGGATACAATTTCGGACAATTTGTATACGGGTGGTCAGCCTGATCCCGACTTCATTATAAGAACAAGTAATGAGCAGCGCTTATCCAATTTTATGATGTGGCAGGCTTCCTATTCGGAGTTCTATTTTACCGAAAAGCTTTGGCCGGATTTCTCTGTCAGTGATTTGCATGAGGCGATAATTGCCTACCAGATGCGTGACAGAAGGTACGGAGGGGTTAAATAATGTTAACGAGGATTCTTACTTCGCTTATAGGTCTTGTTGTATTTTTTGCCGTAATTTTTGCGAACCAGTATTTGCTTTATGGTGCGGTAACTCTTGTAGTTATCGGTATGGTCTACGAAATGTGCGGCGTTATGGAAATAAAAAAAGAACTTAAGGCTACAGGCTTTGTTTCTGCATTAATTATATGTCTGGGCGTGATTTTCGGTCAGATGGTGCTTAGCATATACGCTGTATGTGCATTGTTTTTGCTTATGGCAATTTATATGCACACAAAAGCAGATACAAAGGAAGTGATGGCAGCGGCATTTTCTGCAATCTTTATTTCGACATTTATGATGGCGATTGTGCTTATACGCAAGGATTACGGACGCTTTGCTGTTATTCTTCCGTTTGTGTGTGCATGGCTCACCGATACGGGAGCGTATTTTTCCGGAACTTTTTTGGGAAAGCACAAGCTTGCACCGGTTATAAGCCCGAAAAAAACCGTTGAGGGTTCAATCGGCGGAATTATACTGTCCACCATAGGTGCAGCTTTGTATATCCTCATTGTTTCGGGAGGTGCAGCAGGATGCGTAGAAATGCTTAAGTACGCCACTATCGGCTTTGCAGGCTCAATTCTTTCGCAGGCGGGAGATTTGATTGCATCCTGCATTAAAAGAGATTTTGGTAAAAAGGATTACGGCTCAATTCTTCCGGGGCACGGAGGAATCTTGGACAGATTTGACAGCGTGCTGTTTATAATGCCGTTTATTTACTATGCACTGCAGTTTGTTGCTGCGTAAAAGAGGTATAATGATGAATTTTGAACATAATATATCAATATTGGGGTCGACCGGTTCGATAGGAACACAGACCCTTGATGTTGCAAGAGAGTATAAAGGAATTCGTGTCCATGCTATTTCTGCACATTCCAATATTGGACTTTTAGAACAACAGATAAGGGAGTTTAAGCCCGCTATTGTCTGCGTTGTGGATGAGGAAAAAGCAAAGGAACTCAAGGTCAAAATTGCCGATACCGACACAAAAGTGGTATCGGGAAAGCAAGGACTTTTGGAGGTTGCAACCTGTGAAGCGTCTGATACCGTTGTTACGGCGGTGGTTGGTATTTCAGGGCTAGTTCCTACGATTGAGGCTATAAAGGCAGGTAAAAATATAGCGCTTGCCAATAAGGAAACCCTTGTTACAGGCGGACACATCGTAACCCGCCTTGCAAAGGAATACGGAGTTAAGCTTTTGCCTGTTGACAGCGAGCATTCTGCGATTTTCCAATCCCTTCAGGGACATCCGTGCAAAATCAAAAAGATACTTTTAACTGCATCAGGCGGTCCGTTTTTCGGGAAAAAGCGTGAAGAACTTTTAAATGTGACGCCTGCTGATGCCTTAAAACACCCTAACTGGGATATGGGAGCAAAGGTTACAATAGACTCATCAACGCTTGTAAACAAGGGACTTGAGATGATTGAGGCAAAATGGTTGTTTGATGTGGATATAGATGATATCCAGGTGCTTGTACACAGACAGAGTGTGCTTCATTCTGCGGTTATGTATGAGGACAATGCGGTTATAGCACAGCTTGGCGCTCCGGATATGAAGCTGCCGATACAGTACGCTATCACATATCCGCAGAGGCTTCCGATGAGTGGAAATGAGCTTGATTTTGGAAAGTATCCTGACCTTACCTTTGCAAAGCCGGATACCGAAACCTTCTTTGCCTTGGAGCTTGCGAAAAGAGCAGGTAAGGCAGGAGGAATACTGCCTACAATATTCAATTCCGGCGATGAAGCTGCGGTTGAGCTTTTCTTAAAAGGTAAAATCGGATATCTTGATATTGCAGAGGCAATCGCATATGCGATGGAAAAAGTTAAAAATATAGATAATCCGTCGCTTGATGAGATTATGCAGGCGGATAAGCTTGCCAGAGAGATTGTATATTCAAGGAGTTGATGTTTTTGGTTACAGCGATTGTAACGCTTGTGATTTTTCTTGTGATGATTACTCTTCATGAGTTTGGTCACTTTATTATGGCAAAGGCTGTGGGAGTAAGAGTTCTTGAATTTTCAATAGGAATGGGTCCTGCAATTTTTAAGCGCCAGACAGAAAAAACGCTGTATTCACTTCGTATCTTACCTATCGGTGGATACTGCAAGCTTGAGGGCGAGGACGATGACAGCCAAAGGGAAGACGCTTTTTGCAACCAAAAGCTATGGAAACGCTTTTTGGTCGTTTCGGCAGGAGCTATTTTCAATCTTGTGCTTGGCTTTGTTCTGTTTGCGGTCATTGTAGGGATGACAAGTCCATTTAATTCAAATGTTATAGGAAAGGTTGATGAAAGGTCATACCTTGCATCAACAGGAGTTTTAGCAGGGGACAGAATTGTTGCCATAGACGGACATAAAATCAATTTCTTTGACGATATAGCGCTTTATACAGGCGGTTTTTCGGAGAATACCGAGTTTGAGCTTGAGGTTAAGCGTGGCGGTGAAAGGCTGAAATTCAATCTAAAACCATCGGTTGATATAACAACAATCACTTATGGGGAAACATCTGCCCGGTTTAGCGATTCAATAAACGGTATTAAAACCGAGCAGACAGTAGAGTATGAAAAGGGCGATATACCGGCAGAGTATGTGGGAAAGTCGGTTTCTCAAACGCGGTATATAATAGGCTTTGAGCCGAAAAAAGAGGATGTCACTATTGCAAATATTTTCCCTCAGGCGTGGCACTATACGCTTTATATAGCAAAAAGCATATATTATGCACTTGGTGATATGATTAGCGGAAAAGCCGGACTTGACAGCGTTTCAGGGCCTGTGGGTGTTGCAGGCGTTGTAAATCAGGCAGTGAATTCGGGGAAAGACAGCCTTATAAACATTTTGTTTATTGTGGCAATGCTGACAGTCAACCTTGGTATATTTAATCTCTTGCCGCTACCGGCACTTGACGGCGGCAGATTGTTCTTTATGCTGATTGAACTGGTGAGAGGAAAGCCTGTGCCTCCTGAAAAAGAGGGGATGGTGCATGGGATAGGGCTTATGCTGCTTCTTGCACTTGCGGCGGTGATATGCTTTAATGATATTTTAAGACTTATAGGTTAAAGGGAGTTTTGACGAATGAAAAGAACTGTAAATGTCGGCGGAGTTAAAATTGGCGGAGATAATCCTGTTTCGGTGCAGTCCATGACGAATACCGACACTCGTGATGTAAAAAAGACGGTAGAACAGATAAGAAGACTCGAAACAGCAGGCTGTGAGATAATAAGGGTTGCAGTTCCTGATATGGAGGCGGCAAGAGCGGTTGCGGATATTAAAAAGGAAATCAGAATACCGCTTGTGTCGGATATTCATTTTGATTATCGCCTGGCTCTTGAGTGTATTAAAAACGGAGTGGATAAGGTAAGGATTAATCCGGGTAACATCGGCGATAAAGAGCGTGTTCGTCAGGTGGCGGATGCCTGCCGCGAGAGGGGAATTCCAATCAGAATAGGCGTAAATGGTGGCTCTCTTGAAAAGGATATACTGGCAAAGTACAAAAAGCCGACAGCAGATGCTTTAGTTGAGAGCGCACTTCGCCATGTTGAAATACTGGACGACTTGAATTTTAATGATATTGTTGTTTCGATAAAGGTATCAGATGTGCCGACTATGATTTCGGCATACCGCAAATTTAATGCTTTAAATGATATTCCGCTGCATGTTGGTGTGACAGAGGCGGGAACGCAGGGGATAGGAATGGTGAAATCCGCTGTTGGTATCGGGGCGCTTTTATCAGAGGGAATAGGAAACACAATGCGCGTTTCTCTAACGGCAGACCCCGTAGAAGAAATCTACGCAGCAAAGGAAATATTAAAGGTTTTAGGACTTAGAAAACAGGGAGCAGAGCTTGTTTCCTGTCCGACCTGTGGAAGAACACAAATTGATATGATACCGATTGCTGAGGAAATGGAAAAACGCCTGCGAGATATAGATAAAGATATAAAGGTTGCGGTTATGGGCTGTGCCGTAAACGGTCCAGGTGAAGCACGCGAGGCAGATATCGGTGTTGCAGGAGGAAAGGGCGAAGGTCTTATCTTCAAAAAGGGCGAGATTATCAAAAAGGTACCTGAAGGTGATATTATTGCGGCACTGATGGAGGAAATAGAAAAGCTATGAGAAGATATCTTATAATAAACGGACCTAATCTTAATATGCTCGGAATTCGTGAACCGTCGGTTTACGGGAGCCGCACATATGATGATTTGCGTGAATTTATAAAGGCTGCAGCGGAAAAAATGAATGTTTGTGTTGATTTTTTTCAAAGCAACTCGGAGGGCGAGCTTGTCACAAAAATTCAGCAAACGATGGGAGCATATAGCGGAGTGGTAATGAATCCCGGTGCGTATGCGCATTATTCCTATGCAATTCACGATGCAATAAAAGCTGTTACAACGCCATTTGTTGAGGTACATATCTCGGATATTCATGTGCGGGAGGAGTTCCGCAGAACCTCGGTTACTGCTCCTGCGTGCGAGCATATGATTTCAGGAAAAGGCTTTGACGGCTACATTTTAGCTTTGGAGATGCTTGAAAATGAACAGAACAGATAAACTTCGTGAATCTTTGGCAGATAATGAGGGCGTAATTCTTTCGGGGTATGCAAATATATTTTACTATTCGGGATTTACCTCGGAGGATGCACTGATTTTTATAACTAAAACAAGGCAGATTTTAGTTACCGATTCGCGTTACACCATTCAGGCAAGAGTGGAAGCGAAGGACTTTGAAATTCGTGACATCAGTGAGGGTGTGGAAAAAATTGCATCAATGCTCGATGTGGATACGCTTGGCTTTGAAGAGGGTACGGTTACTGTGAAAGAGCTTGCAAGGTTTAAAAAGTTTGGCAAGAGCCTTGTGCCGATGCAGGACAAAATATCAGGTTTTCGCAGAATAAAGGATAAATATGAAATTGAAAAAATAAGACAGGCAGAAGCCCTTGGTGACGAAGCTTTTTCATACTTTTTAGAGAACTTTGAGGGTGGAATGACCGAGCGTGATGTTGCTCTTATGTTAGAATTTTATATGCGCGCACGCGGTGCATCCAGAACATCCTTTGAAACAATAGTTGCAAGCGGAATGAGGTCGTCTATGCCGCACGGTGTCGCAACCGACAAGGTTATCGGGATTGGCGAGTTTGTTACCCTTGATTTTGGCTGCGTGCTTGACGGCTACTGCTCAGATATGACAAGAACTGTGCTTGTGGGAAAATGCTCCGAGCGTCAGCGTGAGGTATATGATATTGTACTTGCGGCGCAAAAAGCAGCAATAGCCGCTATCCAACCGGGCAAAAAGTGCTCCGAAATTGACGGTGTGGCACGAAAAATTATAACAGATAGCGGCTACGGCAGTAATTTCGGACACAGCCTTGGACACAGTATCGGCATCGAAATTCACGAACGCCCTGTTTTTGCACCAAAAACAGATGAGGTCATCGAAGTCGGTAATGTAATAACCGTCGAACCCGGAATTTATATCGAGGGTTGGGGCGGTGTACGCATTGAAGATGTGGTTGCAATTGGTGAAACTGCCAGCAATCTCACAAAATCTTGTAAAGATTTGACTATTATTTGAAAAAAGACTTGAAATTTTGCGTAAAATATATTAGAATATATACTGTATAGATATAATTTAACTATGGAGGAAAAAATTATGATTACAGCAGGAGATTTTAGAAACGGCAGAACCTTTGAATTTGAAGGAAATGTTTTTCAGGTTGTTGAGTTTCAGCATGTAAAGCCTGGTAAGGGAGCAGCGTTCGTGAGAACAAAGCTTAAGAATGTTATCACAGGCGGCGTGGTTGAAAAGACCTTCAGACCTACTGAAAAGGTTGAGGAAGCTCATATTGAAAAGAAAAATATGGAATATTCTTACAATGACGGTGACCTTTACTACTTTATGGATCAGGAAACATACGATATGCTTCCTATCAGCAAGGACCAGATTGGTGACGCACTTAAGTTCGTTAAGGAAAATATGGTATGTATGATTCTTTCATATAAGGGCAATGTATTTGGTATCGAACCACCTACATTTGTTGAGCTTGCAATCTCTGAGACAGAGCCGGGCTTTGCAGGAAATACTGCAACAGGTGCAACTAAGCCTGCAACACTTGAGACAGGTGCAGTTATTCAGGTTCCGCTTTTTGTAAATGACACTGATATTATAAGAATTGATACAAGAACAGGCGAATACATGGAGCGTGTATAATAAGCCGAAGAAAGGAATTTTAAATATGGAGAACTTTGTTGCTAAGGTTTCATATCTTAAGGGTCTTTGTGATGGACTTAACATTGACGAGACAAAGCCGGAAGGCAAGCTTTTAGTAAACATCATTGATGTTTTAAAGGAAATTTCAGTAGCGCTTGACGATGTTATAGACGCACACGATGAACTTGAGGAAAAGGTTGACGAAATCGACAGCGATCTTGCTGACCTTGAAGAAATCGCTTATGAGGAAGATGACGACTGTGGTTGCGGTTGTGACTGCGATTGCGATGATGACTACGATGACGATATGGACTTTTTTGAAATCGAATGTCCGAGCTGTCACGAAGATGTTATGATTGACTTTGATGCTCTTGATGAGGAAAAGGGTATTATCTGCCCGAACTGCAATCAGGAGATTGAGCTTGAATTTGAATGTGATTGCGGAGACGACTGCGATTGCTGCGAATAATGGCAAATTAATTTAAAGGGCGGTTTTCCGCCCTTTTATTGTGGAGAGATTATTATGAAAGGGTTATATGTTCACATACCGTTTTGCCTTAAAAAGTGCAAGTACTGCGATTTTAATTCCTTTGAATTTTCAAAGGAGGATAAGAAAAACTATCTTGATGCTCTTTTTTGTGATATGAAAAGGTATAAAGGCGAGGCAGTTGACACCGTTTTTATCGGCGGAGGAACACCTACTGCGCTTGACAGCGGAGAACTTCGTGTTCTGTTATCAAAAATACGGGAAAACTTTTCGCTTTCTGAGAATTGTGAATTTACGATTGAGGCAAACCCCAAAACAGTAGACAACGAAAAACTGCTTGTGATGAAAGAGGCAGGGGTGAACAGGGTTTCTGTCGGGGTACAGTCATTTTTGGATAGCGAGCTTTTAAGGCTTGGAAGAATTCATACAGCAAAGGATGCAGAGGATACAGTAATGCTTTTAAAGACCTGCGGGTTTGAAAATATCAGCATTGACCTGATGTGTGCTATCCCTGACCAGACAATAGAAAGCTTTAAGTACACGCTGGGTAAGACATTTTCGCTATCTCCTGCGCATATTTCTTGTTACAGCCTTATTTTGGAGGAGGGAACGCCACTCTTTTATGAGAACGAAAGCGGAGCGCTTGTACTTCCTGATGAAGACACCGAAAGAGAAATATATGAGCTTGCATGCAGCAAACTGGAAAAGCACGGATATCATCAGTATGAGATTTCCAACTTTGCAAGGCAAGGGAGATGCTCCCGTCACAATGAAAAATACTGGAACTGTGAGGAATATATCGGCGTGGGACTTTCCGCACACTCATATATAGCTGGTGTAAGATACTCAAATACCGATGATTTTTCTTCTTATGTAAAGGGCGAATTTGAAAGCGGAGATAGAGAGGTTCTTTCGAAAGAGGAAAAAATGTCTGAGTTTATGTTTTTGGGTCTTCGAAAGACTTGCGGAGTCTCCCAAAAGGAGTTTTTAAAACGGTTCGGCGTTGATATGGAAAAAGTATTTGAAAAACCGTTATCAAAGTTTATAAAAATGGGAATGCTAGAGGAAGAAAACGGAAATTTCAGGCTTTCTCACAATGCAATTAGTGTCGCAAATCAGATTATGTGTGAGTTTATTATTTAAAAGTAAAAAAATACCGAAAAACTCTTGACAAATAGGTAAAAAAGGGGTATGATTTATACTGTTAGCACTCGAATGGCTTGAGTGCTAACAGTATTTTAGATAAGGGGTGAGAATTCTTGGAGCTGAGTGACAGAAAACAAAAAATTCTTCAGGCAATAATTGATGAATATGTAGGCACTGCAGAGCCGGTAGGTTCTCGCGCAATTTCAAAGAAAAACGAACTGGGCTTATCAAGTGCAACCATCCGTAACGAGATGGCAGACCTTGAGGAAATGGGATACTTAATACAGCCTCACGCATCAGCCGGCAGAGTTCCGTCGGATGCGGGGTACAGATTTTATGTTAATTCCCTGATGCGCAGATACCAGATGAGTGTCGAGGCAATTGAAAAGCTGCAGTCGATTATGGCAGAGCGTGTAAGTCAGCTGGAAATGATTATCAAAAGAGCCAGCCTTATAGCTTCTACCTTAACCGAATATACTACAATAGTGACAACGCCTAAGCTCAACAGCTCGCGAATAAAGAAAATAGAGCTTGTCAGTATGGGGTACGGGACAGTTATGATTGTAATCATAACAAGTACAGGGATTATTAAAAATCAGTCGGTAGAAATCGATATAGACGACAAAACTGCAGGTCATCTGACAGAGCTTTTAAACAGCAGGATTGCAGGACTTACGGCAGACGAGCTGACATTCCCTAAAATTAAGGAAATCGGTGATGAGATAGAGGATGCTGTCGGACTTTCGCCAAAGGTTTTGATAAATATTTTAAATTTTGTTTATGAGGCTATCGATTCTCTTGACCAGACCGAAATTTATGTAAACAATGCAAAATCAATTTTGTCTTATCCTGAGTTTTCTGATGTGGGAAAGGCACGCGAAATGCTTGCGTTCCTTGAAAATAAGGAAAACCTGGTTAAACTTATAGGCGATGCCAAGGACGGTGTTGATATTAAAATCGGCGCTGAGAATGAGTTTACCGAGCTTGCAAACTCAAGCCTTGTTACCGTTAATTATTCCATGGGTGACAGAGTAGTCGGCAGAATCGGCGTAATAGGGCCTAAGCGTATGAATTACGCGAAGGTTATCGCAAGTCTTGACTGCATTTCAAACCATGTAGATAAAATTTTGGATCAGCTTTATAACACAGAAGGTGAGGGATAACATTGGCTGAAGATGAAAAGAAGGAAACTCTGGAGGAAATTCCGGAGGAAACAGAAGAAACAGTAGAAAAAACACCGGAGGAAGAGCTTTCTGAAAAGCTTAAGGATAGCGAGGATAAATATCTGCGTCTTTTTGCAGAGTTTGATAACTACAAAAAGCGAACAATGAAGGAAAAGGATGCAAGATACGCAGATGCCGTAATCGACACGGTTTTAGAGCTTCTGCCGGTACTTGACAATTTAGACAGGGCGCTTGAGGCTCCGTGTGAATCGGAAGATGCGGTGGCTTTAAAATCCGGTGTGGAAATGGTAAAAAAACAAATGCTGGATTCGCTTACAAAGCTTAAAGTAAGCGACATTAAGGCGGTTGGTGAGGAATTTGACCCGAACCTTCATAATGCGGTAATGCACATTGATGATGATACTATAACCGAGAATACAGTTGTAGAGGAATTCATTAAAGGGTACATTTATAACAATGAAAGAGTAATCAGACATTCAATGGTCAAGGTTGCAAACTAAGGTGTTTTAAAAAGAAAGGAAGTAGAATAAAATGGCAAAAATTATTGGTATTGACTTGGGAACTACAAACTCTTGTGTAGCAGTTATTGAGGGAGGTAATCCTACGGTAATCGCTAACTCTGAGGGAGCAAGAACTACACCGTCAGTTGTGGCATTCCAGAAAGACGGCGAAAGAATTGTAGGTCAGGTGGCAAAAAGACAGGCAGTAACAAATGCGGACAGAACAATTATGTCAATAAAGAGAGAAATGGGAACTTCCCATACAGTTACAATAGATGGTAAGGCATATACTCCACAGGAAATTTCTGCAATGATTTTAACAAAGCTTAAGCAGGATGCGGAAAGCTATCTTGGTGAAACTGTAACTCAGGCAGTTATTACAGTTCCGGCATATTTCTCAGATTCACAGCGTCAGGCTACAAAGGATGCAGGTAAAATTGCAGGCCTTGAGGTTTTGAGAATTATAAATGAGCCTACAGCCGCAGCACTTGCTTACGGAATGAACGACTCTGACCAGAAGATTATGGTGTACGACCTTGGCGGCGGTACATTCGATGTATCTATCCTTGAAATTGGTGACGGTGTATTTGAAGTTCTTTCAACAAATGGTGACACACGCCTCGGCGGTGACGATTTTGACCAGAGAATTATTGACTACTTAGTAGCAGAATTTAAGAAGGAATCCGGAGTTGACTTAACAGGCGACAAAATGGCTATGCAGAGACTCAAAGAGGCTGCAGAAAAGTCA
>JAZNTB010000070.1:0-1726 GCA_045591565.1 Clostridia bacterium
TATTTAGCTATGGAACAAAGTGGAATAATTTAGCTTTGCAACTTGTTGCAAAAATTAGCTAAAAAGTTTGGTATCCAAATCGTTCACTGATTCTATAGTATTTAGAGTTTAATATTTAGCAAAATCGGCGAAAGCCGGTGACGCAAAGCAAAGAGGCTAAAGCTTTATGCCACGCCAGTCCAGCTGCAATGATAAAGGTCTTTTTTGGGACTTTCTGTTATTGCAGCTTTCTTTTTGTAAAAGGGGATTTATATGAATACAGTAACAAGAGAGGAAAAAAAGTTTTTAATAAGCCTGGAAGAATTCCGAAATAAATCCCATTATCTTGACAGCCTTATGATTCAAGATGAACATAATGGGATAGACGGATATATTATAAGGTCGCTCTATTTTGATACTGTCTATGATGATGATTTTTTTGAAAAGCTCGAAGGTGTTGAAACAAGGCGAAAAATAAGACTTAGAATTTATGACCCAAAGCACGATTTTGCCATGCTTGAAATGAAGCAAAAGCAAGGGGCTAATCAGAAGAAACGCTCACTTCGTATGGCAAAAGCGGACGCAGAGGCGTGAATTGCCGGAAAGTATGAAGTTTTGTTAAAATACGAAGAAGATTTTGCAAGAGAATGTTACGGTCTTATGCATTATAAATGCTACCGACCGAAAACTATTGTTCAGTACAACCGAAAAGCGTACATTGCAAAGGAAAATAAAATCAGGATTACCTTTGACAATAACATTGTGGCAACGGAAACAAATTTTGATTTATTTTCGGAAAATCTTGTAATGTATCCCGTTTTGGATAAATTCAATGTGGTGCTTGAGGTAAAGTTCAACGGATTTTTGCTTGATTACATCAGGCAATTTATAAACAGTATCAACAAAAGTGAGCTGTCGGTAAGTAAATACGCTTTGGCAAGACAGCAAAGCTATGATGAAATATGAGAAAAGGAGTTTTTGAAAATGAGAAGTCAGATTTTTAATCTTATCAAAGACCAGTCAACGCTTTCTTGGGAGCAGATTGCAGCAAATATTATAGTTTCGGGAATTTTGGGATTTTTAATTTTTATATCCTATATGATTTCACATCGTGGAACTATTTACAGTAAAAAATTCAATGTGTCACTCGTTGTTTTAACAGTCCTTACTTCAATGGTTATGACGGTTATCGGAAACAATGTAGCACTGTCTTTAGGTATGGTGGGTGCTTTATCTATCGTTCGATTTAGAACTGCGATAAAGGATTCAAGAGATACCGTTTATATATTCTGGACAATTATTGTGGGTATCTGCTGCGGTGTGGGTGACTTTATCGTTGCAGGTATCGGAAGCGCATTCGTATTTATCCTTTTTCTCATATTGGGCGCAATCAAGAATAATAACCGCATGCTTGTAATCATTAGGGGTAACCGTACCAAAGAGGCACAAATTCAGGCTGTAATGTATAAATTTTTTGGAGCAAAAGCGGTGCTCAGAGTGAAAAACTCAACAACAGAATCTATTGAATTTATTTATGAAATTACTGCAAAGCTTCTTTCTCAGGCAGAAAGGAAAAACAACATTGGTATATGCGATGAGATTTATAAAATCGGTAATATTGAATATGTTAATACCGTTATGCAAAATGATGAGGTTTCAAATTAAACTTATTTGCTGACCGCAAAAGGAGGTGCCGGGGTTGAAATATAAAATAATAGGAATATCTGCTGCTGCCTTGGTGCTGATA
>JAZNTB010000071.1:0-6697 GCA_045591565.1 Clostridia bacterium
CTGATTTGCTATAACTGCATCGGTCTGAAGATTCATATCGTAATATTTTGAAAAATCATTTTGATGCATTGTTGTAACTAAAACTTCAAGCCTGCTCATAATTTTTATCACCAATCAATCTTATTTGAAATATTCATTAAAATCTTTTTCCGTGTCATAAATCATTGCATGCACCGCTGCTTTTTGTGCCTCTTTGGATGGTAGCTTCATATAATTACCATACCGATATGTAAGGTATTCTTTAATTTTTGCAGGACCGTACAACATATGCCCTTCGAATTCGATTTCTTCAAAACTATCGAAATAATCTGCTGAAAAAATACCTTGTGAAAACCTTGCGGGTGTAATGAAATAGCACCAAACATACTTATCATTCAAATTATCGTATTTATAAATATCTTTGTAACACCATTTTGCAATTGCTTTTTTGGGGATAAATTTAAGAAGATTAAGAATTAGCTTTTGCATATATGTTTTTGGTTTCCAATTCCTTTTAGACAAACCATATAGTGTGACGAACTTCGATTGATAGTATATTTTTTTCTGTATAAATTTATTTACAGGACATTTATGAAGAATCATAATATCAACATAAATTCCATGATGCATATCTGTTCTGTCCTTAAAATTCTCTTCGATAAAGGTTGTGCCATTCATCCTAACCTTTGCATATTCAAGATAGTCGGGTACAGTTCGCCATTCCTGTATTATAAATTTATCACTGTTTTCTTTTTCAAAAACCGTTTTAAATTTTTTGTATTCAGATGGTGTCATAAATATGTCAAGGTCATCGTCCCAAGGTATAAATCCTCCGTGCCTGACTGCACCTAAAGCTGTACCGCCCATAACAAAATAAGTGATGTTATTGTTACGGCACAAGGTGTCTATAAAAAGCATCGTTTCAAGGATTTTATTTTGTACAGGTTTTATTCTTTCATTATTCATAATAGTCCTCATATCTTTTTTGCAATAAAGTAATATTTGCTAAAAAGTTTTTTCAAAAAAGGAATCTTGACTAAAGCTTTAGCTACCGATTTAATCACCCTGAACACAGCCGCTTTCACTATATATATCAATGCAGAATGTATCCAACGGTGCGGATGGATGCTTATTATGTTTCCTGTATCTTCCGAAAGAGCTTCTATAAGTTCGTCAAGATTTGAAAAACAAACATTTTTATCATCGCTGTTTATTATATCGTTGTTTATAGGATCGTAGATCAGATTAAATTGCCTTCCGGCATCTGAGAAATACTTATAATCTGTTTTATATCCATTTTTGTAATTAACCATTATATCGCAGATGCTGCTGTAGGTTTCACTGACCTGTTTATTTCTGAAAAAATCACGGTTTGATGTATAACCGACTCTTTCAACTATCGGATTTCCATGTTGGCAAACAGTATGTATTTCAAATCCGTTTGTTTCAAAAAGATTTTTATTAAATTCAAATTCTTCCTCTGCCCTTTGGATATCACCCTTGTTAGAATCCATGACATCATGGTGATATGATATCTCATGCCCCATATCCTGCATAAGTGAGAGAAGTCTTAGATTTTCGGCATCATTCAAAAGATAAGCCTGCACATAATATGAGCCACGATGGTTATAGGCGTTTTCAAGCTTTGCGATATCATATGCCTTTTTTACATCTGTTTCAACATCATGTTTTAAAACAAGATAGGTCGCTAAGTCTTTAGAAACATCTTTTGCAGGAATGCTTGCAATACCGCGTTGTTGGAGGTCTTTTAGAAATTTTTCCCAATACTTGTGTATAAAAATCATTTATTCATTCGCTCCCGTAATATGGTTGATGATATACCATCTGTATGGTCAAGGTATGAAACAGCACAACCTGATTGGGCAAATTCTTTCTCATATCTATCCCATTCGGGAGTACCCTTCCAGTCAGAACCGACAAAAACAACATCTACGCCGTATTCCTTGACAACCTTGAGCTTATCCATATTGTTTTGCGGGACTACTTTGTCCACATACTTTATTGATTCGACGATTTCGGCTCTGTCCTTCTCGCATATGATAGGGAACTTGTTTTTCCTTTGAAAGCAGAGTGAGTCTGTTGTTACACCCACAATCAAATATTCGCACTGTTCTTTTGCTCGTCTTAGAATATTAAGGTGTCCTATGTGAAACATATCGAAAACACCTGTTGTGTATCCGATTTTGTATTTTTTTTCAGACATTTTATTTCTCCCTCGCAAATGTTTTGAATACCCAACCTCTTATGCAATTAGGCATAAGAACCTGAACTATGACTCTTTTT
Organism: Clostridia bacterium; assembly: GCA_045591565.1. GTDB lineage: Bacteria > Bacillota > Clostridia > UBA1381 > UBA1381 > UBA1738. Next base: position 2,284 of record JAZNTB010000071.1, read on the forward strand.
ACCACATTCACAAAATATGTACTAAAGGATATTATCCTGTTATCCAGAAGATACTTCTGGAATTTTGCTTCGCTCTTAAAATATTTAATACCTCCGCGTCTTCGGTACATATCCTCTCCGACACGGACATTTACTAAAATATCGCTTATATTTGCAAATTTCTGACCTGAAAGCATCATTCTTGCCCAGAGGTAGTAATCCTCCTCGCAGTACCAATCGATAAAACCGCCGACAGCTTCGACGGAGGCTTTACGGAACATAACCGTTACAAGGTTCATAGGGCAACGGGTTTTTAAATACTTCTTAATCTCTGCGTCGCTTTCGGGAACAATTCTTTTGCCAACTATATTTTCAGGATTTTCAATAAACTCTGTTATATTTCCGCCGACGATGTCTAAGTCCGGGTGGTTTTTGAATGTATCGAGCTGCTTTTCGAATCTGTCGGAAAGGCAGATGTCGTCGGCATCCATTACAGCAATCAAATCATGCGTGCAGTTATCAAGTCCTGCGCGTCGTGCGTTGCCATGCCCTTGGTTTTCGGGAAGACGCACAACCTTCAAGGTTTCAAACCTGCTTTCATATTTGTCGATAACTGAACAAATTCTGCTGTTTACAGGTCCGTCCACCACGAGAACTACCTCGTCGGGAACTGCAGTCTGCGAGAAGATGCTGGCAAGTGCAGTATCGAAGTTTTGCGCATCATCACCATCATAAACACAGATTGAAACGGAAAATTTAAAATTATCCATATTTTCTCCTATCTTGATGCGAGAAGCCGTAAAGCTTCTTCCTGCTTTAATGAATATTCTTCTTCAGTGACCTCACGGTTTTTTAAAAGATAATCGCCGAGGTCTTCTGCTGTATCCATACCTTCCTGTGAAATTCCGTCTTTTTTTACGAATGCCGTCCAGACCGTCATAAAAATGATTTTGCAATCGCCTGCAAATGTAATGTTTTTTATGTACTCAAGGTCGTAGTTTAATTTCTCTTCCCAGGAAATACCGTTTCTGCCCATAACCTGCGCAAGACCGGAAAGACCGGGCTTTACCGACTGCCGTTGCATCTGTTCCTCGGTAAAGAATACCATGTCACGCACTAACTGAGGTCTGGGACCTACAACGCTCATATCGCCTTTTAATATGTTGAAAGCCTCCGGAAGCTCGTCAAGGCTGGTCTTTCGCAGAAGTTTACCAAAACGGGTGAGGCGTACATCATCAGGCAGAAGATTGCCGTTTTCATCCTTTTCGTCGGTCATTGTTCTGAATTTATAGAGGGTGAATATTTTGCCGTCTAGCCCCGGTCGCTTCTGCCTGAATATCACCGGACTGCCTAGCTTTATACGCACCAAAACCGCAACTATTATGTAGAGCCAGCTGAAAACAATAAGTGCAGCAAGAGCGCAGAGAATATCTACAACTCGTTTTAAGCACTTTCTATACATTAAAACAACCCCTTGATTATTTTTATTACCCTATCCTGATCTTCCTCTGTCATTTTAATATCCGACGGCAGACACAGACCACGCCTGAAAATATCTTCTCCAACATTGTCTGTACCGTTTGTTATGTAATCTCTGTCTGCAAACACAGGTTGCATATGCATCGGTTTCCAGATAGGTCTTGATTCTATGTTTTCCGCCTCAAGTGCAAGGCGAATCTTTTCAGGGTTAACCCTATCCATAAAAGGTTCATTTATTGTAAAGCAACTGAGCCAGAAATTCGGCTCGGAGCAGGGAAGATACGGGTTCATTTCCACAGGCAAATCAGTAAATGCTGCTTTGTAGCGATTGTATATTTTTGTCTTTAGAGCCTTATGCTCCTCAAGATGGAGAAGCTGACCTCTTCCGATGCCTGCGACAATGTTACTCATCCGGTAGTTATAGCCTATTTCGCTGTGCTGATACCATGGAGCGGGGTCTCTTGACTGTGTGGAGAAAAATCTTACCTTAGAAACTGCATCTTCGTCGTCAGAGAGGAACATTCCGCCGCCCGAGGTAGTTATGATTTTGTTGCCGTTAAAGCTGATTGCATTATACTTTCCAAAGGTACCTGTCTGGATGCCTTTGTACTTTGCAGATAATGATTCAGCAGCATCCTCGATAAGGATAACGCCGTACTTTTCGCATAACGCCGCTATTTCGTCAAGTTTTGCGGGAGTGCCGTAAAGGTTGGCGCATATTACCGCCTTTGTTTTCCCTTTGTACTTTTCAAGGGCTTTTTCGAGAGCCTTCGGGCACATATTCCAGGTTTCTCTTTCTGAGTCAATAAAAACCTGAACGCCGCCTTCGTAACTGACAGGGTTGACTGTTGCTGCAAAGGTGAGGTCTGAGCAGAGTACAATATCACCCATGCCGACACCTGCAAGCTTTACAGCCATATGCAGGGCATGAGTTCCTGCGGTCATTGCAGCTGCCGTTTTACAGCCAACATATAACGACATTTCTTTTTCAAATTCCGTAACATTTTTTCCCAGCGGTGCAACCCAATTTGTGTCAAATGCTTCCTTCACAAAAATCTGTTCTTCGCCGTGCATTGTAGGCGAAGAGAGCCAAATCTTATCCATAATAACCTCTTTTTATAGCATTTCAACAACAGCAGGGGAAACCCGATGCTGTCTTGTGTGCTGTATTATATTTATAATTTAAGGGTATACTAAGATGCTAAATTACCTATTATAAAATAAATCTTATCACATAAAAGAAGAAATGTCAATAAAATAGTGTATTTATGCCCTAATTCACTTTATTTCGACTTTTATTAACTATTTTTTAAAAATCGCTTGACAAATCGTAATTCTGTTGGTATAATTAGCGAGTGGTTTAAATAAAACGCACCTGTGGCGGAATTGGCAGACGCGCTAGACTTAGGATCTAGTGTCCCCGACGTGAAGGTTCAAGTCCTTTCAGGTGCACCATCCAAAACACTTATAGGATTTTCCTATAAGTGTTTTGTTTGTATGAGATAATGTCTGTATTCTTATGCTCATGCTCATGCTTATAATGCTTCATCGTCTACAATATCTGGTGTTGCAGAACAACGAGAAATGTATATTGTATCTTACAGCAGTGCTCTTAAAGGATATAAGGGGGGGAATAAAGATGGGTGCAAATAAAAAGAAATCTTTAAACAGAAAAATAAAATGTAAAAAAAGATGCCATAAAAGGGAAGAGCATCTATCTTTAGGCGATAGAATATATCTAATATTACATGTTATAGTGGGTGTCGCGGTTCATTTGTATGTACTTGATAAGTATAAGTATGAATATACAAAAAATACAAAAGATATCACATCAGAGGCAACATTTATTTGGCTTGGAATTTCGGGTATAACATATTGTATATATAAACTTCTAAAGAAAATTCATAAATATCTAAAGTCTAAGTAAACTCTGGAATGCTTCTTAGAAAGTACATTTTTGGTACTGTTTTCTTGAAAATTATAGACTATGTTAAGTTCAGTCGGTTTTGAGATGATATTAATTTTTTCTTTTAATGTAAAAAAATGTTGCTAAAATCTTCAAAAAGTGGTATCCTTTTAAATGGAATAAACTTTTTGGAGATGAGATTATGAAAATAGCAATAGCGGGATACGGAAATCTTGGTCGTGGAGTAGAGCTGGCAATCCGCCAGAACCCCGATTGTGAGCTTTTTGGTGTGTTTACAAGGCGTGCGCCTGAAACAGTTAAAACTGTGACCGGAGCCGAGGTTTATCACATAGATGATATTTTGGATTATAAAGACAAAATTGATGTTGTCGTTATCTGCGGAGGGTCGGCTAAAGATTTACCTGAGCAGACCCCTCGTTTTGCGGCTGATTTTTGTGTTGTGGACAGCTTTGATACCCATGCAAAAATCCCTGAGCACTTTGCTGCGGTTGATTCTGCTGCAAAGAATGCAGGCACGGTAGCTGTTATATCCTGCGGCTGGGACCCCGGAATGTTTTCTTTGAGCCGCCTGTATGCTTCGTGCATATTGCCGGAGGGTAAGGACTATACCTTCTGGGGCAAGGGCGTAAGCCAAGGTCACTCAGACGCTATAAGACGCGTTGAGGGTGTGGCTGACGGCAAACAGTACACCATTCCGACAGACAGCGCGCTTGCAGCAGTTCGTGCAGGGAAAAATCCTGAGCTCACGACAAGGCAAAAGCATATAAGAGAATGCTTTGTAGTAGCCGAGGAGGGAGCAGACAAGGCAAGAATTGAAAAAGAAATCAAAGAAATGCCTAACTATTTCGCTGATTATGATACGACAGTTCACTTTATCACACAGGAGGAGCTTAATAAAAATCACGGCGGAATTCCTCACGGCGGATTTGTTATAAGAAGCGGCAAGACTGGTGCAAATCTTGAGAATTCTCATATTATTGAATACAGCTTAAAGCTTGACTCAAACCCTGAGTTTACAGCTTCGGTGCT
>JAZNTB010000072.1:0-3043 GCA_045591565.1 Clostridia bacterium
TAGCTATTAATGATAAATAAGTTTTATAATGGTTTTTCGTGGACTCTGTCCACACCTGCAAGCCTTTAAAAAGGCTTGACCGAAACTTTACCGCGAAACTATCGTTTCGCAAAGTTTTGTAGATAAAATCAGAGATAAGGCTGATGAAATTTATCAGCCACAAAAATGCGTAGATGAAATCTAAAATAAGGCTGAAGAAAATTTTTGCAGATTGCCGTTTTGAAGTCAGGGTGCTGTACTCCTGTACCGCCCCTGACAAAAAATGGTGAGATGCGAAAATTTAATCAGCCAACCAGAGACACAAAAGGAGATAATATAATGGGTAAATATATCATTGCCGGAAACTGGAAGATGAACAAGCTTCCAAGCGAAACATATGACTATATAAAAGAGGTTGCTGCTGCAACTGCAGGCTCTAACTGCGAAGTTGTTTGCTGCACTCCTTATGTATGCCTTTCAGAAGCTGTTCGTGCAGCAGAGGGCACACACGTTAAAATCGGTGCTGAAAATCTTCACTTTGAGGACAAGGGCGCATTCACAGGCGAGGTTTCAGCTGATATGCTAAAGGACATCGGCGTAGAATATGTTATCATCGGTCACTCAGAAAGACGCGAATACAATAACGAAACTGATGAAACAGTTAACTTAAAGACCAAAAAGGCTCTTGAAAAAGGCCTCATCCCAATCGTTTGTGTTGGCGAATCACTCGAACAGAGAGAAGCCGGCATCACAATGGACCTAATCGCCATCCAGATTAAGAAGGCATTCGCAGGAATACCGGCAGACGAGGCTAAAAAGGTTGTTATTGCTTACGAGCCAATCTGGGCTATCGGAACAGGCAAGACTGCAACAGCTGAGCAGGCAGAAGAGGTTTGCGGCGGAATCAGAAAGATTATCGGCGAGCTTTACTGCCCGAAATGCGCACTTGAATACACAATTCAGTACGGTGGATCAATGAACGACCAGAACGCAGCTGAGCTTCTTTCAAAGGAGAACATCGATGGCGGTCTTATCGGCGGTGCTTCACTTGTTGCTGACAAGTTTGCGGCTATCACAAAGGCTTGCTAATTACGAAACAAAGCAAGGCGGAACTCTCGTTCCGCCTTAATTTATGAACAGGAGATATGAAAATATGAAAAGTCCTATTGCACTTATTATCTTAGACGGCTTCGGTATGAATGACGAAACCATCGGCAACGCAATAAAAGCAGCTAAAACACCGAATATTGACAGCTATTTTGCTTCCTACCCCAACACCATTTTGTATGCAAGCGGTATGGCTGTGGGCCTTCCGGACGGACAGATGGGTAACTCTGAGGTTGGCCATACCAACATCGGTGCCGGAAGAGTAGTTTATCAGGAGCTTACAAGAATTACAAAATCAATCTCGGACGGAGATTTCTTCTCAAACGATGTATTAAAGGGTGCTGTGGAAAACTGCAAGAACAATGATTCTGCACTCCACCTCATCGGTCTTTTATCCGATGGTGGTGTACACTCTCATATCGAGCACCTTTTCGGTCTTATTGACCTTGCTAAAAAGAACGGTCTTACCAAGGTTTTTGTTCATCCTATTATGGACGGCAGAGATGTTTCCCCGACATCAGGCGTTGACTTTATAAAAGCACTTTCTGAAAAGCTTGAAAACACAGGCGTGGGCAAAATCGCCACAGTTTCAGGCAGATACTACGCAATGGACCGTGACAATAACTGGGACAGAGTAGTAAAGGCATATAACGCCATGGTTAAAAACGAAGGTGAAATGACAGAGGATGTGCTCGCATCTATGGAAAAATCCTATGTTACCAAGGACGAAAACGGTGCCCTCATAACAGACGAGTTCATCCGCCCGATGGTAGTTTACGAAAACGGCACACCTGTTGGCAAGATCAGCGCAAACGATTCAGTTATCTGCTTCAACTTCCGTCCTGACCGTGCAAGAGAAATCACAAGAACCTTTGTTGATCCTGATTTTACAGGCTTCGAAAGAGAGCAGATGCCGCTTTACTATGTGTGTATGACACAGTACGACGCATCAATGCCGAATGTGAATATAGCATTCAAGCCTCAGGTTTTAACAAACACCTTTGGTGAATACATTTCAAAGCAGGGCCTTTCGCAGCTGAGAATTGCTGAAACTGAAAAATACGCGCATGTTACCTTCTTCTTCAACGGCGGTGTTGAGGATATTTACGAGGGCGAGGACAGAAAGCTTATCGCATCACCTAAGGTCGCAACCTATGATATGCAGCCTGAAATGAGCGCATATTTAGTTGCTGATGCCTGCGTTGACTTGATAAACGAGGATAAGTATGACTGCATTATCCTGAACTTTGCAAACTGCGATATGGTCGGTCATACAGGTGTTTTTGAGGCAGCTGTTAGCGCCGTTGAGGCGGTTGACGAGTGCCTCGGCAAGGTTGTTGATGCAATTATGGCAAAGGGCGGCAAGGTGTTAATCACAGCCGACCACGGAAATGCTGACAAGATGTTCGAGCCGGACACAAAGGATGTCTTTACCGCTCACACAACAAACCCTGTTCCACTCATTATTATGGGCGCAGGCGATGTTGCCTTAGAGCGCGGAAAGCTCTGCGATTTGACTCCGACAATGCTTGACCTTATGGGTCTTTCACAGCCTGAAGAAATGACAGGAAAAAGCGTTATTGTAAAATAAACATAAAAAGCTGAACGGACTTTCCGCTCAGCTTTTTTTCTTGACCTCCGTCGCCCGATATGATATAATGCAAGCATTGGAGGTGTTTAATATTGAATAATACTATTAAAAAAATCATTTCTTTTCTGCTTTGTGCACTAACTGTTTTTACAAACTCAGTCTGCGTGTTTGCAAGTCCGGAAAAGACCACTAATCAAATCAAGAACATCATATATATGATTCCCGACGGTGGAGGAATGGCTCCGTTTTATCTGTCCGATTGGATAAAGCGTTCCGGTGCTTTTTATTCAAGCTTTCCCGGCGCAACTCCTGTGGAAATCGGGGATATGTACATCAAAAAATATCTCGTAGGTGCAGAGGAAACAA
>JAZNTB010000073.1:0-3972 GCA_045591565.1 Clostridia bacterium
CGGCATACAAAACCAAATCGGAATCAGGTTGGTTCCTTGGCAGTAAAGCACCATACGGATACAAAAAGGACCCCAAGGATAAGCATCATCTTATAATCGATGAAGAGGTTGCACATATAGTAAGACACATCTTCGACTTAGCAAAACAAGGCTATGGGAAAAGGAAAATAACCAAAATACTTCACGAAGAAAAAATCCCTACTCCTGCTACCTATGCAAAAGTTCAAGGAATGAATCATTATTCCGCTATGACCGCACACGATGATGAGTGTTATTGGTGTGATGATACTGTGGGCGATATGCTTATAAACGAAGTCTACATAGGCAATATGGTTAACCACAGAAAAGAAAAGCCTTTTAAATCAAAGAAGTTCAGGGATGTCCCGAAGGATGAATGGATTGTGGTAGAAAACACTCATGAGCCGATAATTGATAAGCAGACCTTTGATGATGTGCAAAAACTGCTTGAAAGTCGGTCAAGAGAAACTAAAACTGGCGAAACACAAATCTTTGCAAAAATAATTAAATGTATGGATTGTAAAAAAGCCTTGGTGTTGTCCAATGCAACCAAGTCTTATGTATGCAACACATATAACCTAAAGGGTAAGCAATACTGCCCATCCCATTACATAAGGTATGACGAGTTATATGGTGTAGTCCTTGCCGATATCTATGCAAAGACCGTGATGCTCAAAACCGACAGAGATGCCCTATATAAAGCGGCACTTAAATGCAATGAGCAAAAGATTATGGCAGAAACCAAGGACAATCAAAGAAAGCTTGCAAAAGCCAACAAGCGAATCGGCGAGCTTGAAATCTTGATAACAAAGACTTATGAAAATTCAGTCTTAGGGAACTTATCAAGTGATAGAATGGCATCACTCCTTGCAGGATGCGAAGAAGAACAGGCAGAATTAAAAGCCGAGGCATCAAGAATAGAAAGCGAGCTTAACGAATACCACAAGTCAAAGGATAATGCCATAGACTTTGTAAACTTAATTGAAAAGTACATTGGAATTAAAGAACTCAATTACGAGATTCTCCATGAGCTTATAGAAAGAATTGAAGTCGGCGAAAAGTACGAATATCAGGGCGAAACTTATCAGGATATAAACATCTACTATAAGTTTGTTGGAACTGTAAAGTTTAACAGCGAACTTAATATAGAAAAAGCAGGTTAATTGTGCGATACAGGGCACTCCCTTAAAAAGAGTAACAGTCCTGTCATCTGCACCAAAAACAGATACCGCAAACTCGGTGTCTGTTTTTTTTTCATTAAAAAACCGGCGCGCATATTTTACGCACCGGTTCAGGAGGTAGTTAGTTTTTATCCTGGGAGCTGCAGCCGCAATGACTGCCTCCACAGGTTTTTGAGTGAGGGCAGCCTATGCAGTGCTGACCTCTTTTTTTTGCTCTGTATATATATGTTGCCGCACCGCCGACAGCGAGTAACAAAATTGCGGTAATAACGATATCAGTCATAATTTCACACCTTCTGTTTTGATGAGTATTCTGCCTTTAACTTTTTGTCAGAAGAAAGCATTAGGTAAGCAATGAAACCAACCATTACGGCAACTGCTATAAGACCGGGGACAAAGCCTGCGCCGAATGTACCTTCTGTGATTAAAGTGCCTATCTGGTAAATAAGAAATGCTACAATATAGCCGGTTGCAAGCTGAAGTCCTACACCGCAAAACAACCATTTTCTATCCCTGATTTCGGAGTTCATCGCACCGATTGCAGCAAAGCAAGGCGGAGTGAAAAGGTTAAACATCAGGCATGCAAGCGCTGCAGCCTTGGTGATGCCGAATACTGTAGCAACTTCATTTGCGCCTCCCATAAGCTCCAGAGCTTCTGTGTCGATAAAGTTGGTGATTCCATAGCATACAGCAAGTGTACCCACAACATTTTCCTTTGCTATAAAGCCTGTAATTGCAGCTGCTGCCATCTGCCATACGCCAAATCCGAGAGGAATAAGCAGAATGGCGAAAGGTGTTGCAATAGAAGCGAGGATTGAGGTGTTTTCCATACCTTCTTTAACAAGCTGGAAGTTCCAGTTAAATGCCTGCATAATCTGCACCAATGTGTTACAGACAAGAATAATTGTACCTGCCTTTACTATGTACGCCCAACCGCGTGAGCACATTGAAAGGAATGCGCGCCAGAGGGACGGAACCTTATATTCAGGAAGCTCGACAATAAAGAATGACTTACGGTTTTTATGCCCGGCAATCTTGTTTACAACCAAAGCGCCGATAAAGATTAAGAATATACCGACAAAGTACATAAGAGTACCAACCCAGGATGCGTCTGCAAAGAACACGCCTGCAAAAAGTGCGATAACAGGGAGCTTGGCGCCACAAGGCATAAACGGAGAAAGCATAGCGGTTGCTCTGCGTTCACGCTCGTTACGAATTGTGCGGCAAGCCATAATTCCCGGGATAGCGCAGCCTGTTGTTATTACAAAAGGAATAACAGACTTTCCGGAAAGCCCCACTTTTTTGAATATCGGGTCAAGAACCACCGATACACGAGCCATATAACCGCAATCCTCAAGAAGTGCAATCAGGAAATACATAAGCATTACGAGCGGAAGGAAGCCTACAACAGCACCTACACCGCCGATGATTCCGTCAACCAAAATTGCCTGAAGGAGCGGATGTGCGTTTTCTGCAATACCTGCAACCCATTCCTGGAACATTTCAATCCAAGCGACAAAAGTATCTGCAAGCCATGGCCCTAAAGAGGATTGTGAAATATCAAACACAATGAACATAACAAGTGCAAAAATCGGGATGCCGAGCCATTTGTTGGTTAAAAAAGCATCAATTTTATCGCCGAAATTCTTATCTTTGGTAAGAACCTTACGGGCTTCAACACTTTTAACAATGCTGTTTACAAACTCGAAACGAGCACGGTCAGCTTTTTCAACTTCAGCTTTGCTTGTAAGGTCAATGTCTGCCTGTGCAAAAGGTGCTTTTTGCTCAGAAAAGGCGTGCTCTGCTGCAGCCTTTACAACTGCGTCAAGACCGGAGGCAGATGTCGAAACGGTTTCAACAACAGGGCATCCAAGCTTTGATGAAAGTGCCTGTGTGTCGATGCGTGTTTGCTTTTTCTTGTTGATATCACTCTTGTTGAGTGCAACAACAACCGGAATTCCAAGCTCTAAAAGCTGTGTTGTAAAAAACAGGCTTCGGCTAAGATTTGATGCATCTACGATGTTTATAATAACATCGGGATTTTCATTTTTTACAAAGGAGCTTGTTATGCTTTCCTCTGAGGTGAAGGGTGACATAGAATAGGCACCGGGGAGGTCAACTGCGACCATATCGGTATCCTTTGCGTACGCCTTTTTGATTGGGTGTTCCTTCATTTCAACAGTAACACCTGCCCAGTTTCCAACCTTTTCGTTTCTGCCGGTCAGGGCATTGTACATTGTGGTTTTACCCGAATTCGGGTTTCCTGCCAATGCAATTCTCATAATATATGCCTCCTAAAAATATAATCAACAAAGCATGGGTGAGTTAGCAGTTGCTAACTAATAAGCAAAAATAATCCGAGATTGCTTTTTATGAAATTAAAATAGCTTCAGCAAGCTGATTGTCGATGCTGTATCTTGAGTCCTTTATGGAAACCACCACGCCGCCTTTTAAGTGAGCAACAACGGTAATTTCCTCGCCACTGTAGCATCCGAGCGAAAACAGAAATGCATCAAGTTCTTCATCATCGGTGTTGATGGAGTCAATGATATATTCTTTTCCGTCGATAGCCTCTTTTAGATTCATACCTGTCACCTGCATTTTCGCAGTTAGCTGTTGCTAACTGGCGTTAATAAATTTTAGTTAGCCATCGCTAACCGAGTAACAGTTTAACATCTTTTGGAAGATTTGTCAATAGCTTTTTGAAAAAATGGCAGTTTCTTGATTTTTTTTTCTATGTATGGTATAATCAAATTAAGTTTAGATCCACTGG
>JAZNTB010000074.1:0-2855 GCA_045591565.1 Clostridia bacterium
ATATTCTGGACAATTATTGTGGGTATCTGCTGCGGTGTGGGTGACTTTATCGTTGCAGGTATCGGAAGTGCATTCGTATTTATACTTTTTCTCATATTGGGTGCAATCAAGAATAATAACCGTATGCTTGTAATCATTAGGGGTAACCGTACCAAAGAGGCGCAAATACAGGCAGTAATGTTTAAGTTTTTCGGTGCAAAAGCGGTCTTAAGAGTGAAAAACTCAACAACAGAATCTATCGAGTTTATTTATGAAATTACTGCAAAGCTTCTTTCTCAGGCAGAAAGGAAAAACAACATTGGTATTTGCGATGAGATTTATAAAATCGGTAACATCGAATATGTTAATACTGTTATGCAAAATGATGAGGTTTCAAATTAAACCTATTAACTGACCGCAAAAGGAGGTGCCGGGGTTGAAATATAAAATAATAGGAATATCTGTTACAGCCTTGGTGTTTACCATGGTACTTTGTATAGGTTTTATTATGCCGGAGGATAATGGAAAAAGGTATCATCAACATATAGAAGCAGAAGAAAAGGCGGCTTGCTCACACACAGACGGAAGATTTTGCACACATCTTCCTATCATTGAGATAGATACAAATGGCAAAACCATTCCCGGTGAGCCGATTTTAAATGCTCCCGGCGGTCACACCCTTGAGTACACTATGTCGGAAACGGGAGAAGAAACCATACTCTCAAAGTTTTCGGTGATTGATAATATCGGCAAAAACAATCATGCCGAAGATGCATCTTCCATATCAAGCGACATCAGAATTCGTATTCGCGGCAACTCATCAAGACACTTTGAAAAAAAGGGATATATCATAAAAATGATAACCTCTGAGGGACTTAATAATCCCCAAAGCTTTATGGGAATGGATGCGCATCACGAATGGGCACTTCATGGCCCATATCTTGATAAAACTCTTATCCGCAATTATATTTGCTACAATCTTGCAGGCGACATTATGGGATACGCTCCCAATGTGCGTTTCTGTGAGCTTATCTTAAATGGTGAATATCAGGGCTTGTATCTGCTTACAGAAACCATAACAGCAGGAAAGATGGGTGCAAGGCTTGAGCTTTCCGTAAATAAAAAGGATAATTCCTTTTCAGGCTATTTACTAAGACTTGACAGAGGCAGCAATACAGAACTTAAAAATATAAATAATTTCACGAGCTATACATATAAAACCGACAGCAAGATTAACATCGTATATCCAGGCAATGCCAATCTTACGCCGGAGCTTGCAAGCGGAATATGCGAGGATTTTTCAGACTTTGAGAAAGCCCTTTATTCCTACGACTATGACAGCGAGGAATTTGGATATGAAAATTATATAGATGTAAATTCTTTTATTGATTATTTTCTTATTAACGAATTTACGAGTAACTATGATGCAGGAAGCAAGTCTACATATGTGTATAAAGGCATAGACGGAAAGCTGCATATGTGTGTATGGGACTTTAATAATGCCTTTGACAACTATCAGGAAAACGAAACCTCGCACAGAATATTCTATCTTCAGGACGGACTTTGGTATGATATGCTTTTCAAAGACGAGGAGTTTGTGGAAAAGGTAATAAGTCGGTATTATGAATTAGAAAAACAATACTTAAATGAGGAATACATAAATTCCTACATAGACAGCGTAATAGAATATTTAGGTCCTGCCATAGACAGGAATTTTGAAAAATGGGGACATACCTTTTTACCTGAATGGGACCGCCTTTTTGATTTCCACAGAAATTTACACTCTTACGATGAGGCGGTAAGTCAGCTAAAGGGCTATATCAAAAATCGCTGTGAATGGATGAATGAAAATATTGACTCGCTCCGACAATACAGCGCCGAATCAAAAGTCAAGAATTATAATTATTAAAAGTTTGCAAGATAAGGAGGTAATAAGCGGTGAAAAAATATATCATAATTGTTTCTGTTATTATCATGCTTTTTTTGATGTTTGACATTGCTTATTACCACCTTGGATGGTATATTCCCTTTGGAGATAATGAGCCTCGGTGTTTTGTAAAGACTGATGGCAAAAGCATTTTGATAAAGTGGGATGAGAAGTTCAAAGAATTTGAAATAAAGGGCGTCAATTTAGGCTCTGCTGTTCCGGGACAGTGGTCTTTAGATTATGCCATTGATGAAGATAACTACCTTCGATGGTTTGAGCAAATTCAGGAAATGGGTGCAAATACCATCAGGGTTTATGGTGTGCAGTCGGATGTGTTTTACAACGCATTTTATAAATATAATCAAAACAATAAAAATCCTCTCTATCTGCTGCAGGGCGTACCTGTAAATGATTATGTGCAGTTCTCTCACAGAGATGCTTTTGATAAAGACTTTATGGATAGCTTTGCGGATAACGCAAAAACCGCCGTTGACGTAATTCACGGAAGAAAGAAAATTCAGCTTGGAAGACGCGCCTCCTCAGCTTCCGGTTCTTTTAAAAAGGATGTATCCGATTGGGTGATTGGATATATTCTCGGCATAGACTGGGAACCATCTACCGTAGCTTATACCAATGAAAAATATAAGGATTCAGGTCTTTCATACAGTGGCGAATATATGTATGCAAAGGATGCGGCGGCACCTTTTGAAATTATGCTTGCAACTGTAGGCGATAAGCTGATTGAGTATGAAACAAAAAAATATAAAACACAAAGACTTGTTGCCTTTTCAAATCACCCAGCAACGGACCCTTTTACTTATCCTGAGGATGTTGCAAGGCTTTATGAAAAATATGCTTTTATCAATACGGAAAATATTGCTGTAACAGATAAATTTATTTCAGGTCAGTTTGCGTCCTATCATGTTTATCCTTTTCAGACAGACCTGCT
>JAZNTB010000075.1:0-28033 GCA_045591565.1 Clostridia bacterium
GTGGGACTTAGTGCATTGATGACAACAACTGTTCCTGCTATGGAAGATACCATCAATCAACTTCACCAAAAGGCACCGTTTTGCAAAGTAGTGGTTGGCGGTGCAGTTTTAACGAAAGAATATGCGGCGGCAATAGGAGCAGACAAATATGCAAAAGACGCTATGGAAACTGTTAGATTCGCAGAAGAAATTGATAAAGGCACAAATATTTGATATTAGAGAGTGACTGCAAAACGCGGTCATTCTTTAGTATTGCAAGTATTGACTTTAGCCGTAATATATGATAAAATATTTAGTGTTTATTTTAGTTAAGTGAGGCAATATTATGAACAAAAAGATAGGGTTTGATAACGAAAAATATATTAAAATGCAATCCGAGCATATCGGCAAGCGAGTACTGGAGTTTGGCGACAAGCTCTATCTTGAGCTTGGCGGAAAGCTTTTTGACGATTATCATGCCTCACGCGTGCTGCCGGGCTTTTTACCTGACAGTAAAATTAAAATGCTTATGCATCTTGCTGACAGACTTGAAATAGTAATCGTTATAAGCGCTATTGATATAGTAAAGAATAAGGTAAGAAGTGATTATAACATCACATACGACCTTGATACGATAAGACTCATTGAAGCCTTTGGTGGACTTGGACTTATGGTAGGTAGTGTAGTTATAACTCAATACAGCGGACAAGCAGCTGCAGATGTCTTTAAAAAGCGTCTGGAAAATATGGGAATAAAAGTTTTTCTTCACTATCCTATTGAGGGTTATCCTTCTAATGTTGAACTCATTGTAAGTGATGACGGATATGGAAAGAACCAGTTTATTGAAACAACAAGACCTATTGTAGTCGTTACAGCTCCGGGGCCGGGAAGTGGAAAGATGGCAACATGTCTTTCGCAGCTTTACCACGAAAACAAGCGTGGTGTTAAGGCAGGATATGCCAAGTTTGAAACCTTTCCAATATGGAATCTACCGTTAAAACACGATGTAAACCTTGCATATGAAGCTGCTACTGTCGATCTTAATGATGTGAATATGATTGACCCTTTTCATCTGGAAGCGTATGGACAGACTGCAGTGAATTACAATCGCGATATTGAGGTGTTTCCGGTATTGAACGCGATGTTTGAGAAAATCCTTGGTGAAAGTCCATACAAATCACCTACGGATATGGGCGTGAATATGGCAGGGAACTGCATTATAGATGATGATGTTGTAAGACGAGCATCAAAAGACGAAATAATCAGAAGATACTACGGGGTGTTAAAAGATAAAGTTAACGGAAGATGCGACGATGATGCGCTACTTAAAATGGAATTGATTATGAAGCAAGCAGAGGTAACCCCTAACGACCGTGAGGTTGTTCATACGGCAAATAAAAAAGCTGAGGATACAGGGGATGCTGCATGTGCTATTCAGCTTTGTGACGGAAGAATTGTAACAGGAAAAACTTCATCTCTTTTAGGTGCGTCAAGTGCAGCACTATTAAATGCATTAAAGGTAATTGCAGGGATTGATGATAGTATTCATTTGATTTCACCTGAGGTAATAGGACCGCTTCAAACTCTTAAAACCGACCATTTCGGCAGCAAGAATCCACGAATTCATATGGACGAAACTCTGATAGCACTTTCTATATGTGCAGCAAGTGATAATGTTGCAAAAAAAGCACTCGAGGGACTAAGCGAATTAAGAGGAGCTGAAGCCCATTCCTCTGTGATGCTTTCGCAGGTTGACGAAAATATCTTTAAAAAGCTTGGAATTAATCTTACCTGTGAAGCTGTATATGTAAAATAAAACAGTTAGTACCATTACTTGGTACTAACTGTTTTTTATTAAATCTTTAATAACCTCACCGGCAATAATCATACCGGCAACAGGCGGAACGAAAGATACACTACCGGGAATGGGTCTTTCGACATTGTCACCCAAAACAGGCTTTAAAGGCTCCTCTTTCGAATATAACACCTTAAGGTGATTTATTCCTCGCATCTTTAATTCACGCCGCATAATGCGAGCGAGAGGGCATACTGAGGTTTTGGTTATATCTGTTATTTCAAATCTGGTCGGGTCCAATTTGTTTCCTGTACCCATACAGCTTATAATCGGTACAGAAAGACGATTTGCTTCTTCAATAAGCGTAAGCTTGGATGTCACAGTATCAATAGCATCAACAACATAATCAAAGCCCGAAATATCTATTTCCTTTTCCTTTGTATAGAAGCAGAGGTGGGGGATAACGCGGCAATCAGGATTGATATCATTTATCCTTTTTGCCATAACCTCTACCTTCGGCTTGCCGACGGTTGAAGAAAGAGCTATTAGCTGCCTATTTATATTACTTTCAGAAACCACATCTCCGTCAACTATAGATATATTTCCAATTCCGCTCCTTGCAAGCGCCTCACAAACGAAAGAGCCAACACCCCCAACTCCAAAAACAATTACTTTGGAGTTTTTTAACTTAATAGCGGAATCTTTGCCAATTAAAAGTTCTGAGCGTGAAAACCTATTCATATTACATCAACTTTTTTAAGGTCTCATTTACAGCAAGAAGGAATTCTTCTGTTCCGACCTTTTTAATGTTTGGAAGGGTAGAGAGGAGCGCCAAGTCACCCGTCATAACGCCGCTTTCAATTGTATCGATTGTTGCTTTTTCAAGATTATCTGCAAAACGGCAAAGCTCAGGTGTATTATCAAGCTCACCGCGTTTTCTCAAAGCTCCTGTCCATGCAAACAGAGTTGCTACGCTATTTGTGGATGTAGGTTCGCCCTTTAAATGCTTGTAGTAATGACGCTGAACTGTTCCGTGAGCTGCCTCGTATTCGTAAATACCATCAGGAGAAACAAGAACAGATGTCATCATAGCAAGGCTTCCATATGCAGTTGCCACCATATCGCTCATGACATCGCCATCGTAGTTTTTGCATGCCCAGATGTATCCGCCCTCAGAGCGTACTACACGCGCAACAGCATCATCAATCAAGGTATAGAAGTATTCAATGCCTGCATTTTCAAACTTTTCCTTATATTCGTTTTCGTAAATCTCTGCAAATATATCCTTAAAATGATGGTCATACTGCTTGGATATAGTATCTTTCGTAGCAAACCAAATATCCTGCTTTGTATCAAGAGCAAAATTGAAACAGCATCTTGCAAAGCTTGCAATAGAATCATCCTTGTTATGAAGCCCTTGAATAATTCCATCAGTTCCATCGAAGCTATGGATAAGCTTTCTTGTTTCATTTCCATCCTTGTCTGTGCAAACAAGTTCACACTTACTGCCGGCTTTTACCTGCATTTCAGTATTCTTATATACGTCACCGTAAGCGTGGCGGGCGATGGTTATAGGCTTTGTCCATGTAGGAATATATGGAGTAATTCCCTTAACAATAATAGGTGTGCGGAAAACTGTACCATCTAAAATTGCACGAATTGTCCCGTTAGGCGATTTCCACATTTCCTTTAAGTTGTATTCCTCAACGCGAGCTGCGTTAGGAGTTATAGTTGCACATTTAACTGCAACTCCGTATTTCTTTGTCGCCTCAGCAGAATCTATTGTTACCTTGTCGTTGGTTTCGTTTCGGTACTCAAGCCCCAAATCGTAGTATTCTGTCTTCAGGTCAATGTATGGAAGAAGAAGGATGTCCTTAATCATCTTCCAGATAATTCTGGTCATTTCGTCGCCGTCCATTTCGACAAGCGGTGTTATCATTTTAATTTTTTCTGACATAGCAAACGCTCCTTAACTTTATTTGATATAATATTATGCTCCAAGCTGCCATGTAGGAAGCCATCTCAAGAATTCGCTTATATACTCTCCGTTTATAGGCAGTCCTGACAGGACAGGATAGAAGAGTACGAAAAGTATGATTGCTAAAACCGTATAAGCAATGAAGTATTTTTTGAACCTTATATTGTGCGAATAGAATTTGTGTACGGTGTGTGCAATAGTAAGAACCACAAACGGCACACAAGGGAAGTAGTGATAGATAAAGGTTATTCTTGTAATCGGCATCCACGGAACGAGCTGTGAAAAATATGCGATTACAAGGAAGATAGCCGTTTTGTCCTTGTTCTTGATGGCATCATAAATGCAGTATGCCACCGATAGGATTCCTGCCCACCAAACAAGGGGATTTCCAAAAGAATTTATATTCTCCTGTAAGCCGTCAACCTTTCCGGTATAATACCAAATAGGTCTTATCATTACAGGCCATTCGTACCAATGCGATGAAAAGGCGTGGGTAGCATCTACAACGGTCTTTCCGTGATAGGTAAGCATATCTACCTGATTTTGTATAATTCCGTTAACACCCGTATCATTACATCTAACAAAAGGAATATACGAAAGTGCATAAATTATAACAGGAACAGTAACAAATGCAACAAAGCAGAAAATAACTGTTTTAAGGCACTTGTCAGCAAAGTTTGCCGGTGCTTCCTTATACTTCTGATATAGAGAAATAAAGAATATCACAGCAAGACCTATCGCAGCATATATTCCTGTCCATTTACAAGCGATGGCGAGTCCCATACATAGTCCGGAAAGTCCAAGCGGAACAAAGGTCTTTTCAATCGGAGTATCTTTAAAACTCATGGTATAATACTTGTACATAAACAGATACATAAGCATAATAAAGAATGTTACATAAACATCAATAGTTGCAATTCTTGTCTGTGCAAAGTGCATGAAGTCAAAGGAGAACAACAGCGTTGCACATACAGTGAGCCAGGTCAGTTTAAACATCTTCTTCAAGAAAATGTAAATTATCGGAATCATAAAAATTCCAAACAGTGTTCCAACTATTCTCCATCCAAAACCTGTCATGCCAAAAAGTTTGACTCCAAGAGAAATAAATACCTTTCCAAGCGGAGGATGTGTCCACTCATAAACATGAATATCATTTAAGAATTCAAAGGCCGTACGGGCGTGATAAATTTCGTCAAAGTATGTGTTATTACGGAAAGTGAAGGTTTCAGGAATAAGTTCCTGTTCATCGAAAAATGCTGAGCCCTGTTCAACCGGTGTAACTATATTGCCGTCTGCATCATAAACTGCCATTTCAACAATGTATACAGGATCCTTTGCAGATAGTGTTATATATCTGCCAACGGAATTAACAGATTGTTCATTCCAATAGAACACAGTACCGTTTGATCTCTCATATAAGAAATTTTGTTCACCATCTTCTGCAGAAACGGACAAAGTAAGAGTTCTTTCCGAAGAAAGCTCTGATGGACCAAGATAAATTCGAACATCAGAAATTTCTGTATCTGTACCAAGATCAAATGTCACCGAGGAATCCTTTGGAACAATATCATAGGTCTGCGGTGCTTCGCGACTGCCGAGGTCATACAACGCGGGAATAGAATACAGTGCTGTAATAATAAGCATTATTATAACATCTCTGCGTGTTATTTTTGAGGTAGCTTTTTCAACATCGCCTGCAATTATTCCGCTTTTCTTATAATAAGTACGATACGAATGGACACACATATAAGCAAAAACAAGAACAGTTATCCATCCGGTAAGTATTTCAGGCGTATGGCTGTACTGATAGTAAGTTTCTGGCTTAAAGTAGAAAAGAGTATGTGCCATATTGAAAAACTGTGTGCCGGAAATCCCAAGGAATAGCCAAAATTCTTCTTTTTTGCGGGATATTGCCAACGCACAAAGCATAAAAGCAATAGCAGGGAAAGCATATCTTTCGTGCATTCGTACCGACAGCACAAATATCGAAAAGCATATAAATGCCGCAGCATAGAAGTATCTATTTTCAGCTTTTCTTGAAAAGAAGATTACTGCTGAAACAGCCACGATAACGAAAATCATAAAGTATGATATAATATTGATAAAGTTATTTGGCACAACCCAGTTACTACCGAGTGCAGTCCATAGATTGTATGCGTTTACCGACATATAGTTATATGAGGCGATAGTGGACTGATATTGCAGAATTACATTTTCAAGACCAAATGGTACCGCAAGCAGTACAATGGTTCCTATAGAAGCAATTCCTACCAACAAGTTTTTCAAAAGCTTTGATTTTGAAAAATCCTTTAAAAATACATTATCAATTATACCGTATAGGATAACCGGAGCATAGAAAAGTGCCTGCGGTTTTATGAAAATAGCAATTGCGTAGGCAAAATATGCACGGTATGTCTTACCAAGAGAAAGCCAATACAATGAAATCAAAACAAAAACTGTAAGTACTGAGTCAACTTGTCCCCAAATCGAAGAATTGAGTATAACTGCAGGATTAAACAAGAAGAAAGAAGCAAGAACAGCACTTATTTTGCTCGAAGAATTCTTCTGTGACAGCTTGTATACAATAAGCGCACAAAAAATATCCGCAATAACTGCCGGAATTTTAAGAAGAATGTAGCTGAATTCGCGGCTGCAGTCGAAAACTTTTCGTATTATACCGATCAAATAAAGAATATACATATATCCCGGAGGATAATCGGTAAAGGCGTTAGAAGTATAAAAACCACCCAGTCCCTCACTTCGAAGCAGGTTCGACCAGGTATAAAAACAGTTCATATCTGTTTCGTGCCCCGGATAGAAGAACATACAGGAAATGCGAACAACAAACGCAACAACTGCAAGAATAAGGAATGTGTGCCTTACTTTATTCTTCTCGTTGCCCAGAGTGTTGTTTTCTGCAGCAAAAAGAACATACGCAATTACTGCCGCCATTACTGTTATAAGTGTTATAGTAATCAAAAATACCACCTCTTTTATAATCTTACTAATTATAGCATTGTTTTATAAATTTTTCAATAGCTAATGTTTAATATTTTGAAAAAAGGGTATATATTTAATAGGGATTATATATCTCAAGAAGTACAAAGGGAGATGAGGATATGAAATTTAACATCATTGGCAGAAAAATAACGGTAAATGAAAAGAACTCGGAGTACATCAAGAAGAAAATCGGAAAGCTTGATAAGTTCTTCAAGGCAGAGCCGGAAGCAAGGATTGTAATAGGCACCCTGAAGGACAAAGAATATATAGAAGCAACGATATATACAGAAGGTATAATCTTCCGTGCAGAGGTTACTGATGAAACAGTTTTTGCAGCAACCGACAGGGTTGTTGACCTTATAGAAAGGCAAATAAGAAAAAACAAGACTAAGCTTGAGAAAAAAACACGCAGAGAGGCTTTTGATGATAACATGCTCCTAAGCGGTGATGACTATAAGGATTCAGATGATGATTCTGAGTTTAAAATCGTCAAAAAGAAAAGATTTCAGGTAAAACCGATGAGTGCGGAGGAGGCAGTACTTCAAATGAATCTTCTTGGACATAACTTCTTCGTATTTAAAAATCAGGAAACAAACGAAATGAATGTTGTATATAAAAGAAAAGATGGAGATTATGCAATCATCGAATCGGCTGATTGATTGCATATGCCCTAAGAGGCAGGGGACTCGTAATTCGGCGAGTCCTCTTTGGTTAAAAAAAGCAGGAATTTTTATTTTCTTGCCGTAAATATAGACGGGAGTGATGCAAAATGTATATTTTAGCTATTAATGGAAGCCCGAACAGTGATGGTAACACTTCATTTCTTTTAAAAGAGGTTCTTTCCCACTGCACGGGAGCTGAATGCGAGCTCATAAACCTTCAGGAGATTATGATGAGCACAAAAACACCGTTTTGCGTAAGCTGCTCTAATCCGTGCAACAAGAGCTGCTATCGCGGAACAGCGCTTGATGAAGTTTTTTCTAAAGTTAAAAAAGCAGATTTTGTGATTTTTGGTTCACCCGTATACTTCGGGTCGATGTCAGCACAGCTTAAATCTTTTTTTGATAAAACCCGTGCAATTCGCGGAGAAAAAGCATGGCTTGGGAAACCGATGGCAGCCGTTAGTGTCGGCGCAACCAAATACGGAGGTCAGGAACGCACAATAGACCACATCCATGCCTGTGCATTGGTACATGGGATGCAGGTAATTGGCAACGGAAGCAGCATTGGAATGGGGCACTTCGGTGTGTCTGCACACAGACCTGCAAGCGAGGATGAATACGCAATTAAACAATGTGAAAGTCTTGCAAATGCTATTATGAATCATAAAGCATAGTATATTTTAAATATTTTGAAAAAAAATACATATTATAAAGGATTTTTTGATTAAAACGGCGTATTTAATAAAGGAAATATTTAAGGAAAGGAGATTTTTATGCCACGGTATTCCGATGAGATTATTAATGAAATATTTTCTCAAAGTGATATTGTCGATTATGTTTCGCAATATGTAAAGCTTAGAAAAAACGGGCGAGACTACACCGGACTTTGTCCTTTTCATAAGGAAAAATCTCCATCCTTTCATGTAAATCAGGATAAACAGCTATTTCATTGTTTTGGTTGTGGTGCCGGAGGAAATCTTGTGCAGTTTGTAATGCGTTCCGAAGGTCTTGACTTTGTTGAAGCACTAAAGCTTATGGCAGACCGGGCGGGTATAGTTCTTCCTGAGGAAGACGGAGAAGCTGATGACAAGCGCTACCAGCAGAAGAAACGAATTTACTCAATGAATAAAGCAGCAGCCCGGCTCTACTATGAAGTTTTGACAAAAAAAGAAGAGGGAAAGACCGGACTTGAATATTTTAGCCAGAGAGAAATATCTTCTGCCACCATAACGAAATATGGACTTGGGTATGCGCCGGACAGCTTTGACTATCTCAAAACGCATATGAACAAGCTTGGTTTTACAGATGATGAACTTTTAGAGGCAGGTCTTTGCATAACCAAAAATGGTAAAGTATATGATAAATTCAGGGGAAGGGTGATGTTCCCGATTATCGACTTAAGGGGGAATGTAATCGCTTTCGGCGGAAGAATTATCAAAAGTGGGGAAAAGGATGGATTTAAACCTCCGAAATATTTAAACTCTGCCGAAACCCCTGTATTTAATAAGGGAAACAATTTATTTTCCCTAAATCTTGCCAAAAAAGCAAATCTTGAACAGTGTATTCTCTGTGAAGGATATATGGATGTTATTTCGGTATATCAATCCGGGGTAGAAAACATAGTTGCTACGCTTGGTACAGCGGTTACAGAAAATCAGGCAAAACTGCTCATGAAATATACCAAGGAGATAGTTTTGTGCTATGACAGCGACGAGGCAGGACAAGCTGCAACAAAGCGTGCGATAAGTGTTATAGCCGGTGTTGGTGGAAAATGCCGTGTAATGCGTCTTAAAGGCGCAAAAGACCCTGATGAATACATAAGAAACAACGGAGTTGAGCTTTTCAAAAAAGCCGTAAAGGAGGCGCTTGCATCCACTGAATATCTTCTCCGGTTATCAAAGTCAAAATTTGATTTGGACAATCCTGACGGCAAGATAATGTTTGCGCAAGAGGCGGCAATGGTTTTATCTGAGATACCAAATGCCATAGAAGTGGACGCTTATGTGAAAAAGCTTTCCGACGAAACCGGTCTCAGCAAGGAATCAATTTACGCTGAACTCAAAAAAATTAAATCACAGGGTAAACTTGGCGGCAGAGAAATTCGAACCGTCAAAACGATAAAAAACCAAAAAAATACACCTGTCAGAACTAAAACAATTGATGCTCAAAAGCGTCTGCTGGGATTGATAATTGACAGCCGGAAGATTTACCTTCGGGTAAAAGAGGAGTTTTCTCCTGAGGACTTCTCTCTGGAATCTCTAAAAAGGCTTGCTGCAATGGTGTATGAACACCATGAAAAAGGAGAAATTATTGAACCCGCTTTGTTGATTAATGATTTTTCCGGAGAAGATGCAGATGTAGTTTCACAAGTATTTTGCATACCGGAGACCTACAATGACGAAGATAACACCATAATGCAGCTCGTAAACAGCATCAAATTAGATAAATTGGAAGAGGAACTAAAAAAAGCACAGGACGAAAATGATATCGTGAAGATAATGGAGCTTTTAAATTTACGATTAAAATTGGAAGGGAATAAGTAATGTCAGATTTAGAAAACAAGAAGCAAATAGTTAAAGAGTTAATTGAAAAAGGAAAAAACCACGGAGTTTTAACACATAAGGAAATAGTTCAATATTTTCTCGAGGCAGAATTTTCTACAGAAGAGGTAGAAACCATTTATGATACCCTTGAAAAAGAGGGTATTGAAGTCGTTGAAGATATGGACAAGGAGCTCGAGGAAATCGAGGTCTCTCAGGAGGAGCTTGAAGATTTATCCGTTCCTGAAGGTATCAATATCGACGACCATGTAAAAATGTATCTTAAAGAAATAGGCAAGGTCAATCTTCTCGACGCAGAGGAAGAAACCCGTCTTGCAAAGCAAATGGCAGAAGGGGACGAAAATGCCAAGAAAAAACTGGCTGAGGCAAATCTTCGTCTTGTTGTAAGCATTGCCAAGAGATATGTCGGCAGAGGTATGATGTTCCTTGACCTTATTCAAGAAGGAAACCTTGGACTTATTAAAGCCGTTGACAAGTTTGACTACTCCAAAGGATATAAATTTAGTACCTATGCTACATGGTGGATAAGACAGGCTATAACCCGTGCGATTGCCGATCAGGCAAGAACTATCCGTATTCCTGTTCATATGGTCGAAACAATAAATAAACTGGTCCGTGTTTCAAGACAGCTTGTACAGGAGCTTGGCAGAGAACCAACTCCGGAAGAACTTGCCAAGGAACTGAATATGTCTGTAGAAAAGGTTAGGGAAATTTCCAAAATCTCACAGGAGCCGGTATCTTTGGAAACACCTATCGGTGAGGAGGAAGACTCTCACCTTGGCGATTTTATTCCTGATGACGATGCTCCGGCACCATCAGAAGCTGCAAGCTTTGTTTTATTAAAAGAACAGCTTGTTGATGTTTTGAGAACTCTTACTCCGCGTGAAGAAAAGGTTTTAAGATTGCGTTTTGGTCTTGAAGACGGAAGACAAAGAACACTCGAAGAAGTAGGACGTGAGTTTAATGTTACCCGTGAGAGAATCAGACAGATTGAAGCAAAGGCGCTACGAAAGCTCCGTCACCCTTCACGCAGCAAAAAACTTAAGGATTACTTGGATTAAGGAGATAATATGGATTGGATACAGGTTAGTATTTTTACTACATCAGCAGGTATTGAACCGGTATCAGGTCGCCTTCTGCAGCTTGGTATTTACGGAATTGAAATTGAGGACGAGGCAGATTTTAAAGAATTCCTTGAAAATAATAAGGATGCATGGGATTATGTTGATGATGACCTCATCAAGCAAAAGTCAGGAGAAACCTGCATCAAAACATACATCAGTGCAAATGACCCTGATACGCTTTCTGCAATACGAGCATCAATGATAGAACTTAAGGAATATGACGAAGGTGGTCAGTTTGGCCGTCTTGAGATTTCCCTTTCCAACATAAAGGAAGAGGACTGGAGTAATAACTGGAAAAAGTTTTTTCACACAATGGAAATAGGCGAAAATCTGATTGTTAAACCGTTCTGGGAAGATGTTGAGGAAACGAACAAAACAGTATTTGAAATAAATCCGGGGCTTAGCTTCGGAACAGGCTCGCATCATACAACAAGGCTTTGTCTTGAGGACATTGAAAAAACCATAAAAGATGGTGATGAAGTCCTTGACCTTGGTTGCGGCAGCGGTATACTGTCGGTTGTATCACTAATGTTTGGAGCAAAGTCAGCCTTGGCTGTTGATATCGACCCTAACTCTTTGGATACAGCTTATGAAAATCTTGCGAGAAATAATATTTCCCGGGAAAAGTATAATGTGTTAATTGGAAATATCTTATCGGACGATGAACTGCAGAAAAAAGTATTGGAGAAAAAATACGATGTTGTTCTTGCCAATATTGTTGCAGATGTTATAATTGCCGCCCTTCCGCTTGTAAAAAAGGCACTAAAGGAAGATGGCACATTTATTACTTCCGGAATAATAGAGGACAGAATTCAGGATGTACTTGATGCTTTGGCAGAAAACAGTTTTGAAGTCATCGGTGAAAAACGAAGTGCTGATTGGGCAGAATTCAAATGTAAACTTGCTTTATAATAGGTGTACTTATGTCAAAATTTTTTATACCGAGAGAAAATATAGGCTCGGACAAATTAATAATTAACGGTGAAGATGTAAATCATATTATTAAGGTACTCAGATATTCTGTCGGTGACGAAATAGTTTGTTGTGACGGTATGGGAAATGACTACACGGCACGCATTTTGTCCTGTGGCAAAGAGATCGAATGCGAAATAATTAAAAAAGTCCAGGCAGAAACCGAATCCAACATTCATGTAATACTCATACAGGGAGTGCCGAAAGCTTCTAAAATGGATTATATTATCCAGAAAACAACAGAGCTTGGAGTTTGTGAAATATACCCTTGCGAGATGTCAAGATGCGTTGCTAAAATCGAAAACAACAAAAAGATTGAGCGTTGGCAAAAAATTTCCCGTGAGGCAGCAAAACAATCGGGAAGAGGTATTGTGCCGCAAATACATAATCCAATAAGTATAAGAGAGGCAATAGATATTTTAAAGGCTCAGGATATATCATTTGTTCCTTACGAATGTGAAGATGAGAATTATTTGAAACCGATTTTGCAAGGAGCAAAAAAAACAAAAACAGTTGCTTTTCTAATAGGGCCGGAAGGCGGGTTTGACAAATTAGAAATCGAGTTGCTCAAAGAGTCCGGCATACCCTCGATATCTCTTGGAAGACGAATCCTGAGAACCGAAACCGCAGGAGAGGCAGTACTTTCTATGGTTATGTATGAAATCGGTGATATAAACGGAAAAATATAAATACCAGCAGCGTATCGCCAGAACAGGTGATACGCTTTATGTGTATTTAGGAAAGGCGCTAAAATGGATAAATTTGAACTTATATCGGACTTTAAAATGTCCGGAGACCAGCCCAAAGCTGTACAGACCTTACTTGAGGGTATTGCGTCAGGAAATAAGTTTCAGACACTGGTGGGTGTAACCGGTTCAGGTAAAACCTTTACAATGGCAAACATAATTGCAAAGGTTAATAAGCCTACTCTTGTTTTAGCGCACAACAAAACACTCGCAGCTCAGCTTTTTAGCGAGTTCAAAGAGTTTTTTCCGAATAATGCGGTAGAATTCTTCGTGTCCTATTATGACTATTATCAGCCGGAAGCTTATATTGCAGCGTCTGATACTTATATCGAAAAGGACTCATCTGTAAATGATGAGATTGATGAATTAAGACATAGCGCTACATTTGCTCTCTTTGAACGAAAGGATGTCATCATAGTATCAAGCGTTTCCTGCATATATGGCCTTGGCGATCCTGAAGATTATCAGAATTTGATGCTGTCTCTTCGAGTTGGAATGGTAAAGGACAGGGACGAAGTGTTAAAAAAGCTCGTCGATATGCAATACGAGCGCAATGATATCAATTTCATCAGAAACAAATTCAGAGTACATGGTGATGTCCTGGAAATATTTCCGTCAAATAACGGTGAGCACGCTATCAGAGTTGAGTTTTTCGGCGACGAAATCGACAGAATTGCTGAAATTAATGTTACCACAGGCGAGATTGTAGGAACAAGAAATCATGTTGTTATTTCTCCTGCATCGCATTATGTTACAACAGGCGATAAAATGAAACTTGCGATTGCCGGAATTCTTGAAGAACTTGGCGAGCGAATAAGGTACTTTAAGGATAATAATATGCTCATAGAGGCACAGCGCATCGAACAAAGGACTATGTATGATGTTGAAATGCTTCAGGAAATAGGTTTCTGTCAGGGAATTGAGAACTATTCCAGACTTATAAGTGGTAGAAAACCGGGTTCCGCTCCATATACGCTTTTGGATTATTTCCCGGATGATTTTCTTATGTTCATTGATGAGTCACATGTTACGGTATCACAGGTGCGTGCGATGTATAATGGTGACAGAGCAAGAAAAGAATCCCTGGTAAGATATGGTTTCAGACTTCCTTCTGCATTCGATAACAGACCGCTAAAGTTTGACGAATTTGAAAAAAGAATAAATCAGGTAATATTTACTTCTGCAACTCCCGGAGAATATGAAAAAGAGCATTCCTCTGCCTTTGCAGAGCAGCTTATCCGTCCTACCGGACTTTTAGACCCGCAAGTTTTGATAAGGCCGGTAGAACATCAAATTGACGATTTAATATCAGAAATAAATATGCGAAGTGAAAAAGATGAACGAGTTTTAGTCACTACGCTTACTAAAAAGATGGCTGAAAACCTTACTGATTATCTGCGAGAAATGGGCATTAAGGTAAAATATATGCATTCGGAGATTAAAACCATCGAACGAACAGAGATAATACGGGATTTGCGCATGGGAAAATTCGATGTACTGGTAGGAATTAACCTATTAAGAGAAGGACTTGACCTTCCTGAAGTATCTCTGGTTGCTATTTTAGATGCCGATAAAGAAGGTTTCCTGCGAAGTGAAACCTCTCTTATACAAACGATTGGAAGGGCTGCGAGAAACGAAAACGGTCAGGTTATTATGTATGCAAACACTGTTACTGGGTCTATGCAACGCGCAATCGATGAAACAAAGCGCAGACGCAGCTATCAGGATAATTTTAACAAGGAGCATGGAATTGTACCGCGTACAATAAAGAAAGAAATACGCGAAATAATTGAGGCTGTAAAGGCTATAGAGCCGCAAGGTGCAGAAAAACAAGCTGTTAATTATAAGGTGATGATTGAAAACCTTCATGACGAAATGCTTCTGGCAGCTGAAAATCTCGAATTTGAAAAAGCAGCCGAAATCCGCGACAGAATTAAACATTTGAAAAAAGAGATGGGTGAACAATGAATAACTATATTACAATTAAAGGTGCAAAGGTACACAATTTAAAAAATGTTTCTCTTAAAATACCAAGAGAAAAGCTTGTGGTTTTAACCGGTCTTTCCGGCTCGGGAAAAAGCTCGCTTGCGTTTGATACAATTTACGCAGAGGGGCAGAGAAGATATGTGGAATCACTTTCTTCCTATGCAAGACAGTTTTTAGGTCAAATGGAAAAGCCAGATGTAGAAAGCATTGACGGATTATCTCCGGCAATAAGCATTGACCAAAAAACCACTTCTAAAAATCCCCGTTCAACAGTAGGTACGGTTACTGAGATTTACGACTACCTTCGACTTTTATACGCAAGAATAGGTATCCCGCATTGTCCTAAGTGTGGAAAAGAAGTGAAAAGACAAACTATAGACCAAATTGTTGACCATGTTCTTGAGCTTGATGATGGCACAAAAATACAAATTCTGGCGCCTGTTATTAAAGGAAAAAAGGGCGAACACAAAAAGGTTTTTGAAAACGCAAAAAAATCCGGTTATGTGAGGGTAAAGGCAGACGGTATTCAATACGACCTATCTGAGGAAATAAATCTTGAAAAAACAAAAAGACATAACATCGAAATAGTGATTGACAGGCTTATTATTCGTGATGGAATAACAAAAAGACTTACCGACTCAATAGAGAATGCACTTGAGCTTACAGGCGATACTGTTATGATTGAAATTATAGGCGGAGAAATCCTGAGTTTTAATCAAAACTACGCTTGTGACGACTGCGGAATAAGTCTTCAGGAGCTGGCTCCCAGAAGCTTTTCCTTTAATAATCCGTACGGCGCGTGCGATTGCTGCGATGGCTTGGGAATGCTTTCAAAAATTGATGCAGACCTTTTGATTGTAGACGAAAACAGAACGCTTTTAGGCGGAGCAATCAACTGTATGGGGTGGGCAGCGCCAGGGATTGCAGACAGTATGGCACATATGTATTTTAAGGGAATCCTCGACCATTTTAACCAAAGCTATGATACGCCTTGGAAGGACTTGCCAGACGAAGTGAAGGACACAGTTTTATACGGTACTAAGGGTGAAAAGATTGAATTTCACTATACCCGTAGCTACGGCAGCGGTACCTTAAATTCAAAATACGAGGGTGTAGTAAATAACCTTGAGCGCAGATACCGCGAAACGAGTTCCGAGTATTCGAAAGGCGAAATTGAGAAGTATATAAACGAAGTTACCTGCCCTAAATGCCATGGAGCAAGGCTTTCGGATGAAATTTTAGCGGTTACGGTAAATGGTATGAATATATATGAGTTTACCTGCTTGCCAATTAAAGAGGAAATGGACTTTATTTCCAACTTACAACTTACAGACCGCGAGGCTTTTATAGCTACGCAAATAATTAAAGAAATTAAAGCACGGCTACAGTTCCTTTTGGATGTAGGACTTGATTATTTGTCACTTTCGCGCTCTTCCGGAACACTCTCAGGCGGAGAGGCACAACGTATCAGGCTTGCAACGCAGATTGGTTCAGGACTCATGGGGGTACTCTATATTCTTGACGAACCCAGCATTGGTCTGCATCAGCGTGATAATAACAGACTTATCGCTACACTTAAAAACCTAAGAGATCTGGGAAATACTGTCATTGTAGTAGAGCATGACGAAGATACAATGTATGCCGCTGACCACATTGTGGATATTGGTCCCGGAGCGGGAGTTAACGGCGGAAAAATCGTCGCAGAGGGGACTGTGGAAGAAATCAAAGAAAACAAGAAATCTCTGACCGGTCAATATTTAAGTGGTGCAAAGCAAATAGAAGTTCCAAAAGTAAGAAGAAAGCCTAAGGATTATATTGAAATTATAGGTGCGGCGGAGAATAATCTTAAAAATATAGATGTAAAAATACCACTTGGTGTATTTACATGTGTAACCGGAGTCTCCGGCTCAGGAAAAAGTTCTTTAATTAATGAAATTCTCTATAAAGAGCTTGCAAAGGATTTAAATCGAGCAATGACTCATCCGGGCAAGCACAAGACGATCAAGGGCATCAAAAAGCTGGATAAGATAATTAACATCGACCAGTCTCCTATAGGAAGAACCCCTCGTTCCAACCCTGCCACCTACACCAATGTATTTAATGACATAAGAGATGTTTTTGCATCAACTAATGAAGCAAAGGTAAGAGGATATAAGCCGGGGCGCTTTAGCTTTAATGTTAAGGGAGGACGATGCGAAGCATGCTCGGGTGATGGTATTGTAAAAATAGAAATGAACTTCCTTGCAGATATTTTTGTACCCTGTGAAGTATGTAAGGGACAAAGATATAACCGCGAAACACTCGAGGTTAAATATAAAGGAAAAAACATTTACGAAGTGCTTGATATGACGGTTGATGAGGGAGTAGAATTCTTTAAAAACTTACCTAAAATCAAAAGAAAGCTCGAAACACTACAGCAGGTAGGCCTTGGATACATCAAGCTTGGTCAAAGCTCGACAACTCTTTCAGGAGGCGAAGCGCAGCGGGTTAAGCTTGCATCCGAGCTTTCAAAAAGAGGTACCGGAAAAACTATTTATGTACTTGATGAACCTACTACAGGATTGCACACAGCAGATGTTCACAGACTTATCGATGTGCTTCAACAGCTTGTTGATGCCGGTAACAGCGTAGTTGTAATTGAGCACAACCTTGATATGATTAAAACTGCCGACTATATAATAGACTTAGGTCCCGAAGGCGGAAATGATGGCGGAACAGTCGTGGCACAGGGAACTCCGGAAGAGGTTGTTAAATGCAAAAAATCTTACACAGGGAAATATCTAAAAAAATACTTAGAGAGGTAAAATTATGTTCGATCTTATTTTATTCGATTTGGACGGCACATTAACTGATCCAAAAGAAGGGATTACAAATTGTGTAAAATACGCTCTTGAGCATTTCGGAATAAACGAAACCGATATCAGCAAGCTTTTGAAATTCATTGGTCCGCCTCTTTACGATTCTTTCCGCGAACTTTACGGATTTTCGCACGAGGATGCCAATCTTGCCGTAGAGAAATATCGAGAGAGATTCTCCGTCGTAGGACTTTTCGAAAACGCAGTATTGGATGGCGCAAAGGAATTGTTAAAAAGCTTACAAGAAAACGGAAAAACCTTGGCTCTTGCTACTTCAAAACCATATGTATTTGCCAAGCGCATTATCGAAAGATATGACCTTTCCCGATATTTCACATACGCCGTCGGGGCAGAACTTGATGGCACGCGAAATCATAAACACGAAGTTATAGCTGAGGTTTTGCGAATTGCAAAGCCTAAGGATATTTCACAAGTTGTAATGATAGGGGACAGAAAGCAGGATATTTTAGGAGCAAAAATGTGCGGTATCGCATCAATCGGTGTGAGATGTGGATATGCAGAGGAAGATGAACTCGAAAACGCCGGAGCGGATTTTATCTTTGAAAATCTTGAAGAATTAAAGACTTTTTTGCTAAATAATCCTTGACTTTTCCTACGAAAAGTGTCATAATATAAGAAAGACGATGAGAAAGACAGTAGTCTTCTGCAAAACCAAAAAGAGAGGAAGTATCGTGGCTGGAAGTACTTCTTTGGCGGCAGTAGATGAACACCACTTTGGAGTTGCATATCGAAATTAACAGTAGGTATTGCCGCGTAGCTTTGCGTTATAAGTAAAATTGAGTGATGATTTATCATAATTAGGGTGGAACCGTGCATTGTATTTTGCACCCCTAAGAAAGCGTATAGTTTTCTTGGGGTGTTTTTTTATTTTCCAGAAAACTGTACCGTTATCACAACACATTTTGAAAAGAGGTAAAAACAATGGAAATGAATGAATTACAAACACTAAGACATTCCGCTTCGCATGTAATGGCGCAGGCGGTAAAAAGGCTTTTTCCGGAGACAAAGCTTGCAATAGGTCCTGCGATCGATACAGGATTTTACTATGATTTTGATTCAGAACATACCTTCACTCCTGAAGATTTAGAAAAAATCGAAGCTGAAATGAAGAAAATCGCAAAGGAAAACCTTAAAATAGAACGATTTGAATTGCCAAAAGCAGAAGCTCTTGAGCTTATGAAAGATGAGCCTTATAAAATTGAACTCATCAATGATTTGCCTGAAGGTGAGGTAATATCTTTTTACAAGCAAGGTGAATTTACTGACCTTTGCGCAGGACCGCATATAAACTATACAAGCAAGGTTAAGGCATATAAGCTGCTTAGCGCAACTGGCGCTTACTGGAGAGGCGACGAGCATAACAAAATGCTACAGAGAATTTATGGAACAGCCTTCCAGACGAAGGATGAACTTGAAGAATTCCTAGTGCAGAGGGAAGAGGCTAAAAAGCGTGACCACAACAAATTAGGTCGTGACCTTGAACTCTTTACCACATCTGATATAATCGGGCAAGGCCTGCCAATTCTTCTTCGAAAGGGTGCAAGAATAATTCAGCTTCTGCAGAGATTTGTAGAAGATGAAGAGCAGAAGCGTGGTTGGCAGCTTACAAAGACGCCTCTTATGGCAAAGAGTGACTTATACAAGCTTTCAGGTCACTGGGATCACTATCAGGACGGTATGTTTGTTCTGGGCGACGAAGAAAAGGATAAGGAAGTATTTGCGCTTCGTCCAATGACTTGCCCGTTCCAGTATCAGGCATTTTTAAACCGTGGTCGTTCATACCGCGACCTGCCAATGCGTCTTAACGAAACATCAACACTTTTCAGAAACGAAGCATCAGGCGAGATGCACGGTCTTATCCGTGTTCGTCAGTTCACAATTTCAGAAGGACACTTGATGTGTACACCGGAACAGCTTGAGGAGGAATTTAAGGGCTGTCTTGAGCTTGCTATTTATATGCTTAAAACCCTTGGTCTTTACGAGGATGTTTCTTATCGCTTCTCACAGTGGGATCCTGATAACAGAGAAAAATATATTGGTACTACCGAACAATGGGATGAGGCACAGGGAATAATGGAAAAAATCCTTAACCACCTTGAAATCCCTTATAAGGTTGGTGTTGGTGAAGCTGCATTCTACGGTCCAAAACTGGATATACAGATTAAAAATGTTTACGGCAAAGAAGACACACTCATCACAATTCAGATAGACCAAATGCTTGCCGAAAAGTTTGGTATGGAATATGTTGATAAGGATGGCGTTAAGAAAAACCCATATATCATCCACAGAACCTCTCTTGGTTGTTATGAAAGAACACTTGCACTCCTTATCGAAAAGTATGCCGGAGCCTTTCCTGCTTGGCTTGCTCCTGTTCAGGTTAAGATTCTTCCTATTGCAGACCGCCATCACGAATATGCAAGGGAAATCAAAAAGAAACTCGAGGATGCAGGAATTATCCGCATAGAGCTTGATGACAGAGCAGAAAAAATCGGATATAAAATCCGTGAAGCACAGCTTGAAAAGGTACCATATATGCTGATTGTAGGTGACAAGGACATCGAAGAAGGTGTTGTTTCTGTGCGTTCAAGAAAGGACGGAGATTTGGGAAGCAGAACTATCGACGACTTTACTAAGGATTTATCTGAAGAAATAAGAACAAAGAAAATCTGATTTTATGCGGGAGTGCCTTTTTGCACTCCCGCTGTCACCAAAATGTAGTTTTTTCATAATATATCTACAAGGTGATATTATGAAAATTATATTGAGCAGAGGCTTTAAAATCAAACGAACCTTTTTTCTTTGTACAGTAATTATATGTGTCTTTATCTTTTTAGCACTAACACTCGCAATACTATCGCGTTTTAAGCCGGTGTTCGAGGAAAAAGCCGCAACTGCTGCAAAAATGAAAGCTACAGATATTATAAACAAAGCAGCTGATAGTGTTTTTTCAAACATATCATCGGAAAATTTTGTAAATATAAATAAAAGCGAAACCGGAGTAATAACATCAGTAAGTGCGGACACGATAGAAATGAACCGACTTAAAACAAAGCTTTCGCTCGCCATTTGGGAGTTCACCGAAAAATCTGAAAACTCTACCATTTATATTCCTATTGGTAGTTTAACAAGCTTTTCGGTGCTTCAGGGCGTTGGATACCGCATTCCTATCAAGCTTTCTACTGACGGCTTTGCAAAAATTGACTTTGACGATGAGTTTGTAAATGCAGGAATTAATCAGGTAAAGCACAAAATTTATATGACCGCATCGGTAAGAATATCAGTGATTTCTTCTGTGATGTCTAAAACTGAAACTGTCACTGCCGAAATTCCTGTAGCAGAGACAGTGATTGTAGGAAGTGTTCCTAACTATTATGGAGATAATTTAAAAGTTGTAGGGAGATAATTATGGATAATATACAGCAGAGAATTATAGAGTTATCTGAACTTCTCGAATACCATTCAAAAAAGTATTATGTTGACGATAGTCCGGAAATTTCCGATTATGAATATGATATGATGCTCAGGGAGCTTGAAAATTTAGAATCAGAATACCCTCAGTATCTTTCGCCTTTATCTCCTACTCAGAGGGTTGGGGGAAAGGCTCTTGATAAGTTTGAACCGGTTGTTCACGAAGTGCCAATGGAAAGTCTCCAGGACGCCTTTTCTGAGAGCGAGATTTATGATTTTGACAGGCGTGTTTCTGATTATGTGAGAGGATACGACTATGTTGTAGAGCATAAAATAGACGGACTTTCTGTCTCTTTGGAATATGAAAACGGAGAGTTTGTAAGGGGTTCTACAAGAGGTGACGGAAATGTGGGCGAGGATGTAACACAAAACTTAAAAACAATTAAATCAATCCCTATGAAACTTACTGAGAAAATCCCATTTTTAGAGGTCAGGGGCGAAGTATATATATCAAAAGATAACTTCAGAAAAGTCAATGAAGAAAGGGAAGAGCTGGAAGAAACGATTTTCGCTAATCCAAGAAACGCAGCTGCCGGTTCTCTAAGGCAGCTTGACCCCTCAATTGCCGCAAGTCGCAGGATGGATATTTTTGTATTCAATATTCAGCAAATAGAAGGAAAAAACATAGAAAGTCATATAGAAGGACTAAGATATTTAAAAAAGCTTGGATTTAAAACTATTTTAAATGACAGTGTTTTCCCTGATATCAAATCAGCATTTACGAGAGTTCTTGAGATAGGGGAGGAAAGAGGCAGCCTTCCTTTTGAAATAGATGGAGCAGTGATTAAGGTAAACAGACTCGACTTGAGAGAAAAACTTGGCTCGACATCAAAATTTCCTCGTTGGGCGATTGCATACAAGTATCCGCCGGAACAAAAGGAAACAAAAATTATAGATATTATCGTGCAGGTTGGCAGAACCGGAGCAATAACACCTCTTGCAATTTTAGAGCCGGTACGGGTAGCCGGAACAACTGTTTCCCGTGCAACACTGCATAATCAGGACTTTATAGACGAAAAAGACATAAAAATAGGCGATACTGTCATAATTCAGAAAGCAGGAGATATTATACCGGAAGTTCTGCGTGTGAAAAAAGAAAAGCGAACAGGAAAAGAAACTGCCTTTAAAATGCCCGAAAATTGCCCTGTTTGCGGCGCAAAGGTTGTTCGCGAAGAAGGCGAAACGGCATTTCGTTGTACAGGTGCAGGCTGTCCTGCACAAATTATGCGAAATATCATCCATTTTGTTTCCAGAGATGCGATGGATATAGACGGATTAGGGCCAGCCATAATAGAGCGGTTGCTCGAAAGAAATATGATAAAAGACGCTGCAGACTTATACTATATCAAAGCAGAAGATGTCGAAGATATGGACAAGATGGGTAAAAAATCTGCAGAAAATCTCATAAACGCTATTGAAAAATCCAAGGAAAATTCTCTTTCAAGACTTATAACTGCACTTGGAATACGCTTTGTAGGCTCAAAGGCCTCCAAACTTATTGCAAAGTACGCAAAAACTATGGACAACTTAATAGATATAACTTTTGAAGAGCTTATATCTATCGAAGAAATAGGCGAAACAATAGCAAAAAGTGTTATAGAGTACTTCAGTGAACCACAAAACCTTGAGTTAATAGAAAAACTTCGAAAAAAAGGAGTAAATTTTGAAGAGGAAATTGAAGAAAATGCAGACTTGCGTTTTGCAAATATGACCTTTGTATTAACCGGTACTTTAAGTGATTTTACCCGAAATGAAGCATCTGAAATCATTGAGAAATTTGGTGGAAAATCTTCCTCGAGTGTGTCCAAAAAGACCACATATGTTTTAGCGGGCGAAGAAGCGGGAAGTAAGCTCGAGAAAGCCAACAAGCTTGGCGTAAAGGTCATAACAGAGCAGGATTTTAAGGATATGATTTCATGAAAAATGTTATAATTGACTACAGAGCATCATCAAAAACTGTTGATGCTCTTAAAAATATGAATTTAAATATAGTGAAAACTCCACAGCTGAACACAGTTTATGCCACTATATGTGGTCATAGCGACATTATGGTACACAAATTGTGTGAGGGATTGATTGTTGCAGAACCAACAGTATATGAGTATTTTAAGGAAAAACTCACCGGAATTGAGGTTTTGAAGGGAAAAAGCATTTTATCAGATAAATATCCGTTTGATATCGCATACAATGCAGCACTTGTTGGAAAAAATCTTTTTTGCAACAGGAATTTTACCGATGAAGTTATTTTGAATTATGCAGAAAAAAATGGTATCAATATTATAAATACTAAGCAAGGATATGCTAAATGTTCCGTTTGCGCTGTTTCTGATGAAGCAATCATAACTTCGGATAAAAATATTACGATTGCAGCAGAAAAGAATAAAATAGATGTATTGCAGGTTGACGACAGTTCAATTAAATTAATTGGGTTTGAACATGGATTTATTGGCGGAGCCACAGGATTGATAAAAGAAAATGTTTTAGCTGTGAATGGTAATATTAAACTACATACAGATTATGATAAGATATATAGTTTCTGTAATAAGCACGGCGTGGCGATTATTTCTTTAAATGATGATAAAATAGAGGATATCGGAAGCATTATAGCACTCTAAGTTTCATAAAGAGTAATTTATCTAACTTAGATTAAATACGGGCTATTTTAATATATCCTCTATTATTTCCCTCTCTGTGAGAATTTGGTTTATTCGTCCGTGTGAATTCTCTTTAAATACAATATAATGACTGCCTCCCGAAAAGTTTTTTGCAAGCTCTTTGTAGCTTGCGTTTTCTTTTATTAAATATCCTTTAACTTTTTTAATCTCTCTTTTATCTTTCTTTTTATAAAAAATAAGCTCTTTTGTAAAATCGATATGGTACTTTTCTTTATTTGTAAAAATATTACCTATTAAAAAAATTGCTGCAAACATAAGAGGAAAATTTAAATTACTATTTATCAGAAATTTAATTTCAATAAAAATAATCATAGCTATCAAAGTTATGGATATTGTTTTGATAACTATTTCACTACGCCGCTGCCCCACCCCGCGCAAGAGAATTTTTTTTAAAACTATTCCACCATCCATCGGTAGAATCGGCAAGATGTTAAATATAAAGAGTGACAAGTTATTAATATACCACAAATCCCAATACTTTCCTTTACCTATCATCGGTATACAAATCAACGCCATAATTACATTAAATAGCGGCCCAGACAAATACAGAAGAATTTCATCCGCAATTCCATATACCAAACTATTTTTGAGCTTTAGATTTACTCCAAAAGGAAATAGCGTTATGTGAGAGGGTTTTAATCCTATTATTTTTGCTGCAGCAAGATGAGCAAGCTCGTGAAAAAAAATCACCGAATAACTTATAAGCATTATTTCGAGATTTCTGTTAAAATAACATACTAAAACTAAAAAAATAAAGGTAAAATGGATATATAAATGTCCGATTTTTATCATACAAACACCCCTTAGAGTATATTAAAAAAGTGTGCTAAAAAGCACACTTTTTATTTTAGCCAAAAAATATATCGGATTGCATTATTTTATATATGATCGTAATTGTTTCCGCTCGCGTAACTGTGTTTTGAGGGCGAATTGTATTGTCTTCATATCCTGTTATAAAACCTTTAGAAACCATTGCTGAAACATACGGTTTCGCCCATTCAGGAACTTCTTCATAATCGTCAAACTCTACTTCGTCTTCATTCTTTGCCAGCAATCTGCCAAACACCGTAATCGCTTCAGCTCTTGTGAGTAAATCCTTTGGGGCAAAATTGACATTATCACCGTTCTGTTTTCCATTAATCAGCTGACGCTCTGCAGTTGCTGCCACAAACGGCTTTGCCCATTCTGAAATTTCCTCATAGTCCTCATATCTTGAAAGGTCAAAATCATGGTATTTTTCGATATCTACATTTAAAAATTTGCAAACCAAAACCGCAAATTCTTCACGGGTTATGCTATTATCTGGCTTGAAGTAAAAACCATCTTCTGTTTCATATCCACTGATGATATTTGATTTATACACCTCTTTTATCATATCTCGTGCCCAATGATTTTTTGTGTCTTTGAACGGGTTTTCAAGTTCGACAGTTAGCGGAATTTCTTTTGTGTACTCTCCTGCCGATACCTTTAACACGCCTGTTCCGTCTTCTGCAGTTATAATAAGCTCGTTGTTTTCATTTACATATCCAAGATTATTTGTAACTTCAAGTTCATAACAGGTGTTGGTAGCTTTCAGGTCAATGTAATAATATTGAGCAGTCAGATTAAGTTTAACCTTATCATCTTTTTTTAATGTAAGACTTTTAATTTCAGCATCCGTTTCGCCGTTATATACATTTATATTTGTCGGGGTTTCATAAGTGGTATATTTTGCACTTCCTGTAACATTTCCGTCTGTTACCGAAACAGTGAACTCACCCGTTCCCTTTGCGTTTAAAACCCCGGACTCAACAGTTGACTCTGTCCCGTCTACAGAAAATTCAAGATTATCAGGAATATCCATTCTGTAGTATGCTGAATCTGCAGCAGTCGGATATATTTCTTCTGAATACCCAGACAAATAATGCTGCTGGAAAGGATAAATATACAAATGCGAAAGTACATTCGTAGGTTTTTGTGTATTTTTAAGGAAAATATAGTTACTGCATGTACGAAGATTTCCTCCAGAAGGTGAGTTTAGAACAGCATTTTCGTCTGTTCCGGGGTAAATCCCTGAAATAGCAGTCGAGCCGCCACCATCTAAATTAATTGCTTCAACACATCCAAGCTCTTTCATTCTGTTAGCAAGCGTTTTTAGTTGTGCGCCATAGCTGTACGGCTTTTGACGACCGTCTATAACATAAAAAATCACACTTCCGGATCCAGTAATTCCCACAGCTGTTCTTGGCGCAGCGCCCGTTTCAAAACCCTCTTGCACCTCTCCATTTATTATGAGACTTTCCCCCACACTACCAAGTCCTGAGTCAGCCTCTTCCCAATCACTGCTGTCTGTTACCGATTTACTTGAAATTGTCACTTCATCACCAACGCTAAGACCATTTAAAGAGTCATAAAGCTCCGGTAAACTATTTTCATTTAAAGTTAAGACTATTTTATCATCAGGAATTTTTATTGCACTTGTATAATTAAACTTTTCTTCTACAACAGCTGTTAGTGTATCACCTATTCCAAGATTTCCCTCAATATCTCCTAAGATAAGGTTAAGTGTTGGCTGTTCTGAGTGATTGTTTTCATCAAAATCATCAGTATAAAGATTTACAATATTTGTAGTTTCCTGATTATATTTATTTATATGAGCTATATCTATAACATGTTCTTTAAATTTAAGCTTGGTTTCTATCGCAAGCGGTGCAATAAACGCTTCACCGTTTTCTTTAAAACCGATAGAACGATATGTTTCGGTATCCTTTGAAATTATTTTCCCTTCCGAAATAACATGTCCCATAGGAAGTCCTGTTTGCCAGGAAAAATAGGATGCATTTATACCCATCAAAGGAACCATGCCGTTTTCTTTCATATATTTTTCAGCTTGCTTAATATTTTTAAGTCCCCATATTTTCTCCCCATTAATAACTGTAGGAAGAACATTTTTATTTGGAATATATTCTGCATAATACTCAGCTTGCTTCCCTACCCCATCCTGCTCGGATAAAAATGTATTTTTGAAAAATTCTGTTCCGTTTGCAATTTCATGTGACCAGTTTGTGATTACTGTTCCCAAAACAGATGCAGATACCTGCCCGGAAAATAACACGAAAGCACAAACTAAAGCAATTACTCTTTTTTTCATAATCATTACCTCTTTCATATAGGATTTATTATACTACAAATACACCCTGCTGTAAATAGAAATATGACAACAAAATTATGGAAAACAAATATCCACCCGCTATACGGGTGGATATTTGTTTCTTTGATAAAGTTCAACATTATTCTCGCATATAAAGACTGTATAATCTGGATGCCAAGATTTTTTGTAGTTGCGACGCATAAGGTTTAGATGCAACTTAGGCTCCCTTGTGTAAAGGGAGGCTTTGCTTTTTCAACAAAATTCGACATTCTTTATGTAGTTCGTATCAAGCTTACATAAA
Organism: Clostridia bacterium; assembly: GCA_045591565.1. Classification (GTDB taxonomy): domain Bacteria; phylum Bacillota; class Clostridia; order UBA1381; family UBA1381; genus UBA1738. The sequence continues at coordinate 27,254 of JAZNTB010000075.1, forward strand.
AAACTCTAAATTCAATTGCATAATATATTAAATATCGCCATCACTTCTTCACAATAACTATCAGAAGGATTGTAATTGAAAATCGCTTTTCCAATTGGATTATCATCTAAATTTGTCAAAAAATCATTGGCAAGTTTTTTGCAGGCTAATTTTATACTCTCTAAATCTGTAACATTTTCTTTTGTCATAAACTGCATTATTCCTATCGTCATCTGTTTCTTTGGAAAAATTTGTTTGATAATATGTTCAATTTTTCTGTAAAATGGTGGTCTGTTATAATCTTCATATATCATTATCGAATATACAAGATTTTTAAAATCCTCTGATTCTCTTACTTGTGTGGGAAGTTTTTTTAGCACACCCATAATATAAGAATCATATATTCGAGAAAATTTCTGATATCTTAATTTTACAATTTTTTCTTTTCTTTCTTCAGAAAAAACTTGATCAGCCTTTAATGCGCATTTACAGATATCCCATACAACCTTGAATATGTAAAAAATAATTGCACCCCAAATAGCATCTCTTAAACTTTCAAGCGAAATAAATATATCTTCTTCTTTTTCAATTAACGGAATAAGGCACTTAAAAAGCACAAATATTCCCAGTAGATTAGAAATGCAAAATGCCACTATTTCGTAAAACCAATTAATAAAATGAACTCTTCCTTTTATCAAATATACTATTGCTCTCAACCCCCAATAGTATAATATTACTTGCCATAGATTAATACATATATTTGTATTCCCTTTAGATTGTGCAAAAGTACATATTATTGTG
>JAZNTB010000076.1:0-12231 GCA_045591565.1 Clostridia bacterium
GATGATGAGGGTAACTTCATGTGGCCTGGATTTGGTGACAACATGAGAGTTCTTCTCTGGATTTTAGACAGATGTAGAAGTCGGAGGCCAAGCGGTCTTAGGAAGACAAGACTCACTGACAACTCCTTGGCTCACAGAACGACATGGCTACGATCCGACTTGATGATGAGGGTAACTTCATGTGGCCTGGATTTGGTGACAACATGAGAGTTCTTCTCTGGATTTTAGACAGATGTAGCGGTAAGGCTGACGCGGTAGACAGTGCTATCGGTTATATGCCGAAGCCTGAGGATATCGATATCACAGATCTCGATATTGATGCCGATACCTTAAAAGACCTTCTTACAGTTGACAAGGAAATCTGGCTTGAGGATGTTGAAAACCAGAAGGAATATTTCGCACAGTTCGGCGACAAACTTCCAAAGGCAATTTCTGAAGAGCTTGAAAAGCTTGAGGCAAACCTTAAGAAATAATAGTAATTTAAGAAGACTTTGTGATTGATTCACGAAGTCTTCTTTTTGTTATGTAGGAAGTTGCGTTTAGCAATGACGGAATAACAAAAGCAAAATCCTACGCCCGCAGGCGGGGCTTCTAGTCAGAAGCTTTTTTTATTTTGCATAAAAGCCTACCAAATGCATCAAAATATCAAAAAGGAGTGAGCTTATGAGAATAGGAAAACAGACAGTAAGGTTTAATAATATGCCTTCAATAAAGGAAACGGCGGCAACTGTAGGAAAAAAGGAGGGAGAAGGTCCGCTCGCGGCTGATTTTGATGTAATATTAGATGATGATTACTACGGCGAAAAGTCATGGGAAAAGGCAGAGAGCAAGCTTCAGGAGCAAACTGCGAAGCTTGTGCTTAAAAAGTCAGGGATGTCGGAGTCTGAGATACATTATGTTTTAGCCGGAGACCTCTTAAACCAGTGCGTGGGAGCACATTATGCAATGCGTGAGCTTAACATCCCTTTTCTGGGACTGTATGGAGCATGCTCTACTATGGCGGAGAGTATGATGATAGGAAGTATGCTGATTGCCGGTGGGATGGCGGACAATGCACTTTGCGTAACATCAAGCCACTATTGCTCTGCAGAAAAGCAATACAGGTATCCGCTTGAGTACGGAGGTCAGCGCGCACCTTCTGCCCAGTGGACGGTTACTGGCTCAGGGGCGGCGGTTCTTGAGGCAACCGGCAAAGGCCCATATATTCAGGGCGTAACAACAGGGAAGATAATCGATATGGGAATCAATGATGTAAATAATATGGGCGGTGCGATGGCAGGTGCAGCAGCAGATACCCTGACGGCATTATTTAAAGATACAAAAACAAATCCTGAGGACTATGATTTAATCTTAACCGGCGACCTTGCAACAGTCGGCTCTGATGTACTTTGTGAGCTGATGGACAAAAACGGATATAATATTTATCCCAAGCACAAGGACTGCGGAAAAATGATTTTCAATATAAAAGAGCAGGATGTTCATGCAGGGGGAAGCGGATGCGGTTGTTGCGGAAGTGTATTTTGTGGGCACATATTCAAAGAATTCCAAAGAGGCAATATAAAGCGTATAATTTTGATGGCAACAGGAGCGCTCATGAACCCGATGACACTCTTTCAGGGTGAAACTATACCGTCTATTGCACATGCACTTATCATAACAAGTGATAAGGAAAGGTTCTTTTAATTTTAGGAGGAGTTATGGAATATATTAAAGCATTTGTTGTGGGAGGACTTATTTGTGTCGTCGGACAGATTTTAATTGATAAAACACGCCTTACGCCTGCAAGGATTCTGGTTTCCTTTGTGGTAGCAGGTGTGGTACTGCAGTTTTTCGGGCTTTACGAGCCGCTTGTAAAATTTGCTAAAGCCGGAGCAACAGTACCACTCACAGGTTTTGGATATAACCTGTGCCGCGGAGTTGAAAAAGCGGTTTCAGAAAACGGATTTATGGGGATTTTCACAGGCGCATTTACGGCGGGAGCAGCAGGACTTTGTGCGGCTGTAGTATTTGGACTTCTGGCTTCGGTTATTTTTAAACCAAAGCCAAAAAGTTAAAGTGCGTAAATAATTGGGCTGTGTGCATTAAGAAAACAGATGTTTTTAAAATTAATGCATACAGCCCATTGCATTTTGGAAGAATTTGTGATATAATATCTAGCAATGTCAAAAAAATTATAAGGAGAAGGGATTTGATAAAATGGAAATATTGGCATTTGTAATTTACTTTATTGCCATGCTGGGTATTGGAGTTTACTTTTTTGCAAAATCCAGAAGCTCAGAAGGCGAAAAGGACTACTTTTTAGGCGGCAGAGCTATGGGACCGTGGGTTACTGCTATGAGCGCCCAGGCATCAGATATGAGCGCATGGCTTTTGATGGGACTGCCGGGAAGTATTTTTGCGTTCGGTCTTGGACAGGCATGGATTGGAATAGGCCTTGCGATAGGTACTGCACTTAACTGGATTTTAGTTGCTAAAAGACTTCGTAAGTTTTCAAAATCTGCAGGTGATTCTATCACAATGCCTCAGTACTTAACAAACAGATTTGCTTCAAAAAGCTCATTACTTAAAATTGTATGTGCGGTTGTGTTCATGGTAAGCTTTACAATCTATGTTGCATCTGCATTTTCTGCGGGTTCACAGGTGTTCACTCAGCTTTTTCCGGAACTTGACAAGTCACTTGCAATGATAATATTTGCAGCAATTATTCTTGTATACACATTCCTTGGCGGCTATAAGGCAGTTTGCTGGACGGACTTTTTCCAGGGACTTTTAATGCTTGTTGCATTGATTACTGTTCCGATTATGCTGGTTGCAGCAGGAAACACAGACCCTGCACTTCTTGGACAAACGGTTGTATCAGCAAACGGCACAGAGTACAGCTTTATTGCAAGCTTGTTCTCTGCACCGCCTGCAGAAATCATTTCAGGTCTTGCGTGGGGACTTGGATACTTCGGTATGCCGCATATCCTTGTAAGATTTATGGCTATTGAAAAGCCGAGTATGGTTAAAAAGTCAGCAACAGTTGCAATTATCTGGGTAACTATCACTCTTTTGGCAGCAATCGTTATGGCGTACTTCGGAAGAATGTACTTATGGAACGGCGGAGAATCCTTTGCCGCAAGTCTTCTTGCAAACGGGGAGCAGGAGCTTATATTTGTTAAGCTGACAAGATATCTTTTCCCGGCATTTATTGCAGGACTTCTGCTTGCAGCAATTATCGCAGCGTCTATGTCAACCGCTGATTCACAGCTTTTGGTTGCATCTTCGTCCTTCACAAGCGATATATATAAGCCGATACTGAAAAAGAATGCGTCGGACAAAGAAGTGTTATGGGTAGGACGCCTGGTAGTGGTTATCGTAGCAATCATTGCGTTCTTTATTGCAAACGGCGGAGAAGGAGCAGCGCAGATTATGAACCTTGTTTCCAATGCATGGGCACTGTTTGGAGCGGCATTTGGACCGGTTATTATCCTTTCGCTTTTCTGGAAGAGATTTACATATAAAGGTGCTGTGAGCGGAATTGTTGTAGGTGCTGTGGTAGACATTGTATGGCTTATCTATTTAACGGGTGTTACCGGCATATATGAAATTTTACCGGGATTTGCAGCAGGTCTTATTGCATCAATCCTTGTAACACTTATTGATAAAAAGCCTACAGATGAGGTTTATGAGATATACGCTCGTGCGACAGATAACTCGATTGATGATTAATTCTTTATAAAAAAATAAAAACTGATTGAAATTTAAAAAAAAATATGATATAATATCACATATATTAAAATTTTGGAGGTAAAATCATGAAAAAAATAATTTCTTTAATTCTTACTTTTGCTATGTGTTTAAGCCTTGCTGCCTGCGGCGGTGCTACAAACAGTGATTATGTTATCGCTACAGATAAGGGCTTCAGCCCGTTTGAGTTCCAGGATGCAGAGGGAAACATTGTAGGTATCGATATGGACATCTTAAAGGCTGTCGCAGAGGATCAGGGATTTACATATGACCTTCAGTATGTAGGTTGGGATGCAGCAATCGCAGCATGTCAGGCTGGTCAGGCTGATGGTATGATTGCCGGTGCATCTATCACAGATGAAAGAAAAGCTTCAGGCTGGGTTTTCTCAGACGGTTACTATGACGCAACTCAGGGAATGGCAGTTGCAAAGGATGCAGATATCACAGGCTTTGACAGTTTAAAGGGCAAGAAGGTTGCTGTTAAGAATGGTACTATGAGTAACCAGTATGCTGAAAGCATTAAGGATAAGTATGGATTTGAGGTTGTAACATTCTCAACTTCACCTGATATGTATCAGGCAGTTATCGGCGGACAGGTTGCAGCTTGTATCGACGATACACCGATTCTTAAGTACAACATCAAGACAGGCGAACTTGATATGAAATTCGTTGAAGGAACAGAGAATGAGCCGGCTCAGTACGGATTTGCAATATTTGATGCATCAAAGCAGGAGCTTGTTGATAAGTTCAATGCAGGTCTTGCAAACATCAAGGCAAACGGCAAGTATGACGAGATTATCGCAACATACCTTGGTGAATAATTTTAACAAAACGCAATCAACTGTAAGGGCATTGGGTTTTCCAATGCCCTTGCAGAATGTATAGGAGGATTTCCGCTCTATGAGCCAGATTTTGAACACATACAGTCCGCTTTTGCTCACAGCGATGGGACAAACCTTGCTTCTTGCGCTGTTGGGATTGTTTTTCGGTTGCATTCTGGGTATAATCTTCGGACTGGCAAGTGTTGTCGATAATAAGGTTGCCAATGCAATTTCTAAAGTATATGTAAATATAATCAGAGGCGTGCCTATGATAGTTTTGGCGTTTTTCGTTTTTTACGGAGCGCCAAGAGGGCTGAAGAGCATTGGAATGCCGGTTATTTTTACCTCGCTTCAGGCAGGAACAATATGTCTTGCTTTAAACTGCGGGGCGTATATGTCTGAAATAATCCGTGCAGGTATACAGTCAATCGATCCGGGACAAATGGAAGCAGCGAGAAGTCTTGGACTTACATACTGGCGTTCAATGTTCCGAGTTGTTCTGCCACAGGCTATTAAGAATATGATTCCAAGTATTGTAAATCAGTTTATAATAACTTTAAAGGATACATCAATTCTATCGGTTATAGGATTTCCGGAACTTGTTAATAAGGCACAGAATGTCATTGCTATTACTTTCTTATCCTTTGAGGTTTGGACTGTTGTAGCTGTTATGTACCTTGTTGTTATATTGGCACTTCAGCAGGTTGCAAATGCGCTGGAAAGGAGATTAAACCGTGGTCGCAAATAAATCGAATGTAAAAATTCATATATCAAATCTTAAAAAAAGCTTTGGCCATCTTAAGGTTTTAGAAGGTATCTCCACAGATATTTACGAGGGCGAGGTTGTTTGCATTATCGGCCCTTCCGGCTCGGGAAAGTCAACTTTTTTGAGGTGTATTAATCGTCTTGAAACAATTACAAGCGGTGAAATTATAGTAGATGGATACAATATTACCGATAAGAAAGTAAATATTAATAAGGTCCGTGAGAATATCGGAATGGTGTTTCAGCACTTCAATCTTTTTGCGAATATGAATGTTCTCCAAAACCTTATGCTTGCTCCTGTTGACCTCAAAAAGGCAAGCAAGGAAGAAGCTAAGGAGGAGGCAATGCGTCTGCTTGATAAGGTCGGACTTACCGACAAAGCTGAAAATTTCCCGTCACAGTTATCTGGCGGACAAAAGCAACGAGTTGCTATTGCAAGGGCACTTGCAATGAAGCCGGATATTATGCTGTTTGACGAGCCTACATCAGCGCTTGACCCTGAAATGGTAGGTGAAGTTCTTGCGGTTATGAAGGAGCTTGCAAGAGAGGGTATGACTATGATTTGTGTTACTCACGAGATGGGCTTTGCCCGTGAGGTTGCAGACCGTGTTATCTTCATAGACGACGGCGTTATTTTAGAAGAAGGAACACCAGATGAAGTGTTTAAAAATCCTAAAAACCCGAGAACTATTGACTTTTTGGGAAAGGTTTTATAAAATTAAGGCGGACATTCCGCCTTTTTTGAATTTGAGGAGAAGATTATGGCTTTATATGCTATTTCCGATTTGCATCTGCCGCTTGGCGTAAATAAGCCGATGGACATTTTCGGAAAGAACTGGGAAAATTATGTTGAAAAGCTTAGAGAAAACTGGCAGAACACCGTAACTGAGAATGATACGGTAGTGCTTCCGGGAGATTTTTCGTGGGCAATGTATCTTGAGGAAAGCAAAGCTGACTTTGAGTTTTTGAATAATCTAAACGGCAAGAAAATCCTTTTAAAGGGCAATCACGATTACTGGTGGACAACGATGAATAAGCTTAAAAACTTTGTATCTGAAAATGGATACAAAAACATCGAGTTTTTGCAGAATAACTCCTTCGAATACGGTGATATTTCAATATGCGGAAGCAGGGGATGGAACACTCCTACCGGAAAGCTTGCAGGAGAAGATAAAAAAATATATGACAGGGAAATTGCGAGAATAGAGCTTTCGATAGCATCGGCAAAAAATCCTGAAAACATTGTTTTATTTACTCATTTCCCACCTATTCTCAAGGATTTTCGTGAAAATGAAATGGTGGACCTTTTAAATAAACACAAAATTAAAAAATGCGTGTTTGGGCATATACATTCTGCGGGCATTAAAAATGCAATCGAAGGGGATATAGGCGGCACCCAATATCTCTTGGTTTCATGCGATTATCGTGAATTTATGCCTGTTAAAATAAGCGATTAACAGGTAAATTTAGTATTTTTCAATAAAATGCCAAATTTGTCTTGAAATTTAATATATTTGTGGTATAATAATAAAGATGTAATAATGGCGCAGTTTGGCGTCGTACAATTAGATGAGGAGGATTTAAACACAATGGCGGTTAAATCAGAACAGGTAGAAAAAAATCTTGTAAAGCTGACCTTTGAGGTTTCAGCTGAGGACTTTGCTAAGGCTATGAATAAGGCTTATGCAAAAAATGCGAAAAAGTACAGTGTTCCGGGCTTTAGAAAGGGTAAGGTTCCGCGCGCTGTTATAGAAAAGTATTACACAGAAGCAGTATTTTATGATGATGCAATCAACGAGGTTTTACCGGAAGCTTATGAAGCTGCATTAAAGGAATCAGGCGTTGAGCCTGCAGCGCGTCCTGAAATTGATGTTGAGGATATCAAAAAGGGCGAGCCTGTTGTATTCACAGCTTTGGTTACAACAAAGCCGGAAGTAAAACTTGGTGAATATGTAGGTTTAAAAGTAAATAAGATTGAACATAATGTAACTGACGAGGATGTTGAAAACGATATTAAGGCTACTCAGGCAAAGAATGCAAGACTTGTTCCTGTTGAGGGAAAAGCTGTGGAGAGCGGAAATATTGTTACAATGGACTTTGCAGGCTCAGTTGACGGAGTTGCTTTTGAAGGCGGCACAGCTGAAAACTACGACCTTGAAATCGGTTCAAATACATTTATTCCGGGATTTGAGGACCAGCTTATCGGAAAGAACATTGATGAAGAAGTTGATGTTAATGTAACATTCCCTGAGGAGTATCACGCTCCTGATTTAGCAGGAAAGCCGGCACTTTTCAAGGTAAAAATCCATGAAATCAAAACACGCGAGCTTCCTGAGCTTGATGATGATTTCGCATCAGAGGTAAGCGAGTTTGAAACAATGGACGAATTTAGAAATAGTGTTCGTGAGAGACTTGAAAAGGCAGCTGCTGAAAGAGTTAAGACTGAAACAGAAAATGCTGTTGTAGATAAGGCTGTTGAGGTATGTGAGGTTGAAATCCCTGATGCCATGATAAATGATCAGGCAGAAAGAATGGTACAGGATTTCGCTCAGAGACTCCAGTATCAGGGTATGGATATTAACACATATCTTCAGTACACAGGCGGAAATGTTGAAGCAATGAAGGAAAGCTTCAAGCCGCAGGCAGAAAAGCAGCTTAAGACAACTTTAGTTTTAGAGGCTATTTCAAAGGCAGAGGGTATTGACATTACAGACGAAGAGGTTAATGACAGAATTGCTGAAATGGCAAAGCAGTACAATATGGAAGCAGATAAGCTTAAAGAGCTTATGCAGGACTATGATATTGCTAACTTAAAAGAAGAGCTTGCAATGAACAAGGTTATCGATATGCTTGTTAACAAGGCCAAGATTTCAAAGCCAAGGGGAAGAAAGCCTAAGGCAGAAACAACGGCAGAATAATCTTACCGTAAATTAGGGGAAGGGTAAGAAATCCGCTTTGGCGGATATTATGGGAGGGTGCATAACGCCGGGTGCGTTATGCTCTCTTTGACTAAGAAAGGAATGATGATTCATGAGTTTAGTACCAATGGTCGTTGAACAGACAGGCAGAGGCGAACGAAGCTACGACATTTTCTCAAGACTTTTAGAGGACAGAATAATCTTTTTGGGAGAGGAAGTAACAGACGCATCTGCAAGCCTTATTGTAGCACAGATGCTTTATCTTGAGAGCAAGGATCCGGATAAGGATATTCAGCTTTATATTAACAGCCCGGGCGGTTCAATAACTGCCGGTATGGCAATCTATGACACAATGCAATACATAAAATGCGATGTGTCGACAATTTGTATAGGTATGGCAGCAAGTATGGGTGCATTCCTTTTGACAGCAGGAACTAAAGGAAAAAGGTTTGCTCTTCCTAATAGTGAAATTATGATACATCAGCCGCTTCTTGGAGGGCTTCAGGGTCAGGCTACTGATATTCAGATTCACGCAGAGAGAATTATTGCTATCAAGAAGCACTTGAATGAAATTATGGCAGAACGCTCAGGTCAGCCGCTTGATGTTATTATGGCTGATACCGAAAGAGATAACTTTATGTCTGCTCAGGAAGCAAAGAGCTACGGACTTATTGATGAAGTAATTGAGAGCCGTAATCAGAAATAAAAGAGGTATTATATAATGGCAAAATCAGAAAATATGAATGAGCTAAGATGCTCGTTCTGCGGGAAGGCAGAAACAGAAGTAGAAATGCTTTTGTCAGGACCCGGTGTTTATATCTGTAACGAATGCGTAAAGCAGTGTGAACAGGTTTTGGCGGGTGATTTTGATACGAAGGAATTCGGAACGCCGAGTGACTTGCCGAAGCCAAAAGAAATCAAACAAATTCTTGATGAATATGTAATAGGTCAGGATGAGGCAAAGAAAATCCTGTCTGTTGCAGTATACAATCACTATAAGCGTATTGCGCATAAAGAAACAAGTGATGTTGAGCTTCAAAAGAGTAATATCTTAATGATAGGACCTACAGGCTCAGGAAAAACTTTCCTTGTGCAGAATCTGGCAAGGATACTGAATGTACCTTTTGCAATCTGCGATGCAACAACTCTTACAGAGGCTGGCTATGTGGGTGAGGATGTAGAGAATATCCTATTAAAGCTTATTCAGGCAGCTGACTATGATATAGAGGCGGCTGAAAAGGGCATAATCTATATTGACGAAATTGATAAAATTGCAAGGAAGAGTGAAAATGTGTCAATAACTCGTGATGTAAGCGGCGAAGGTGTACAGCAAACTCTTTTAAAGGTCTTGGAAGGCACTGTGGCGTCTGTTCCGCCGACTGGAGGAAGAAAACATCCACATCAGGAATTCATACAGATTGATACAACAAATATTCTGTTTATATGCGGCGGCGCATTTGACGGAATTGAAAAAATTATTTCAAATCGTATAGGAAAAAGAAATCTTGGATTTGGTGCGACTGTTGAGAGCAAGAAAGAGCTTGACATTTCTGAGCTTTTAAACCAGATTACACCACAGGATTTGTTGAAATTCGGTCTTATCCCTGAATTTATAGGAAGACTTCCTGTTGTGGCGAAGCTTGCAAAGCTTGACAGAGATGCACTTGTAAGAATTCTTACAGAACCTAAAAATGCACTTGTTAAGCAGTATCAGACACTTCTTGGAATGGACGATGTAGCATTGTCCTTTGATAGTGATGCAATAGATGCAATCGCTGATATGGCACTAAAACGAAACACGGGCGCAAGAGGACTTCGTTCGATAATCGAAGAAACGATGACAGAGATAATGTTCAATGTTCCGTCTGAACCGGATATCACAAGTTGTGTAATTCACAAGGACTGCATAACAGATAATAAAGAGCCTGAACTTTTAAGAGAAAAGGCAAGTTAATCAAAGAGCGGCGAATGCCGCTCTTTTTTGTATATAAAAATTTCATAAGGAGAAAATAGTAGAAAAATGATTTAAAAAGGAGAAAATATGTTAAAGAAAATAACTGCACTTGTTTTGGGTATATTTTTTCTGCCAATGCCGTGCTATGCATTAGGTACGAGCGCAGAGGGCTGCGTTGTTATTAACGCTGCAACAAGACAGGTTTTATATAAGGACAACGAAAATAAAAGACTTGGTATGGCAAGCACGACAAAGATAATGACGGCGATAGTTGCACTTGAGAACAAAAGCACTCAGGATATAATTAAGGTTTCGGCTAATGCACAGAATCAGGAGGGGTCGTCTATTTATCTGCGCACAGGGGATGAGATGAAGCTTGAGGATTTGCTGTATGGTCTTATGTTAAATTCCGGTAATGATGCTGCCGTTGCCATCGCAGAGGGCGTGGGCGGGACAGTGGAAGATTTTGTTTCTATGATGAATAAAAAGGCAGGAGAAATAGGATGTTGTAATACGCATTTTATAAATCCAAACGGATTATCAGACCCCATGCATTACTCTACTGCATACGATATGGCGCTTATTATGGCGTACGCTATGGAAAATGAAGAATTTTTAAAAATTGCCTCAACAAAGGAATATCAAATTGTGAGAGAGGATTCCGTGACATACCTTAGAAATCACAACAAACTGTTATGGCAATACAAAAACTGTATCGGCGGAAAAACCGGATATACAAAAAGCACAGGAAGGTGTCTTGTTTCGTGTGCAGAGAAGGACGGAATAAGATTAATAGCAGTGACGCTAAATGACCGAGATGACTGGAAAGACCACAAGGATTTGTTTGAGTACACTTTTGAAGATATTGAAAATGTGGAGGTAATACAAAGGTACGAAATACTGTCAACAAAGAAAATAAGAGGAAAAAAGGTAAATCTCCTTGCGGCAGAAAGCTTTGAGCTTCCGCTTAAAGATGGGAGAAAAAACGGACTTGTCTGCAAAATTCATATGAATGAAGCTGTAAATTCCACAATACTTCCCGGAATGAAAATAGGATATGCAGATATTTACTTTAAAAACTACAAAACCGGAAGCATAGACATAATTAGCGGTCAGGAGGTAAAAGAAAATGCGGTGGATTTGTTTTGCTCAAGTATAAACCATACCTTGAAGCATGTGCTTTTAAAAAAGTAAATTCACACAAATTGACTTTAATGCAAAAATATGGTATATTAATATACGAAAAATAACAGGCAGGGGGGCATAAGTATGGGCAAAAAGACTGAACTTTCTTTTTTGAATGTATTTTTCTGTCTTTTAGTGGTGTTAATCCATGTTTTGTCTTCACCGGTTACGCAGCTTGATAAGGAAAGCCTTCAATATGCACTTACATTTGTGCCGTGGAGGCTTTCTGCGTTTGTTGTACAGGGTTTTATTTTCCTTTCAGGAGTAAAAATGGCATTGGGATTTAAAAAAGCTATAAGGTACAAAGACTATATATTTTCAAGACTTAAAGGGGTTATAGTTCCGTATCTTATTTGGGTTTTTGTGTTTAATATATACTTTGTGTCAAGGAATTATTTTGCATTTAACTTAAAAGACTTTGCGGGATATGTTTTAAAAGGAGATTTGGTATCGCATTTCTATTTTGTTATAATAATAATTCAATTTTATTTGCTGCGCCCTGTCTGGAGGATAATGACAGAGAAAGTTAAATTTCCGGTTGCACTTTTTGTCGCAATGGCAGTTATGGTTTTGTCAAAGTTATTTCTACCTGTACTTTTCGGCGGGTATACCGACAGAATATTTACAACCTATTTAATCTTTTGGATTTGCGGATGTTATATGGGCGCAAGCTACGACCTTTTTAAAGAAAAGATTCTTAAACACAAAGGGGTAATTGCATTAATATTCTTAGCCGTAGCCATTGTTGAGGCGTGTTTGGGCTATACACATTTTACAGGAAATCCGGTTGGATATATTGAGGGTGTACATCTGGCTTACTGCATTTGTGCGGTTTTGTTCTCTGTGGCAATTTCTTTTG
>JAZNTB010000077.1:0-19135 GCA_045591565.1 Clostridia bacterium
AGTGGGAAGATAGCAATCTCCGCTTCTTACATATTCAATTCCGTTTTCAATAAATCTTTCCTTCATAATGAAGTACCTCCTTTAAATTTGGTATCTTCATTTTATCAGAAGGCATTTGCCTTGACGAATGTGTGGATAAAAATATATAAAAAAGAGATAAAACCGGTTAAAGTTTTATCTCCTGAAATTTCGATATTATTGTTTTTCAAGTTTACTATTAAAATTAGGATAGTCAAGATATAATAAAAATCCGAACCCACTACCGACAGGTACAAGGTTCGGATTTCTACTGTTTGGTGCGGATAACAAGACTTGAACCTGCATGAAATTGCTCTCACATGGACCTGAACCATGCGCGTCTGCCAATTCCGCCACATCTGCGTTTATGGTGCCGCTGGTCGGGGTCGAACCGACACGGTATTGCTACCACGAGATTTTGAGTCTCGCACGTCTGCCAATTCCATCACAGCGGCATTTTTAAACTGCCTATATATTATACATCACTTTGTTTCAAATGTCAATCTTTATTTATTTTTTCTGCAAAATGTAATATTGTAATATTTTCAAAATTTTATTTCGAGTTTTTTCATAAATATTTTTTGCCGTGTGCATTTCCTAAAAATGGCATAGCTATGCCACTTTGCGTGTTTTCTTCCCTCAAAATCCGCCCGCAAGTTATTACAAAATTTTAAAAAAATATTAAAAATGTTTGACAAATCAGGTTTTTTGTAGTATAATAATTTTGTAATATTTAAGAAATATTTAGGAGGATTACCAATGGGGAACTTAAAACACACCATGGCTGCGCTTGTTGCAGTATCATTGGTGGGGTCGCTGGCTGCTGTTCAGACTATTAATTTCTCAGCAGTAAAGGCTACCAAGCTTGCTCAGGAAACCGAAGTTGTTGATATCGAACCTGCCGTTTTAACAGGCGACGGCGAGGGTGAAACAATAGATTTTAACATACCATCACCGACACGCCAGATATATGTAGGAAGAGATGCGTATGTTTTAACAACCGGAGGCAGCATTAACCTGCGAGCTGCTGCAGACATTGAAAGTACAATTTTAGATGTCCTTGAAGTAGGTGCTAAAATCAAAATTATTGATATGGACGAAGACTGGTTCAAGGTTCAGCATGGCGAACTTACAGGATATATTAAAACCCAATTTGCCACTCTTGATTACAGCAAAGTAGAAGATGTTCTTCTCAGCACGGTTATGTATCGAAATGGAACAGCCGTTCAGAGCATAAATGTCCGCGGCGAGGCTGACGAGAATTCGCTCATACTTGCCCAGGTTAGTCAGGGCAGTCAGGTTGTCATTCTTGAAACAACCGATAACGGCTGGTACAAGGTCTATTTCGGTGACAACTACGACATTGGATATGTTTCAGCAGAATTCATTACTGTTGGAAATATGGTTAAGAGAACTGATATCGCAGCAAAGAGAAACAGCCGTATTGCAGCCGTTGCAAAGAATGCAAAAATCAAGACAACTGCAGCAAGCGTTGCTGTAAAGCTTCTTCCAAGCGAAGAAAGTGAAACTGTTACAACTCTTTCAAACAATGTTAGCTGCAAAGTTATCAGCGGCGGAACAAATTGGACAAAAATCATTGTTTCCGCAACAAATGAAATTGGATATGTAAGAACTTCAAATGTTTCGGTTATATCAGAAACACTAGCTAAAAAGACTTCTGCATCAAAAAGTTCTGCTTCCAATGCAAAATCTGCAGATTCAGGTGTCGCTCCGGCTGCATCTAAAAATGGTTCTGCGCTCGTAGCTCAGGCTTCAAAATATATAGGCGTCCGCTATGTTTACGGAGGAACATCACCTTCAGGCTTTGACTGTTCAGGACTTGTACAGTACTGCCTCAGAAAGCTTGGCGTATCAGTTGGCCGTTCATCAAGCTCACAATACGCAAGCGGCGTATCAGTTTCAAGAAATAATCTCCAACCAGGTGATTTAGTATTCTTCTCTCGCGGCGGCGGAATTTCTCATGTTGCTATATACGCAGGCGGAGGCAAGGTAATTCACGCACCAAGAGCCGGAAAACCGGTTTGCTATCAGTCTTTGGATCAGCTTACAAATAGTCTTAAATATGTTGGAGCAAAGCGCGTTCTATAATTAAGAACATTAGGACAGGATAAATTCCTGTCCTTTTTTATACCCTCTTATCCCCGCCAAACTACCGTCCAAAATCCGTCCCTTATCTGTTGCACTTTCCGCGCTTTTGTGATACAATTACAGTATATTGTCGCAAGTGGAGGCCTGGTATGTTTTCTGTATGTATGATTACTGCTGTAGCTTATATCCTGGGAATCCTCCTTTCGCACACAATAGGAATGACTTCAGTACTTTCCATTTTTATCGGTATGCTGGCGGTGTTTCTTATCAGGCTCCTTTCCCGAAAGGAGAATTGTGCCGTAATTCTTCTGCTTGCGTTGGTCTTCGGTTTTGGCGGGATACGATACTTTTCAGCATCGGAAAACAGACTGTATTATGAATTTCCCGACAAATATGTCACAGTGACAGGAGTGATTTCTTCCTCCCCATCACAATCCACCGGAACATATAAATACAGGTACATACTAAAAGCGGAAACTATATCATATCTTGATACTGCATACGAAATTAATCAAAGCATTATTATAAACACGCAGAATCGTTTCGACTATGGCGACAGAATTATTGCCTCCGGATTTTTATCAGAAATAGAAGGCATAAATAATGAATACGAATACGACTACTCTCTCTATTATAAAAGCCGTGGTATTTATGCCCGCCTCATAGCTCGTGAAATAGATAAAATCGGTGAGCATTCATCTCTTAACCCACTCTTTTGGATTGGGCGTCTGCGCTCAGGTGCGTCCCGAATTATAGAGCAATCGTTCCATGGAAACACGGCGGCTCTTTTAAAAGCGATAATTGCCGGGGACAAGACCGGCTTTTCGGATGATTACCTTAACCTGCTGATAAGAACAGGTGTTCAGCGCTCACTATATGCACCATTTATACACATCATACTTATAATGTTTCTTGTGAACCTTTTTATGGGTTCTGCGAAAAAGAAGTCCCGTGATACTCTGGCGATAGCTCTTCTTTCAGCCTATGCGCTTATTAACAGCGCCTCCCCTACCGCTTTGAAGGCAGCTTTTGTTATCGGCTTGGTTTTGGCGAGAAAATCCTTATTTGGATTTGCAGATAAGATTGACACGCTTTCAATCGTTGTACTGTCCATGACACTCATAGACCCGCTTCTGTGCTTTAGCAGCGGATTTATGATGTCGGTGATTTCTACCTTTATGGTTTGTACATCCTTTCCTGTGCTATATCCAAAAATTCAACGGGCTTTTTCAAAACGGCGCATGTTAAACCGTAAACTGGTACGAATAATCGCTATATGGGTTATCTTTATTATAGGCACGCTTCCTTTTAGCGCATACTATTTTAACGGCATATCATTATATTCGGTTTTTGTTACACCTCTTTTGATGCCGCTTATATTTGTAATACTTTTACTTTCGCCTGTCCTGCTTTTATCCTTGGCAGTATATGGAAGTGCCCCTATAATCGGAGATATCGTAACCGGTATTACATCAGTTATAAAAATCACTCCGTATGTTATACAAAAGCTTCCGTTTTGCTATCTCACAATACGGACTCCCACCATTCTTTTTATGATTACATTCTGTCTTGGATGGTGGATATTCATAAGATGGTTAAAATCACAGTTTGACACAAATACTACAAAAATACTTATTGTAATAACCTCTGCACTTATAGCGGTATCGGTATTGGATTATGAGCCAAATACCCTTTCTATTAATTTTGTAAATGTAGGACAAGGTGATGGTGCTGTTCTTCACACATCAATAGGAGAAACAATATTAATTGACGGCGGAGGCTCCGCCGATTATCAGACCGGCTATAATGTTGGCGAACGCGTATTTCTTCCGTACCTCATATCGCATGGGTTTACCAGCATAGATGTTGCAATAGTGTCCCATTACCACAAGGACCATGTTGAAGGAATAATCGCAGCAGCAGAAAATCTAAGTATAAACACCCTCATTCTTCCCGACTCATCCCCTGACAATCAATATCGGATGAAGCTGGAGGAAATTGCCCGAAAGCGAAACATCAAAACAGAATATCTGATGCTAGGCGATGAGATACAATTCCGGTCAGGGCTCAGCGTTAAGTTCCTTGCCCCCGACTTATCGCAGCTTAGAAGCTCCGATCTTAATGATACCTCTCTTGTTGCAGAAATAAGATACGGTGACTTCTGCGCCCTCTTTACCGGCGACTCTACCGACCTTATTGATGAAACCTATCCAACCGACATTGACCTTTTAAAGGTTGCCCACCATGGTTCAGGCTTCGCCACCTTCGCTGATTATGTTCTCCATTTAAGTCCCGACTTTGCAATAATCAGTGTCGGTAAGGAGAATTCCTACGGTCATCCGTCAAGCGAGGTTGTACACAGGTTAAAGGCGGAAGGTGCACAAATTCTGCGTACAGATATTTCAGGTGATATCCGCTTTAAAATTAAAAAGAGCGGCAAAATAAAGTATAATACACTAAAAGGAGATTAGCTATGGCAGCAAAGGAAGATAATTTTTTAAAGCTGAAGCAACAGATAAAAAGCAATAACATCGGTAATCTGTATCTGTTTTTTGGTGAAGAAACATATATAAAAGGCTTCTATCTTGAGCATATGAAAAAGTTTGTTCCCGACGAAAATTTTGCGGACTTCAATCACATAGTTCTTGACGGCAAGGATGCAAGTCCGGACAAGGTTGATGATGCTGTAAGCTCCTTTCCTATGATGGCGGAAAAAAAGTTGGTTGTAATAAAAAACAGCGGGATTTTCAAATCTTCAACCGATGACATAAAAGAATTCTGGCAGGCTCAGTTTGCAAATCTCCCCGACTATATCCTTATGATTTTTGACGAACAGGATGTCGATAAGCGCAGCGTTATCTACAAATCCCTCGTAAAGCATGGTATGGCTGTAGAATTCAATTATATGAAGGACTATGAGGCTGCCGCATGGGCAGCACGAGAAGCCCAAAAATCAGGCAAAAAGCTCTCAAAGGATTCCGCTGAACATCTCGTTGCTATGTGTGACCCCGGCATTGCAAACCTCAAAAATGAGCTTGATAAGCTTATTAATTACTGCGACAGCGAGATTTATGTGAGTGATATAGATAAGGTGGTTTCAAAGCCGCTCAGCATTGTAGTTTTTGAAATTACTGATGCTTTGATTGCCGGTGACACCGATAAGGCGATGTCTACCATACTTCGTATGAAGGAAAACCGCGAATCTGCATTTAATATTCTGTACCTGCTCTCAAACGCTTTTGATAATATGCTTCACTGCAAGCTACTGCTCGCAGAAGGTGCAACCTACGATGTAATAAGCTCAAGGCTTGGGCTTGCTCCGTTTATTGCCAGAAAGTATATAGATGGCGCAAAAAGCTTTTCGGAGGACTTTTTAATCCGTCGTGTATGCAAAACGGCAGAGTGTGACCTTTCGATAAAGCAGGGAGAAATCGACGAATGGTCCGCACTTTTTCAATATGTTTTTGAGTGTGTGCAGAAATAGAAAAAAGGCAAGTGAATTTAAATTCACTTGCCTTAATTTTTTAGTATATTACACTAATTCAAGAATTGCCATAGGAGCTGCGTCACCACGACGAGGTCCTGTCTGCATAATTCTTGTATATCCACCGTTTCTGTCAGCGTATTTAGGAGCGATTTCAGCGAAAACCTTTGTTACCACATCTTCTTTTGTGATAAACTCCAAAGCTTGACGGCGGGAGTGCAATGTGTTTGTCTTTCCAAGAGTAATCATCTTTTCAGCCAAACTCTGAGCTTCCTTAGCTCTTGTTAATGTTGTTTCTACTCTTCCATTCTCTAAAAAGCTTGTTACCAAGTTTCTTAAAAGCGCCATTCTCTGGTCGGTAGGAAGGTTTAATTTTCTTGTACCCATTAACAATTCCTCCTTTTCTATCCGGTAAAGATTAGTCTTCTTCTTCCTTTAGTGCTAATCCTAAAGCATGCAGTTTCAACTTAACTTCGTCAAGTGACTTTCTTCCGAGGTTTCTGACCTTCATCATTTCCTCTTCTGACTTGTTTGCAAGATCCTCAACTGTGTTGATGCTTGCACGCTTTAAGCAGTTATATGAACGAACTGACAAATCAAGATCTTCGATTGTCATTTCCAAAACCTTTTCCTTCTTGCTCTCTTCCTTTTCCTTCACGATTTCAGTATTCTTCGCATCTTCGGAAAGGTCAACGAACAGCATCAAAAGGTCATTCATAATCTTAGCAGCTAAGCTAACAGCCTCATCAGGCTTAATTGTTCCGTTGGTAGTAACTTCAACAGTAAGCTTTTCTCTGTCTGTGCTGCTGCCAACTCTTGTATTTTCTACAGTATAATTTACCTTGCTTACAGGAGTGAAGATAGAATCCACAGGAATTACTCCAACCGGTGGCTGAAGCATCTGCTTATTCTTCTCTGCGGAAATATATCCGCGTCCCTTTGCAACTGTGATTTCCATATATAATCTTGCATCCTCATTCAGAGTTGCTATATGCAAATCCGGGTTTAAGATTTCAACCTCTGCATCTGCTGTAATATCAGCAGCAGTGATTTCACCTGCACCCTTTGCTTCGATATATACTGTCTTTGGTGAGTCAGAATGTAATTTAATTGCGAGCTTTTTAATATTCAAAATCAGCTCTGTAACATCTTCTTTAACGCCCGGTACTGTTGAAAATTCATGCTGAACTCCGTCAATCTTGACAGAAGTTGCTGCAGCACCCGGAAGTGATGACAGCAGAATTCTTCTCAGTGAATTTCCGATAGTAGTAGCGTAACCACGCTCGAGCGGTGTTACTTCGAAAACACCATAATTTCCCGTTAAGCTCTTACATTCTATACTGGGTTTTTCCATTTCTATCATTGTATCGAACCCTCCTTCACAAATTCATGTAATTTATCCACTTACCGAGGGTAAAACATTTATTACTTAGAATACAACTCGACGATAAGGTGTTCCTCAACCTCGTAATCAATATCTTCACGGGTAGGAAGTGCAACAACCTTTCCGGTCTGAGTATTCTTGTCCATGTCTAACCACTTTGGTACAGCTCTTGAAGCGTTTGCTTCTTGAATATCCTTCATTCTCTGTGAAGCCTTGCTCTTCTCACGAAGTGCAACTATGTCGCCTGCCTTTACGATATATGACGGAATGTCAACCTTCTTACCATTTACAAGAATGTGACCGTGATTTACGATCTGTCTTGCTTCTCTTCTTGTGTTAGCCAAGCCTAATCTGAAAACTACATTGTCAAGTCTTGTTTCCAGGATAGATAGAAGTTCTTCACCTGTAATGCCGTGCTTTTTAGTAGCCATTACATAGTACTTTCTGAACTGCTTCTCCAATACGCCGTATATAAACTTAACCTTCTGCTTTTCATTAAGCTGCAAACCATATTCAGACTGTTTTTTTCTGCCTTTTACAGGGTTCTTGTTTGATGATTTGTGAACGCCCATAACAGCAGGCTCAATTCCTAAAGTTCTGCATCTTTTCAGAACCGGTTGCATATTTTTAGCCATCTTAATTTCCTCCTTTTACTGGTTATTACAATGATAAATCAAACTCTTCTTCTCTTAGGCGGTCTGCAGCCGTTGTGAGGGATTGGAGTTACATCCTTAATCATTGTAACTTCAAGACCTGCAGCCTGAAGCGCACGAATCGCTGCTTCACGACCTGCACCCGGACCCTTTACATAAACTTCAACAGTTTTAAGTCCGTGTTCCATTGCAGCCTTTGCTGCTGTCTCTGCTGCTGTCTGTGCAGCAAACGGAGTGCTCTTTTTAGAACCACGGAAGCCTAAGCCGCCGGCTGAAGCCCAAGAAAGAGCATTACCATTTACATCAGTAATAGTAACTATTGTGTTATTGAAGCTTGAGCGAATATGAGCAGCGCCCTTTTCAATATTTTTCTTAACACGCTTTGTGCGTGTAGTTCTTTTTGCTACCTTTGCCATTGCTTAGTACCTCCTTTACTTCTTTTTGTTAGCCATTGTTCTGGCTGGACCTTTTCTTGTCCTTGCGTTGTTCTTTGTGTTCTGTCCACGAACAGGAAGACCCTTTCTGTGACGAACGCCTCTGTAACAACCTATTTCCATAAGTCTCTTGATGTCAAGTGAAACCTGAGTCTTAAGCTCACCCTCAACTGTGTAGTTTGCGCTTATAGCTTCTCTTAACTTGTTTACTTCATCTTCTGTTAAATCCTTAACTCTTGTGTCAGGGTTGATGTTATTTTCCCTGAGCAGTTTCTGTGATGTTTTAAGACCGATACCGTAGATATAAGTTAAACCGATTTCAACTCTTTTTTCTCTTGGTAAGTCAACACCTGCTATTCTAGCCATTATTACACCTCCACTAGCATAAATCTCACAATTTTTTATTATTACAGGCAGCCAAAGCCTCACTCTGTGACAGCCGCAGCTTCAGAAGCCGATAACAACTTTTCCTTCGCGCGGAACTTTCATCCGCAAATTGTGATAACCAAACATATACATTTTGATTTCATTTAAAATTATGGATGTAACCCGTCTATCTGGGTTTATCAGTGAATTTTAAAAGTGAAATCAGCCTTGCTTCTGTTTATGTTTTGGATTCTCACAAATAACCATTATCTTACCCTTGCGCTTAATGATTTTGCATTTTTCGCAAATAGGCTTAACTGATGGGCGTACTTTCATGTGTTTTTACCTCCTTATTTAGATCTCCAGGTGATTCTGCCTCTTGTAAGATCATACGGCGACATTTCGATTGTCACCTTATCCCCCGGAAGAATCTTAATGAAGTTCATTCTCAATTTACCTGAAATATGGGCTAAAATCTGATGCCCGTTTTCAAGCTCCACCTTAAACATAGCATTGGGCAGGGTTTCGACAACCGTACCCTCTAATTCTAAAACATCTTCCTTTGCCAAAGCTACTACCTCCCAACAAAACATTCCAAACCGGCTTTTATCGCTTTTCTTACCATAGAATCCGAAATATTCTCAAAATCAAGCTCGACCGTTTTATTAGTCTTGTTAATGTGCTTGAGTTTCTTCTTCTTAGGCCTTGATACCCGCCTTGTTTCTCCGTCTGCAAGATACACACAATCACCCTCGCAGCTAAGGACAACAAATAATGTTCCTTTGTCGCGACCGGCCCTTGAGTATACCAGGCTGCCTCTTGAAATATCCATTATGCAAACCTCTCTTACAGTGTTAAAATTTCACACTCGCCTCTTGTTATGAGGATTGTGTTTTCGTAATGTGCTGATAAGCTTCCGTCCTCGGTTTCAACCGTCCAGTCGTCGTCAAGTACAACTACCTCGTAGCCGCCCATATTTACCATAGGCTCAATAGCTACGGTCATTCCTGCAGCAAGCTTTGCTCCTCTGCCCTTTGTTCCGAAGTTTGGAACGCTTGGGTCCTCGTGCAACTTCCTGCCAATTCCGTGACCTACAAAGTCACGCACAACCGAATAGCCGTTCTTCTCGACATACTCCTCGATAGCTGCCGACACATCACCCACTTTAGCACCGTGAGTAGCATACTTAATTCCTTCAAAAAAGCTCTCTTTTGTGACATCGATAAGTCTTTGCGCTTCGTTGGAAATTTTTCCAACTGCAAAGGTTCTTGCCGCGTCACCGTGATAGCCATCCTTGCAGGCTCCCATGTCAATGCTTATAATATCACCCTCGGCAAGCACAATATCCTTTGACGGAATTCCGTGGATTACCTTATCATTTACCGAAGCGCATATGCTTGCCGGAAATCCGTTATAATTTAGGAATGATGGCGTAGCACCCTGCTTCTTTATGAAGTCATAAGCAATTTTGTCAAGCTCCCGGGTGGTTATCCCCGGTCTGATATTTTTTTCAATCAGCCGGAGAGCATCTCCCGTGATCTTGCCCGCAATGCGCATTTTTTCAACTTCTGATCTTGATTTTATGCTGATCATTGCTTCACCTATTTCGCAAGGCCAAGTGCTTTGCTAACCGCACTGTTTGTCTGGTCAACGCTTCCTGAGCTGTCCACGCTGACAACCTTGCCCTGGGCTTCGTAGTATGCCTTTATTGGCTCTGTCTGTTCATGATAAACCTTAATACGGTTTCTGATTGTTTCCTCATTGTCATCAGCTCTCTGGATGATTTCGCCGCCGCAAACGCACTTACCGTTTGCAGGTACCGGCTTGTTTTTGATGTGATAAGGAGTTCCGCAAGCTTTACACTCGCGTCTGCCTGTCAGTCTTTCAACTATTATCTCATCATCAACCTCGAGGGATAAAACCTTGTCAATCTCAACGCCTGAAGCAGTTAGCGCTTCAGCCTGTGCGATTGTTCTCGGGAAACCATCAAGAATGAATCCATTCTTGCAGTCATCCTGAGAAAGTCTGTCCTTTACTATACCGACAACAACCTCATCAGGTACCAGCTTACCCTCATCAATATACTGTTTTGCCAGCTTTCCGAGCTCGGTACCCTCTCGCATGGCAGCTCTTAACATTACACCCGTCGAAATTGTTTCAATTCCAAACTCTTTCGTCAGTACTTCTGCTTGTGTTCCCTTTCCGGCTCCCGGAGGTCCAAGTAGTATAAGTTTCATAATTTTGCCGCCTTTCTGTCTTTACTCTAAAAATCCCTTATAGTTTCTCATAACGAGCTGTGATTCGATTTGTCTTACAGATTCAAGTGCAACACCTTCCATAATGAGAAGTGATGTACCACCAATCTGAAGTCCCTGAATACCGAATACTGCTCCTACAACTACCGGCAGAACAGCGATAATTCCGAGGAATATAGCGCCTGCCAGGTTAAGTCTTGTCGAAACCTTTGAAATATAGTCGCTTGTAGGCTTACCAGGTCTGTAACCCGGGATATATCCGCCTGACTTCTTCATATTATTAGCCATTTCAACCGGATTGAACTGAATAGCTGAATAGAAATATGTGAAGAAGATAATAAGCAGGAAGTAGAGCACTGCATAAACAATATCTGTCCAGCTAGGTCCGTATCCGGCTGTTAAGCAGCCGAGAACTCTGAACCAGATTCCTGTCTGCGGAAGGTTTCCGCCTGTTGCAAGTCTTACGATTGTTGCAGGGAACGCCATAATACTTGATGCGAAGATGATTGGCATAACTCCGCCCATAACAACCTTAATCGGGATGTTTGTGCTCTGGCCGCCGTACATTTTTCTTCCTACAACTCTTTTTGCATACTGAACAGGAATTCTTCTCTCTGCTGAGTCAAACAGTACTACCAGTACAATCGCAAGAATTGCTACGATTACAATTCCTGCTGCAAGAATAATGCTTCCCATTGTTCTTACGCCGCTTGCTAGGTAGTTATTGTAGATTGTGTATGCGCCTGTCGGGATACTTGAAACGATACCTGCAAAGATAATAAGCGAAACACCGTTTCCGATACCCTTTTCTGTAATCAGTTCACCAAGCCATACGATGAATGCTGTACCTGCTGTGAATGTAAGAGTGATAACGAAGAATGTTAAAACGCTTTCATTTGCAATAGCAGTAATACCGCTTTCAACGCCAATGTTGTGAAGTGTCACATAAAGTCCTGCACCCTGAACGAATGCAAGGATGATACCTAAATATCTTGTAATTTTGTTAAGCTTCTTTCTGCCCTCAAGTCCCTCTTTGGCAAGTCTTTCGAGTGCCGGGATTGCAACAGATAAAAGCTGTGTGATAATTGACGCGTTGATGTATGGAGATACACCAAGTGCCATAACGGTTGCGTTTGCGAACGCACCACCGGTAAATACGTTAAACAGTGAGAACAAATCTGTTCCGCCGCCGCCCATAAATGCCTTCATCGCCTCTGCTGAGAGGAATGGTACAGGAATATGAGCACCGAATCTGAATACGATCATCATTAAAAGCGTGAACCAAAGTCTCTTACGAAGCTCCGGAACTTTAAAAGCGTTTCTAATTGTACTGAACATATTAGATCACCTCTGCCTTTCCACCGGCCTTTTCGATTTTTTCCTTAGCAGATGCTGTGAAGCCTGCAACCTTAACATTAAGGCTCTTTGTTACTTCGCCTCTGCCCAAAATCTTAACACCGTCAAGAGTTCTTGATATAATACCGGCTTCTTTCAAAACCTCAGCAGTTACTTCCTGTCCGTTTTCGAATTTCTCCAAAACTTCAACATTTACTGTAACATACTTTTTAGCAAATATATTAGTAAATCCTCTCTTAGGCAAACGTCTGTATAAAGGCATCTGACCACCTTCGAAGCCTGGTCTTACACCGCCGCCTGAACGGGCGTTCTGTCCTTTATGACCTTTACCGGAAGTTTTGCCTGTTCCGGAACCGATACCTCTGCCCACTCTCTTTGATGCAAATCTTGAACCTTCTGTTGGCTTAAGTTCGTCCAATCTCATTTGCCACACCTCCTTCTTGTTAGTTTTAGTTTTCCTCAACCTCTAAAAGATGAGAAACTTTCTTAATCATACCTCTGATTTGAGGAGTATCATTGTGTTCTTTAACATCTCTGATTTTCTTTAGTCCTAAAGCCGCAACTGTTGCGATCTGGTCCTTTTTGCAACCGATTGTGCTCTTTACTAATTTAACCTTTAACATAATGCTCTCTGCCTCCTTAACCTAAGATTTGGTCAGCATCCTTGCCGCGAAGCTTAGCAACAGATTCAAGGTCCTTTAAGTTTGCAAGACCGGCAATTGTAGCTTTAACAACATTCTTCTTGTTGTTTGAACGCAGGCATTTTGTTCTGATATCCTTGATTCCGGCAAGCTCAACAACAGCTCTCACTGCGCCGCCGGCGATAACTCCGGTACCTTCTTTTGCAGGCTTTAATAAAACTCTTCCTGCACCGAATTCACCGATAGTTTCGTGTGTGATTGTTGTATCCTTTAAAGGAACAGTAACCATATTCTTTTTAGCATCTTCAATACCCTTACGGATTGCGTCCGGGATTTCAGTTGCCTTACCAATGCCGCAGCCAACATGACCGTTGCCGTCGCCGACTACCATCAATGCTGAGAAACGCATTGTTCTACCGCCTTTTACAGTCTTTGCAACGCGGTTAATTTCAACCAACTTCTCTTGTAAGTCGAGTGTTGATGCATCTATTCTTTCAGCCACAAGTTTTTCCTCCTTTAATTAGAATTCCAAGCCGCCTTCTCTTGCACCTTCTGCAAGAGCTGCAACTCTACCGTGATAAATGTATCCGCCTCTGTCGAATACAACGGCCTTAATGCCTTTTTCCAAAGCCTTTTTAGCTACCGCATTTCCAACAGCCTTAGCTGCCTCGATATTTCCGCCGTAGCCTGAGAAGTCTTTGTCCATGCTTGAAGCACTAACTAAGGTGATACCCTTTGTGTCATCGATTATCTGAGCATAAATGTGATTTAAGCTTCTGTAAACGTTCAGACGAGGTCTCTCCGCACTGCCGGAGATGTTCTTTCTGACTCTCATATGACGTTTAATTCTTGCATCATTACTGTTTTTCTTGTTTATCATTTAAGAACACTCCTTTCTATTATTTCTTCTTAGCTCCCGCTTTACCTTCTTTGCGTCTGATAACCTCATCAACATACTTAATACCCTTGCCCTTGTATGGCTCTGGCATTCTGTATTCTCTGATTTTAGCAGCTGTCGCACCTACATGTTCCTTGTTTGCGCCCTTTACAACGATTTTGTTAGGAGCCGGAACTTCGATAGTAACGCCTTCTATTGCCTCATACTCAACCGGGTGTGAATAACCAAGGCTGAGAACAAGCTTCTTGCCCTGCATCTGAGCTCTGTAGCCGACACCGTTGATTTCAAGTTCCTTTGTGAAGCCTGTTGTAACACCTACAACCATGTTGTTCACTAAAGTTCTTGTCAAACCGTGAAGTGCCTTGTGCATTTTTTCTTCGCTCGGACGCTCAACGATTATTTCATTATTTTCGTTCTTGATTATCATATCAGCATGAAGTGTTCTTGAAAGAGTTCCGTTTGGACCCTTTACGGTAACTTCATTGCCTGCGCCTATTGTAACGGTTACCCCTGCAGGTACCGGGATAGGCATTTTACCTATTCTTGACATAAGTCTTTCCTCCTTAAAAATTTACATATTCTGTGCTTTCAGGAAATAACACAAAACGATTTATTACCAAACAAACGCAAGAACTTCGCCGCCGATATGCTGCTTGCGAGCCTCTCTGTCTGTCATGATACCCTTTGAAGTTGAGATGATTGCAATTCCCAAGCCCTTCAAAACTCTTGGAAGCTCATCAGCCGGAGCGTACATTCTAAGACCTGGCTTAGATACTCTCTTGATACCGCTGATAACCTTTTCCTTATTTGCGCCATACTTGAGTGTTACTCTGATAACGCCCTGCTTTCCGTCCTCAATAATCTGATAGCCCTTGATGTAGCCTTCGTTATTCAGGATTTCTGCAATAGCTTTTTTCATATTTGATGCAGGAATGTCAACTGTTTCATGCTTCGCTGTGTTTGCGTTTCTGATACGAGTTAGCATATCTGCAATTGGATCAGTTATTTGCATTATATTTACCTCCTTCCGAAATATATCGGGAATAGATTGTTTTACCTA
The DNA here is from genome assembly GCA_045591565.1 of Clostridia bacterium. Taxonomy (GTDB): domain Bacteria; phylum Bacillota; class Clostridia; order UBA1381; family UBA1381; genus UBA1738. The sequence continues at coordinate 14,659 of JAZNTB010000077.1, forward strand.
TATACCGCACGCTTTCATACTCCGAGTTCCGGAATATGCCTTGCGGTTTACCAACTTGCCTTCTTAACGCCTGGAATCTGGCCCTTGTAAGCCAATTCTCTGAAGCAGATACGGCAGATGCCGAACTTTCTTAAGTATGCGTGAGGTCTGCCACAGATTTTGCATCTTGAATAGGCCTGAGTTGAATGTTTAGGCTTTCTCTGTTGTTTAACAACCATAGATCTTTTTGCCATAATTCTTTCCTCCTATTAGCTACGAACGAACGGAGCGCCCATTAAGCTTAAAAGCTCGCGAGCCTCTTCATCTGTCTTTGCTGTTGTTACCATGATAATATCCATACCTCTGATTTTATCAATCTTATCGTAATCAATTTCAGGGAAGATAAGCTGTTCTTTAATACCTAAAGAGTAGTTACCTCTACCGTCAAATGAGTTAGGATTTATTCCCTTAAAGTCACGCACACGAGGTAGTGCTATACTGAATAATCTGTCTAAGAACTCGTACATTTTTTCAGCTCTTAGAGTTACTTTACATCCAATGTTCATGCCTTCTCTAAGCTTAAAGTTAGCAACTGACTTTCTTGCCTTTGTAACAACCGGCTTCTGACCTGTAATCAGTGCAAGGTCGTTCATTGCAGCGTCGATAACCTTTGGGTTATCTTTAGCATCGGACATACCGATGTTTACAACAATCTTTTCAAGCTTAGGAATCTGCATTGTGCTCTTATAACCGAACTTTGTCATAAGTGCAGGAGCAACTTCGTTCTTATATTTTTCATGCATTCTTGACATTGTCTGTTTTGCCTCCTTCCGTATAATTAATCATTAAATACTTCTTCGCATTTCTTGCAGTATCTTACCTTTGAACCGTCTTCCAGAATCTTTACGCCGGTTCTTGCAGCTTTTCCACACTTTGAGCATACTCTCAAAACATTTGAAGCGTCGATAGCAGCTTCTTTAGAAATGATGCCGCTTTCCTGACCCTGCATTCTTGCTTTCTGGTGCTTCTTCACCATAGCTACGCCCTCTACGATAACCTTTCCGGTTTCAGGATAAGCTGTGATGATTTTGCCCTCTTTGCCCTTATCTTTTCCGGAGATAACTTTTACGGTATCACCGCGCTTTACATGCATTTTTTTCATTGTACTTACCTCCTAATTAAAGAACTTCCGGAGCCAATGACAATATCTTCATATAATCCTTATCACGAAGCTCTCTTGCAACAGGTCCGAATATACGAGTACCTCTTGGGTTCTTGTCATCCTTTACAATAACTGCTGCGTTTTCGTCGAATCTTATATAAGAACCGTCACCGCGTCTTGTTTCTTTAACTGTTCTTACTACAACAGCCTTAACAACATCACCTCTTTTAACAACACCGCCGGGTGCTGCCTTCTTAACAGAACAGATGATTTCATCGCCTACGGCTGCGTATCTTTTCTTAGAACCGCCAATAACACGAATACACATAACTTCTTTAGCGCCTGTGTTATCGGCAACCTTTAAGCGTGTCTGTTGTTGAATCATGTTCTTTCCTCCTTCCGGCAAGTAGAATTACTGTGCCTTCTCTACAATTTCAACCAATCTCCATCTCTTATCCTTTGACAGAGGTCTTGTTTCCATAACCTTAACCTTATCGCCGATTCCGCATACATTCTCTTCGTCGTGTGCCTTCAGCTTGTAGGTTCTCTTAACAACTTTACCATAAAGCGGATGCTTTACGCTTTCTTCAATAGCAACTACGATTGTTTTTTCCATCTTGTTGCTGATTACTTTTCCGATTTTGGTCTTACGGGTATTTCTTTCCACTGTAAGGTCCTCCTTTCATACAATTAAATGTATCTGACTCATACCGATCATTATATTGCAGAATCCTCTAATTCTCTTTCATGAATGATGGTTTTTACACGAGCGATAGTTTTCTTAACATCAGCAATCTTCTTAGGATTATCCAGCTGGTTGATTGCGTGCTGAAATCTTAAGTTGAAAAGTTCCTGCTTTAAGTCTGCAAGCTTGCTCTGAAGCTCTTCAGCTGAAAGCTCTCTAAGCTCAGTTACTTTCATTCTTATTCACCATCCTTCTCTTCACGCTTTACGAATTTACATTTTACCGGTAGCTTGTGCATAGCAAGACGAAGTGCTTCTCTTGCGATTTCTTCTGAAACGCCGCCGATCTCGAACATAACGCGACCCGGCTTAACAACTGCTACCCAGTATTCCGGAGAACCCTTACCTGAACCCATTCGTGTTTCAGCAGGCTTCTGTGTGATTGGCTTATCCGGGAAAATCTTGATCCATACCTGACCGCCACGCTTTGTATATCTTGTCATAGCGATACGGGCTGCTTCAATCTGTCTTGAAGTGATCCATGCCGGCGCTAATGCCTGTAAGCCATACTCGCCGTTTGATACAACATTGCCGCGTGTTGCCTTACCCTTCATTCTGCCGCGCATTTGTTTTCTATGCTTAACTCTCTTAGGTAATAACATTATTTATTGCCTCCCTTCGCTTTGCGATCAGGTCTTGGTCTTCTTGGCTGTCTTTCTTCTCTCTTTGGAGCAGATTCAGCTAAAACTTCACCCTTGTAGATCCAAACCTTAACGCCAAGGATACCGTAGGTTGTTGCAGCCTCTGCAAAACCGTAGTCGATATCAGCTCTTAATGTCTGAAGTGGAATTGTACCTTCATGATACTGTTCTGTTCTTGCGATTTCAGCACCGCCAACACGGCCTGATACTGCAGTCTTGATACCCTTGATTCCACATCTCATTGCTCTTCCCATAACCTGCTTCATAGCGCGTCTGAAAGAAATTCTCTTTTCGAGCTGTGCAGCAATGTTTTCAGCAACAAGCTGTGCGTTTGTATCAGGGTTCTTAACTTCCATGATATTTACATTAACGGTCTTTCCTGTCATCTTTTCAAGCTGATTCTTTAGCTTTTCGATTTCAGCGCCGCTCTTACCAATTACAAAGCCAGGCTTTGCAACATATAAAGTAATGTAAACTTTGTTCTGCTTTCTCTCGATAACAGTCTTTGAAACTCCTGCATCGTAGCAAGCCTTTTTGACAAACTTTCTTATATTATAATCTTCAACCAACTGGTCTCCGAATTCCTTTTTGCCGGCAAACCACTTAGAATCCCAGTCTTTAATAACACCGACTCTAAGACCGTGCGGATTAACTTTTTGTCCCATAGGATTAACCTCCTTTTTCGATTATTCTTTTTCCTTTAATACTAAAGTGATATGGCTTGTTCTCTTTAAGATTCTGAACGCTCTGCCCTGTGCTCTTGGCTGAACTCTCTTAAGAGTTGGTCCCTGAGTTGCGTAGCATTCTGCAACATAAAGCTTTGATGCGTCCATACCGAAGTTGTTTGTAGCATTAGCCATTGCTGACTTTAAAAGCTTTTCTAAGATTTCACTTGCAGCCTTTGGAGTATTCTTTAAAATACCCATTGCGTATCCAGCATCTTTACCTCTTATAAGGTCAAGAACGATTTTTACTTTTCTCGATGATATACGAGCATATTTTACACTTGCGCGTGCTTCCATAAATGGAATCCTCCTTTCAAGTTTTAGGATTTATATTTTTACATATAAGTTCATAAAACATATTCGCCTGCAGCCTGGCACGAGGAGTTCGTACCGAGCCTTTATTCAAACTGTTTTAATTATCTGGATGTTTTAGCTCCAACATGGCCTTTAAAAGTTCTTGTAGGAGCAAATTCGCCAAGTCTGTGTCCTACCATGTCCTCGCTGATGAATACCGGAACATGCTTTCTGCCGTCATGAACAGCGATTGTATGTCCAACCATCTCAGGGAAGATTGTAGAAGCTCTTGACCAAGTCTTAACAACCTTTTTCTCGTTTGCAGCGTTCATTGCGTCGATTCTCTTCATTAAACGCTCTTCAACGAAAGGTCCTTTTTTAAGTGATGTACCCATTATGAATTCCTCCTTATATTATTTAGCGTTTCTTCTCTTAACGATAAACTTATCAGTCTTATTCTTATGCTTTCTTGTCTTAAGTCCAAGAGCCGGTTTACCCCAAGGAGTAACAGGAGCAGGACGACCGATAGGAGATTTACCTTCACCACCGCCGTGCGGGTGATCGTTCGGGTTCATTACAACACCGCGGACAGTAGGTCTCCAGCCCATGTGACGCTTTCTGCCGGCCTTACCGATAGAAATGTTTTCATGCTGCTGATTTCCAACCATACCGATTGTTGCTTTACAATCAAGACGAATCATTCTTACTTCGCCTGAAGGAAGTCTAACCTGTGCATACTTGCCTTCTTTAGCCATAAGCTGAGCTGATGTACCAGCTGAACGAACAAGCTGAGCACCCTTACCAGGATATAGCTCGATGTTGTGGATAAGTGTACCAACAGGAATGTCCTTTAAGAATAATGCGTTACCCGGCTTAATATCTGCGCCTTCGCCTGAAACAACGATGTGACCGTCCTTTAGGCCAACCGGTGC
>JAZNTB010000078.1:0-31771 GCA_045591565.1 Clostridia bacterium
GATAAGCTCAGCAAGCTGTCTTTCCTCGGTTGAACGGATGTAGTTACCGCTGTTAAATTCCTGCATATTCATCACATCAGGAGCCTTTGCAGCCCAAAGACGGAGCTTGTTTACAATTTTTGAATCATAGCCCACAAGCGGAACATCATACGGCATAGCGATGATTGTATGTTCGTTTTCGTAACGGAAAGAGAAATGTCCGTCATACCAGTCGGTATGAACCTGACCGCCAAATTTTACAGTAACAGCCTCTTCAGGACGAGCGATTTCCCATGCGTTCCCGTTTTCGAGCCATGTATCGGGAAGCTCTGTCTGGAAGCCATCAACGATTTTCTGACGAAACAGTCCGTATTCGTAGCGGATAGTACAGCCGTAAGCAGGCAAATCCATAGTGGTTAATGAGTCCATAAAGCAAGCGGCAAGACGACCAAGACCACCATTTCCGAGACCTGCATCGTTTTCAAGCTCTGCGATATCTGCGAGCTCATAACCCATAGAACGCAGAGTGTTCACATATGTTTCTGTCTGCAAAAGGTTTAAAATGTTAGTAGCTAAAAGTCTTCCCATTAAGAACTCAAATGAGAGATAATAAAGCTTTTTTGAGTTTTCCTTTTTGACTTGCTTGTGAGAAACCGCCCAACGCTCCATAATCTGGTCACGGGCTGTTAGAGCACAGGCTGTGTAAATCATTTTTGGAGTAGCGTCTTCCAAGGTCTTTCCGAAATGACGGGAAAGCTTTCCTTCAATTTCATTTCTCAGCTGAGTTTCTTTTGTGTTGAGTTTAATTTTTTCCATTTATAATAAATCCTTTCAAGATATGTTATCAAATCAAGATTGCTTAAGCTTTCTTTGGTTGAGCCTTTTTTTGTGAAGGCTTTTTAGCGACAGTTTCTTTGGTTTCTGTCTTTTTTGCAGTCTTTTTTGGAGCTTCTGCCTTTTCTTTCACAGAGTCCTTTGATGCCGCCTTTTTTACGGATTCCTTTTCCAATGTTGGCTTTTCAGAATCCTTTTTTGCAGTAGCTTTCTTTACCGGAGCCTTCTTTTCGGGCGCCTTGGGCTTTTCAACCGAAAGTCCTGTAAGCTCCTCGTAAAGCGCAATATATTTGTCAGCAGAAACATCCCATGAGAAGTCCTGTTTCATTGCATTTTTCACAATCTTATCCCAAGACGCACGGTTATCATAATAGGTCTGCATAGCGTACCTGATTACATGGAGCATATCATGAGAATTGTATGCACCAAATGAGAAACCTGTTCCTTCGCCTGTAAATTCATTGTAAGGAGCAACGGTATCTGCAAGACCGCCCGTTTCACGGACAATCGGAAGAGTTCCGTATCTCATAGAGATGAGCTGTGAAAGACCGCAAGGCTCAAAGGCAGACGGCATTAAAAATGCATCGCACGCCGCATAAATCTTATGTGAAAGCTCGTTTGAAAAATAGATGTTAGCCGAAACCTTGTCAGGATACTTCCATGCAAAGTGACGGAACATATTTTCATAGCCCTCGTCGCCCGTTCCTAAAACTACAATCTGGCAGCCACCCTCGCAGAGCTGTTCCATAACATAGGAAATGAGGTCAAATCCCTTTTGGTCAGTAAGACGGGAAACAATTCCTATCATAAACACATTTTCGTCAACAGGCAGATTGAGTTCCCTTTGAAGCTCAGTCTTGTTAACCTTTTTCTGTGCAAGATTTTTAGTAGAATAGTTTTTATAAATAAAACCATCGGTTTTCGGGTCCCAGTCCTCTGAAATTCCGTTCACGATGCCTAAAAGGTCACCGCGACGGGCGGAGAGTAGGCCGTGCAGTCCTTCGCCGTATTCAGGGGAGGTAATCTCGCCTGCGTAGGTTTCGGAGACTGTTGTGATTTTGTTAGCATAAACAAGACCGCCCTTTAAGAGGTTTGCGTCCTTGTAGTATTCCAGTTTATCGCTTGTGAAATAGTAATCGGCGATTCCCATAGCATCTTTGATTTTGTCAAAATCCCATCTGCCCTGGAAACGAAGATTGTGAATTGTCATAACGGTCTTTATTCCCCGATAAAACGGATTATCATAGAAGGTATCTAAAAAGACCGGAATCGGAGCTGTTTGCCAGTCGTTGCAGTTTATTACATCAGGACGAAAACCGATGGTCGGCAAAAGCGACAGAACAGCTTTTGAGAAAAAGATAAATTTTTCACAGTCAAGATGAATGTAATCGTACGGCTTATCACCATTAAAATAATATTCGTTGTCTACAAAATAGTATGTAGTGTCCTTCCAGTCAAGACTGAAAACACCGCAGTACTGCTTTCTCCAACCCATATCAATGTATATATGATTGATATAGGTGAGCATATCCTTATACTTTTGATCTATACACCTGTATAGAGGTAAGATTACTCTTGCATCTACGCCTTTTTTCTTTAGAGTAATAGGAAGCGAGCCTGCTACATCACCGAGACCGCCTGTCTTTACAAAAGGAGCGGCTTCGGAGGTTGCATATAAAATATTCATATTTATTCCACCTTTCTATACTATATATAATACAATAAAAATGCGCTGTTGTCAAACAAAGAGGGGCATTTTTAGTATGATGTTTTTACACAAAATTTAAACGCTAAAGGGCCAGGTTTTTATAACAATTAACATTGACATATAAGGGGTTAGATGTTAAAATACATTCGCAAGGGAAGTGATTTATATGAAGTTGTCCGATGGAGTGTGCGCAAGAGAGTACATAATAAAGGATATTCAGCTTGACAGCGGTGTAATGCGCAGGCTGTATACTCTTGGAATGACGCACGGGACAAGAATAAGAATTCTTAATTTAAAAAAAGGCGGACCGATGATAGTTAAGGTTCGCGGAACAAGATTTGCACTCGGCAGAGGCTTTGCCGAGGGTATTTTCGTGGAGGAAACGGAAAATGAGTGAGCTGAATATTGCATTTATAGGTAATCCTAACTGCGGGAAGACTACGCTGTTTAACGCATATACAGGTGCAAATTTAAAGGTTGCCAACTGGCCCGGGGTTACGGTTGAAAAGATAGAGGGAAAGACTAAATTCCGTGATGAGGTGTATAATCTTGTTGATTTACCGGGGATTTACTCTCTGTCATCATATACAATAGAGGAAAAGCTTTCAAGAGACTATATTCTTGGTGACGAGGCAGATGTTATTGTAGATATTGCCGATGCGTCGAGTCTTGAGAGAAATCTATACCTTGCACTTCAGCTAATAGAGCTTGGAAAGCCTGTTGTTCTTGCACTTAATATGATGGATATTGTAGAGGAGCGGGGCATGGAAATAGATTTGCACCGCCTGCCTGAAATGCTGGGTATCCCTGTTGTACCTGTCAGCGCAAGAAAGCGAACCGGTCTTGATATTTTGATGCATGCGGTGTCGCATCATGTAGGCAGACCGCATGATATAACTGAGCACCATCATCATGACTTGCCTGAGCGTGAGCATTATGATGATGCAGATATTGCAGAGCGCAATTTCAAATCTAGTGTGTCCTTAAGCTCAAAGCATCACAGGTATGCTATGGTCTACTCAGATGAAATAGAGGAAAAGCTTGATATAATAACTGCGATGCTAAAACGCACATATCCTGATATGAAAAATTATCGTTGGCACGCACTTAAGATGCTTGAGAAGGATGAGGATATATGTAATAAGTATCCACTTGATTTGTCGGGGATTGCCGAGGAAAGCTATGAGGCACGCATAATAAATGAAAAGTATGATTTCATTCAGGAAATCATTGACGAGGTGCTTGTAAATAAAGAGGAAAAAAGCGCTCTCACCGATAAGGTGGATGCGGTTTTAACGCATAAAATATGGGGAGTGCCGGTCTTTTTAGGCATTATGGCGATGGTGTTTTTCCTGACCTTTGCGATTGGAGACTGGCTCAAAGGATTTTTTGAGAACTGGCTTGAAAGCTTTTCGCAGGGGACCCTGCGACTGCTTACAGCCGTAAACACAGGGGATATGCTAAAGTCCTTGATTGTAGACGGAATAATAGCAGGTGTAGGCGGAATACTTACCTTTTTGCCAAATATTTTCATACTCTTTCTTGCGCTTGCCTTTTTGGAGGACAGCGGCTATATGTCGCGTGTTGCGTACATAATGGATGGTATAATGGGGAAACTCGGACTTTCAGGAAGAGCTTTTATACCTATGCTGCTTGGTTTTGGCTGTACCGTTCCTGCTGTGATGGCAACACGGGCTCTTGAAGACCAGGAGGACAGAAAGAGAACAATATTTATAACGCCGTTTATGTCTTGCAGCGCAAAGCTTCCGGTTTATGTTATGCTTTCGGGATTGTTTTTCGGGAAATACGCACATCTCGCAGCATATTCTATGTATGTAATTGGTCTTTTGGTGGCGCTTTTGGTTGCATATGTAATGTCAAAAATGGGTAAGAAGAAGGGTGTTAATGACCTTTTGATTGAGCTTCCGGAGTATAAGACACCAAATCTCAGAACTGTGATAATATATGTATGGGAAAAGGTTAAGGACTATTTAACAAAAGCTGGAACAACTATTTTTCTTGCATCAATAGTGTTGTGGTTTGTGCTTAATTTCGGTATAGGTGGAATGGTTTCCGATATGTCGGAAAGCTTTGGTGCTGAGCTTGGAAAACTGCTCGTTCCGGTGATGTCCTTTGCAGGTCTTGGATACTGGCAGATAATTGTTGCGCTGATTTCGGGCATTGCAGCAAAAGAGGTGGTTGTGTCAGGTGTTGCGGTGCTTTACGGAATCAGTAACATTTCATCGCGAGAAGGAATGACGATGCTGGCAGGGATGCTTTCAGAAAGCGGATTTGGGGCACTTAATGCATATTCAATGATGCTGTTTTGCCTTTTGTATATTCCTTGTATAGCAAGTATTGCAGCAATTAAAAGAGAAACAAACTCATGGCAAACTACAGTTCGGGCTATGTTACTTCAGCTTGGACTTGCATGGGGAGTATCAACTATATTTTACCAAGTCGGAAGGATGATTTTTTGATAGGAAAAATACAACTGGCGCCGATGGCAGGAGTTACTGACCTGACATTTCGCCTTATATGTAAAGATTTTGGCGCAGACGGACTTACAACCGAGATGGTGAGCGCAAAAGGACTTTATTACAAGGATAAAAAAACAGCATCACTAATGAAACTGGATGAGAGGGAAAAACCGGCATCTATTCAGATTTTCGGTTCAGAACCGGATATAATACGGGAAATTGCACCCGTTGTTGAAAGCTTTGGAGCGGCAGCTATTGATATAAATATGGGCTGCCCAATGCCGAAAATTGTAAATAACGGTGACGGAAGTGCCTTGATGAAAAATCCGCATCTTGCAGGAAAGGTGGTTCGTGCGGCGGCAGACAGCGTTAAAATCCCTGTGACAGTAAAAATCCGTAAAGGATGGGATAGCGATACCGCGGCGGAGTTTGCAAAGGTATTGGAGGCAAACGGTGCTGTCGGCATTTGTGTTCATGGAAGAACGCGGGAACAGTTTTATCAGGGAACTGCTGACTGGGATACTATCAAGTCGGTGAAATCGGCGGTAAAAATTCCGGTTATCGGCAACGGCGATATTTTCTCAGGTGAGGATGCGGCGCAAATGCTTAATTATACTGGCTGTGACGGAGTTATGGTTGGAAGAGGAGCACAGGGAAATCCTTTTATATTCCGTCAGATAAAGGAATATTTAAGTGATGGGAAAATTTCCTACTATCCGTCGAATAAGGATAGAATAGAGCAGGCTATAGTCCATACTAAAATGATGTGCGATCAAAAGGGTGAGCGAAGAGGAATTCCTGAGGCTCGCAAGCACATTGCATGGTATATAAAGGGAATACCGCACTCAAATGAGCTCAAGGCGAAGATATTCACCTTGAGTAGTCTTGATGCGATTTTAGAAACCCTAGAGGATGCTATTGTAAAGCTTGAGAAAAATGTCGAATAATTTATCTTGATTATTTAAAAAAAGAATGATATAATGAAAAGCGCCTGTTTTAGGCGAAACATCGGAAGAAAAGCGGGAAGAAAATTTAAAAAGGTGAATTCCCCAACATATTTACCGTTTTTTTAATTTTTGTCCGGAATCCTTGCAGTTGCGAGAGAATAATTGCTAAAAAGCATAAGCCCTACTTTCTCAAGCAGCACGACCCCAATGCCGGGATAGAAATGCTTTGAGGACGGTGTTTCGCCTAAGGCAGGCGCTTTTGGTGTTTACAAAATATTTACATATTGTACATATGGAAACAATATTTTACTGTTATAATGAAAGCAAACCATGAGTGAGGAGGAACGGTTGTGAAAAGGGCAAAAAATATATTTGATAAAGAAAAACTCAGGGAACTGGCAAAACCGACCAAAAAAAAGATAATAATTTTAGGAGTGGTTTTGGTTGCAATAATAATTGCAGCTTCGGTTTTAGGAAAGAGTAAAAGCGCATCTACGAATTCCGGCATGAGAACAGATATGGTAACACGGGGCGATATTGAAGTTACGATAACAGGAAGTGCAGCTGTTGAGCCTTACGAGAGGTTTGAAATTATTCCAAAGGTCAGCGGCGATATTATATACTGCCCGTATGAGGTGGGGGATGAAATTTTAAAGGATGATATTTTATATCAGTTCGATTCTTCAAATTCGGACCTGACTGTCGAGCGCCAGCGAATTTCAATGCAGCAGAGTGAAATGAATTATCAGGATGCTTTAGAGGAAAGCGAAAAGCTTAGTATAAAGGCGAAGAATAACGGTGTTATTTCAGGACTTACAGTAAAGGTAGGACAGGAAATAAGTGCAGGAACAAAAATTGCTACAGTTGATGATACAACACTTTTGGAAGTGGATTTACCGTTTACGCAGTCACAGATTGGAAGCATCAGTATTGGAGATATTGCACAGATTACAAGTTCCAAGCATATGAGTGCCGTTACAGGAACAGTAACTCATAAAGCTACATCTGCGTATGCCGGACAGGATGGCTCAGCACTCTATAATGTAACAATATCTTTTGAAAATCCGGGTGCATTTTATGCAGGAATGGTTGTCGGCGGAAGTGTTGGCGGAAATATCAGTCCGGGAAGTGGAACGGTTTCAAACGCTGCATCAGGAACGGTAAGTGCCGAAACGGAAGGAACTGTTTCAAGAGTTTATTATTCCAATGGCGACTATGTGAAAAAGGGAACCGTAATAATGACTCTTACAAGTGATGCAGTAAATGATAAAATTGCAAGCAGTACACTTTCTTACAGAAGTGCAAAGCTTTCCATGGAACAAACCGAAAAGGATCTTGAGGATTACAGCATAAAATCTCCGATAAACGGTACTGTGATTACGAAAAGCGCAAAGGAAGGCGACACTATTGACAAGACTAATTCGGCGTCAACATTGATGGTTGTTGCGGATATTTCAAAGCTGAAATTTGAACTTGCCATAGACGAGCTTGATGTGGGAAAGGTGGAAAAAGGTCAGGAGGTACAGATTACCTGTGATGCTGTACCGGATGAGGAATTCAAGGGAATTATAACCAATGTATCTGTTGAGGGAACAGCGCAGAACGGAGTTACTACATATACGGCAGAGGTGGAAATTCCGGAGCCGGGCAGCCTGAGACCGAGTATGAATATAGATGCGAGTATTATAGTTGAGTCTGCGTCAAATGTACTGATGATACCTACCGCAGATATAAAGACTATGGGAAAACTAAGCTATGTATTTGTTAAGGGCAAAGTGGAAAGTCGGATACCACAGGAAAGACCGCGAGAAAATAGTGGTGACCTTCCTGTGCTAAATGGGGATACACTTGAGGAAATGGGTGAAATGCCACAAATGGGCGGCGAACGCCCTGAAGATATGGGAGAGGCTCAACAGTCAAAACCAAATAGAGGCGAGCACAAGTTTACACTTCCTGAGGCGCCGGAGGGCTTCTCGACCGTAATCGTGCAAACAGGTATTGCCAATGAAGATTACACCGAGATTGTAAGTGGTCTTAGCGAAGGACAGGAGGTCTACAGTCAGTCCACAGCATCGTCAAGCAACAGGATGACCATGGGCGGTATGTCAGGCGGCATGGGAGGCATGGCCGGCGGTATGCCAGGTGGAAACATGGGCGGCAGACCCGCTGGAATGAGATAGCAGGTGATGCTATGATAAGACTTGAAAATATCACAAAGATTTACAAAATGGGTGATAACGAGGTTCGTGCGTTAGACGGCGTCAGTATTCACATTAAGCCGCATGAGTTCGTTTCGATTATAGGTCCCTCCGGCTCGGGAAAATCAACCCTGATGAATATGATAGGATGCCTTGATGTGCCAACAGGCGGAAGATACTGGATTGATGGTGTAGAAGGCAGTAAAATGACAGATAATCAGCTTGCAGATCTTCGTAATCAAAAAATAGGCTTTATATTCCAACAGTATAATCTTTTGGGAAAACTTACAGCATTTGAAAATGTGGAGCTTCCGCTTATCTATCGCGGAATAGCAGCTGAAAAGCGTGCCGAGATGGCAAAAAGAGCGCTTGAGCGAGTCGGACTTTTAGATAAAATGAATCATAAGCCGACCGAGCTTTCAGGAGGTCAGCAACAGAGGGTTTCGGTAGCAAGGGCACTCTCTGCAAACCCCTCGCTGATACTTGCTGATGAGCCTACAGGAGCGCTTGATTCAAAATCGGGAGTTGAAATAATGCAGATGCTCCACGATTTACATAGTGACGGAAATACGGTTGTTGTAATAACTCACGATTTAAGCATCGCAAAGCAGGCGGAGCGCATAATTACCATACGCGACGGAAAGATAACCAGCGATATTGATAATAAACATGACAGGGCTGATGCAGCGAATATAAAAGGGTCTGCAATAGGCGATGCCGAAACCGGAAAAACTGCAGATATAGATGCGGATTTGAAAGATATTTCCCGAGGGGGTGATGCGGAATGAATTTTGCAAAGCTTTCGCAGTCCTTTAAAATGTCAGTTAAAAGCATAATGGGAAATAAAGGTCGTTCCGCACTCACAATGCTCGGAGTGATTATCGGTGTTGCATCGGTTATTATACTTACAGGTATCGGTCAGGGAGCTACCTCAACCATAACCGATTCACTGTCCGCAATGGGAACAAAGCTTGTTACAGTTTCCATGTCGCGCGGTGGCTGGGGTGGTTCAACCCGCTCGATATCATTAGAAGATATGGAAAAGTTTTTAGAAAATAATCCTGATATTGTAAGTGCTATGTCGCCGGCAATAAGTGGAAATGTACAACTTAAGGCAGGTAATGAAAATACCTATACTTCACTTTCTGCATACGATTCGAGCTATACCGACATCAAGGAGCAAAAGCTTATGTGGGGCAGATTTATTTCTGATTTCGATGTAGAGCACCGTTCCTATGTTTGCGTTGTCGGAACATATATCGTTAAGGAATACTTTGGCGGCGTAAATCCAATAGGCGAAACTATAAAGCTTAACGGCAGGCAGTTTGAGATTGTGGGAGTCTATGAGGAGATGGGAAGCTCTACCGAAACCTCTGCAGATAATGCCGTTACAATTCCGTATACAACGGCTATGAGATTTTTGAAAAACAAAAATATCTCAACCTTTTATTTTTCTGCAACAAGCGAGGATACAGTCGAAACAGCTGTTAATGAACTTGAGGCATATATTACAAAAAAAGTAGGTTCAGATAATGGATTTTCTGTAAACAGCGTTGCGGAGATACTTGATACGGTGAACGATATTATGGGAACAATGACAACTATGCTTGCCGGTATTGCTGCGATTTCGTTGATAGTAGGCGGAATAGGCATTATGAATATCATGACGGTGTCGGTAAGTGAAAGAACCCGTGAAATCGGTATACGAAAAGCAATCGGTGCAAGAACGACAGACATACTCCTGCAGTTTTTGGTTGAGTCCACAATACTGAGTGCGATGGGCGGAATTGTCGGGATATTGTTTGGAATAGGAATAGGTCAGATTGTGTGCAGTTTAATAAATATGCAGTTTGTTGCAAAAGGAAGTATGATTTTGCTTAGCTTCTCATTCTCATTGATTATTGGAATTTTCTTCGGTATTGCACCGGCTAAAAAAGCAGCAAAACTGCATCCTATAGATGCTCTTCGTTCAGAATGAATTTTGGAAGGATTGATAAGATGAAAAAAATATTGAGTGCAGCCCTTGTGTGTGCCTCCTTTTTGGGAATGATACCCTGCACACAAGCGGCATATACAGATATCAACGAGGCAAGCGATTGCTATTTATCTGCTTTAAGGCTTCAGGATATGGGTATCGTGAATGGATATCAGGATGCAACATTCCGTCCTGATAACAGTATAACAAGAGCGGAATTTACAAAGATAGTTGTCTGTATGATGGATAAAGAGGATGAGGCAAAGACCTCTGCCGCATCATCAGGCTTTTATGATGTGTTGCCGGGAAGCTGGTCGGCTCCGTATATAAACTACGCTGTATCAAAGGATATCCTGTCAGGATATTCTGACGGCTCCTTTGGACCGGACAGAACAATAAGCTTTGCTGAGGCGCTTACAATTCTTTTGCGGACTCTCGGGTATCAGGAAACAGATGTAGGATATTTCTGGCCGAACAATTATATGAACGCAGCGTTGTCTTTGGGAATGACATCGGATATGAGCTTTGAAAAGGATACTCCGCTTACCAGAGCAACGGCTGCGATACTCACAGACAGAGCACTCTTTACCAAGCCTGCAGGAACGCAAGGAGCGGATACTTACCTTGAGACACTTGGATATACAGTTCTTGCTGATGCCCTTATACTTGACAAGGATGATGTTAATGATAATGTAAGTGTTCTGGGCGGGAATTTAAAGATTAATAATGCATCGACCTATATTGGAAGAACACAGATGCCGATAGAAGAAGGAGATGTATACAGATACGCAGTAATTGATAAGGACGGATACCTTAAAACGGTAACCTCATACGGAAACTCCAAGGAACTTTATTCGGAAACCGCAGTAGTGAATAAGGTTACAGGTAATACAATTGAGTACACAACCGTAAACGGCGTAAAGGACTCATATAAGGCGGATGACGGATTTATAACATACTACGGCAATAATAAGATGACATTTGCATCGGCAAAAGCCAACATTTCAAACGGTGCGGATATCACATTTTACGGTAACAGCTATGGTGCGTGGAACATTGCAGTAGTAGGAAACAGCAATGATATTGAGCCTGTTCTCGCTACAAGAAGCTACAGCGAAAATGATGAATATTTTGAAGGAAAGCAGATTAATAAGTCAAATTTGACAGTTTATAAAGACGGAGAGGCAGCAACGCTTTCGGATATCAAGGCAAAGGATGTTGTGTACTACAACACGAAAACGAATACTATGGATGTGTATTCAAAAAAGGTGACAGGAATTTACTATGCGGCATCACCGTCAAAGGCATATGTTGAAAGTGTTACTGTTGGCGGAAAGGTCTACGAAATCGGACATTCCTCTGCAACGGGTAAACTTGATGCATCAAGCGGAGCCTTTGAGATAGGAGATAAGATAACTCTTAATCTGGGTAAGGACGGTAAAATTGCGTTTGTAACCGATAACTCCTCATCATTTGACTATTTTGAATACGGTGTGGTAATCTCATCATCTTTAAAAACTGCTACCGAGGGAGCGAATGAGGGAAATACGGAATTTGTGACATCAATGTTTATGGCAGACGGAGAGGTGCATGATATTGTCACGGACAAACTGTACAAGGACAATGCAGGCGACTTTATGCGAATTGATTATTCTGATTCTGCAGCAACGCTCACTCGCCAGCGAAATACTAATGCTTCGAATGTCGTAGGAGATATAAACTTTGAGGACCGCACGATAGGTGGAAAATATCTTCTAAAGGATGCAGCAATAATTCAAAGAGTTTCAGATGAGGATGCAAGTGTTGCAGAATGTGAACTTCTGGATTTTGAAAGCCTTAGTGCCCAGAAAATCGACGAGTCTCATATAATCAATGCAATTACGGCAAATAAGTTCGGGGACATCGCTATTCTTTATGTTGAAAACCTTGAAAGCAGCTATGATTACGGGGTAGTTACCGGATTTATCAAAAACGGTAGTGAAACAAGCGGATATAAAATTTTCTCAGACGGAAGCGCGGGAAGCTATACGCTGTCCGGTACTTTGAAGATTTCCACCTCAGCAGGAGCGGGTGTTGGCTTTAAGACACAGGGTAACGGTATTTCGAAAATTATCAGCCTACAAAAGCTCGGAAGCGCCACAACTGTCGGTGCGGTTGAGGGGAGCAGAATAATGCTTAATAATAAGATTTACAAAATGGCAGCAGATGTGCAAATTGTGGACATTACTTCTCTTACAAACATACGCTCTATAACTGTTGATGAGCTTGACAGTATGAATGTATCGTCTGTAAGCCTGTATTCTGACAAATCGCTTACAAACGGTGGTGTTGTACGGGTTGTGACAATTAAAACAAAATAAAGGACGGAAAATCCGTCCTTTATTTTGTTAATAAATCAAGTCTTGACAATATAATACGGCACACCGTTCCGGTTAAAAAACCGACAATGATGGCAGAGAGTAAAAGCACGCTGAAATAATAAAAAACCGATGTGCTTCCAAGCATTACAGCAGCGACTAACAGCTGACCGATATTGTGAAAAACAGCTCCCGATATACTTATGCCGATTATGCTAAGGTTTAACTTGCGGAAGAAAATCATTGCTATAAGGCTCAGTACACCGCCGCCGAGTGAATAAAAGAGGACATTCATACCGCTAAATAGTAAGGAGGAAACGAAAACTTTAACCAACATTATGAAAAATGCGGTTTTTTTGCTATAACGGAAAAGTGCGAACAGAATGACTATGTTTGATAAACCGAGTTTAATTCCCGGAATTGTGCTTATGGGAGGGAGCATACTTTCTATGTAGCCGAAAAGTATGGCTAAAGCTGAAAGAAGTGCGATACTTGTGATAGTACGGTTTTTCATCATTTCACCACCATATCAATTTGTGAGTCTTTTGTGACTTCTATAATAACTTTGTTTGGAAGACAGATAATTTTTTTTGAACTGTCCGATATTTTTCCTTGGTGTATGCATAGTTTGTCGGGACAGGTAGCTGACTTCATATATACTTCACCATTTTTGATAACGACAGCATTAGTGTTTTGTATATCAATCTCGCAGTCATTGTGGAGTGATTTTTCACAAAAAAGCTGTCCGCCAACTGTGATCCTGACAGTGTTTGCAGGAACTTTAAGAGCGGCGAAAAAGCCAATAAGAGCTATCAGAATTACTGCTATAATCAAAATAAAATCATTTCTTTTCATCAAGAAAATAGTCTCCTTCGAAAGTTAACAATTAGTTAATAAATAGTTCATACGGATGACATAATGAAGTGTTAGTATATACTCGTAGGTTGAAAAACCTGCAAAATACCTTCCCCTTAATATTTTTAATGAAAAAGTCGCGTCCGCACAGCGTGACTTTTTTATTTGGCAAAACTCTTTAAATAATTATAATATTGTTTTTGGAAAATTGCAATACAATAAATATATAAAATGTTGACACAAAGCACAGATTGGGATATAATATAATGTAGTGCTTGTATACATAGTGAAAGTCGAGGTAAGAGCATTGAAAAGAAGAAGAAAACGAGCAAAAAAAAGATTTTTGAGTAAAAAGAGGCTTGCGATATTCGGGATATCGGTTTTAGCCGTATTTATAATATTTACATTTGTATTGGGCTTTGGAGGACTGTTTTTAGGAGGAGATGACTCTGGAGTGGTGGAACCGGTTGATAAGGAAACCGGAAAGATTAACGCACTCATTGTCGGAGTGGACTCCACAGCTTCTTTGACTGATACAATTATGGTTGTGTCATATGATTTGGACAACAATTCAGTTGATGTACTATCCATCCCGAGAGATACCAGAATGTATGTGGGAAGCAGGTATCAGAAAATAAATACCGCGTATTCCATTTCAAAGGGCGGAAAAAAGAAGGGTATAAACGGAACGATAGATGCCGTGACAAGACTTACGGGAATACCGATAAACTATTACGCGGAGTTCTCATTTGATGCGTTCCGTGAAACAATAGATGCGCTTGGCGGGGTGTACTTTGATGTTCCTCAGAATATGAAGTACTCAGACCCTGCACAGGACTTATATATTGACCTTAAAAAAGGATACCAGCTTCTTGACGGCGAGGCAGCTGAAGAGTTTGTAAGGTTCAGAAGGTATCCGATGGGTGATATTGACAGAGTTGCAGCACAGCAGGCATTTATAAAAGCAGTTGCTGAGCAGAAGCTAAATGCAAGTATAATTCCAAGGCTACCGGAGCTGTTTAAAACCCTGCAGAAGAACCTTAAAACAAACATTACAGCAGCGGTTGTTGCAAGGTATGTTTCAAATCTTGGCGACCTTACCGGAGAAAATGTTCATATGCATGCTCTTCCGGGAACTTCTAACAGTACGGATTACGGTGCGTCATACTGGATTGCTGATATGGATCAGCTGAAAACGCTCATTCAGGAGACCTTTGGATATGATGCGTCTAAAATAACGATACACTCTGCAGACGGAAAAAGTATTTCAAAGGATGTGAAGATAGCTTCACCTACGCCGAGTGAAACTCCAAAACCGAGTTTGTCGCCGTCGCCATCTGTATCGCCGACGCCATCTGTTGCATCGGCTTCACCGAAACCGACAAAGACACCAAAACCGTCGGCACCGACTCAAACGGTGTCGCCGACAAGAGAGCCAACCGAGCCGCCGAAGACTTCTTCACCGAAGCCTACGAAAACACCTGATTCGAGCGGTATAAAAAGACCGTCGGCAAATCCTAAGACGGAGAATTAAAGAGAGGATTATATTGTGAAAAGAGCAAGACCGAAGAATAAAAAAGCTGCGATAAGAAAGCAGAAGGAACAGGAAATTCTCAAAAGAAAACAGGCAGATTCCAAGGCCGTTGATACAGAAAATGAAGAAGAGTATATAAAGCCTGCCAAAAAGGGAGGAGCAAACAAAGCCTTTAAAGTAATATTCAGTATTTTGGCAGTGCTGGTTATTCTGTTGTTTGCAGCAATGGGATTTGGCTTCTTTGACGAAGGAGAAATTCTTGCGCCGCTTGAAAACGGAAAAATCAATGTGCTTCTTATGGGTACTGATGAAGAAGGCCTGAGAACCGATGCAATAATGGTCGCTTCCTATGATGTAAATGAGGCAGAAGTTAATATTCTTTCAATCCCGCGTGATACTAAAGTATATGTGTCAAACCGAAAGGTTACGAGAAAAATTAATGAAGTTCATGCAATGCCAAGTAAGGTTAAAAAGGGAGAGATTGTAGGCTCGGAGGCGGTTGCTGAGGCGGTTACGCAGTTAACCGGAATACCGATAAACTATTATGCCGAGTTTTCTTTCTCAGCTATTGACCGACTCTTTGATATATTAGGACCTGTAGAGTTCGATGTTCCTGATGTCGAGGGAAAAGGTCGCGGAATGAATTATGATGATCCGTATCAGAATCTTCATATCCACTTAAAACCGGGTCTGCAAAAGCTTTCGGGAAATCAGGTTCAGCAGTTTTTGCGCTATCGTAAGAGTAATTATGGCGTAGGAACAGGAAGTGACACCGACCGTGTGGCAAGACAACAGGAATTTGTAAAAGCAGTAGTAGACCAAAAGGTCAATATAACAATTCTTGCAAAGCTTCCAAATATCTTTATGCAGATTTCAAAGGAAATGAAAACGAATATAACAGCAGGAGATATAACCAAGTATATTCGTTATATAAACAGACTGTCAGGTGAGAGTATACATACCTACAGCTTGCCTGGGGATAACCAGACTATTAGCGGTGGTTCGTACTTTGTATGCGACCTTGAAAAGACTGCTGAGCTTATGAGCGGAACTTTCGGTTACAGCGGCAAAGTTTTGGATAAGATTACAATTTCCGATGAACATTCACAGAAGGTTTTAAGGGCAGGAAATAAATCCAAGAAGACACAATCTCCTGCACCTGATGCTGATACGCCGAAGAAAACTAACGAGCCTGAAAAGAGCAGAGAGCCTGAGGCTAAAGAAACGCCTGAGCCGACAAAGGCACCGGTTGTCACTAAAGAACCGACAAAAGCGCCGGTTGTTACCAAGGTGCCAATGAAATCTCCGGATCCTACAAAGATTCCTCTCGAGGATTTGGATGATGAATATCTGGAGATTTGACAAAATA
This sequence comes from Clostridia bacterium, assembly GCA_045591565.1. Classification (GTDB taxonomy): domain Bacteria; phylum Bacillota; class Clostridia; order UBA1381; family UBA1381; genus UBA1738. Next base: position 16,237 of record JAZNTB010000078.1, read on the forward strand.
ATTATTTGTAAAAAAACGCTTGCATTTTTTGAAAAAATGTGTTATACTACAAGTAATGATAGGAAATTCTTCTAAAGAGTGGGTTGAAAACCCACTCTTTAGTTTATAAGAGGTGAATTTTTTGGCGAATAAAACAGAAATGATTGCATTTGACATTGGTGACAGGATTGCAGAGGATATGGGACTTACAGTCGTTGATGCTCAGTTTAAAAAAGAGGGCGGAAAACAGTACCTGCGTCTTTTTATTGATAAAGAGGGCGGCGTTGGTATTGATGACTGCGAGGAATTTTCAAGAAGGTTCAGTGATGAGATTGATATGCTCGACCCTATTGAAACAGAATATACTCTCGAGGTGTCCTCACCGGGGGTAGACAGAAAACTCAAAACCGAACGCGAGTTTTTGCATTATATCGGAAGATGTGTGGATGTGAAGCTTTATAAGGCAACAGACGGTGTGAAGGAATTTGAGGGCGTGCTTGATGGATACTCAGAAGATATTGCAACGATTGACTGCGGCGGAGCACCGCTTAAAATAAACATAAAGGATGCAGCGTATATAAAACTGCACTTTGAATTTTAGAAAGGTTGGATAATAAAATGAACGAAGAATTGATAACAGCCCTTGCTGATTTGTGCAAGGAAAAGGGTATTGAAAAGAACATCATCCTGGATGCTTTGGAGGCTGCCTTGATTGCTGCCTATAAGAGAAATTTTCTCTCTGCGCAGAATGTTTGTGTTGAGCTTGACAGAGAAACAGGAAAAATTGCTGTTTATGCACAAAAAACTGTTGTAGCTGATGTTACTGATTCTCAGCAGGAAATTTCGATTGAGGATGCAAAGAAAATCAGCGGCTCATATGAAGAGGGGGATATCGTAAATATCGAGGTTACTCCTGCAAACTTCGGTAGAATTGCTGCAATGACTGCAAAGCAGGTAGTTACACAGCGTCTTCGTGAGGCAGAACGCGGAATTATTTACAGCGAATATAACGAAAAAGAAAATGAACTTATTTCCGGTAAAATAGAACGCATTGAGCGTGGGAATGTGTATGTCGATATTGGTAAGGCAGAGGCTGTTATGCCGGCAAATGAGCAGGTTGCCGACGAGTATTATGAAGTGGGAAGAATGCTTCTTTGCTATGTAAGCGAAGTAAGAAACGGAAGCAAGGGAACGCAGATTATTCTTTCCCGTTCACATCCGGGACTTGTTAAAAAGCTTTTCTGTCAGGAAGTGCCTGAAATTCAGGATGGTCTTGTGGAAATCAAGTCGGTATCGCGTGAGGCAGGCTCAAGATCAAAAATTGCAGTGTATTCGGCGGATGAAGATGTTGACGCACAGGGAGCGTGCATCGGACCAAAGGGTGCAAGAGTACAGGCTATAAGCGATGAGCTTAACTATGAGAAAATTGATATTGTTAAATGGAGCGAGGATCCGGTTGAATATATATCAGCGGCTCTCAGCCCATCAAAGGTACTTACAGTAGATATTAACGAAGACGAAAAAAGCGCAAAGGTTACCGTTCCGGAACATCAGCTTTCACTTGCTATAGGCAAGGCCGGTCAGAATGTGCGTCTTGCTGCAAGACTTACCGGTTGGAAAATTGATATTTCTGCAGGACAGGAATAATGAAGGAGATTTATTGATGCATACACCGATGCGAATGTGCATAGCTTGCAGGCAGATGAAGCCTAAGGGCGAGCTTTTGAAAATAGTGAAAAATCAAAACTTGGCGGAGCTTGACGAGTCGCAGAAAAAGTTCGGCAGAGGCGCATATATATGTAAAAACGCCGATTGTCTTGAGGCTGCAAAAAAGCGTCGGGCACTCTCCCGTCATTTCAAAATGCCCGTTGAGGATGAAATCTACGAAAAAGCTTCGGAGGCAGTAAGAAATGGATAAAGTACTCGGTATGCTTGGTCTTGCAAAACGCGCGGGGAAGGTACAAACAGGCGAGTTCCTGTGCGAAAAGGCCATAAAGGGCGGACAATCTCATTTGATAATAATTGCGTCAGACATTTCCGTAAACGGCAAAAAAAGTATTTGTGACGCTTGTAATTATTACGATGTTACCTACATCGAATATGGAACAGCAGACCAGCTTGGGAAAATTACCGGCGGCGGAGAAAGAGTTGTTGTTTCGGTTAATGATGAAAATTTTAAAAATGCAATTTTATCCAAAATAGAAAAAATTAATGAATAATATGGCAGATAACGGAATTAAGGTAAGTCAGATCGCAAAAGACTTAAAGGTTACAGGTAAGGATATAGTAGAAAGACTCGCAGCATTTGGGATAGAGGTAAAAAGCACAGCGGTTTTAACAGAGGAACAGTTGGGTATTATTTTTGATATCTACACAGGACTTTATGATATGGGAGATACCCCTATTGAAAAGCCACCGCTTGAGGAGGAAACTGTTGCTGAACCAGAGGTGAAGGAAGAAGCTGCACCTGCTCCTAAAGAGGAACCGAAGAAGGAAGAACCGAAGGTTAAGAAGGTAGCTGCTGAAAAGCCGACAGAAGCACCAAAGAAGAAAGCACAGCCAAAGGCAGCAGCGAAAAGAGCAGAAACAGTTGTGGAAATTCCTCAGGATAACGAAAAGGAATATGTTATCAAAGCTGATGATGCAAAAAAGGTGCGCTATGTAGATACAAGAACTTCTACTGTGGAGCTTGATAAGGTTGCAGAGCGTGAGCGTCTTGAAAGCATGGTTACCGATGATATGTCCAAGATGGAGAGCGACAGAGGTAAAAAGCACGGCAAAAAACAGCAGGTAAAGGAAAAGGAAATCAAACAGCAGAAGGAAGCTCCTAAAAAGAAAGAAAAAGAGATTCCAACCGAGATTGAGATTCCTGAAAATATTACAGTCGGCGATCTTGCACACAAGCTTGGAAAGGGCGCTGCTGAGGTAGTTAAAAAGCTGATGATGCTTGGCGTTATGGCAACAATTACCCAGTCAATTGACTATGATACTGCAAGCCTTATTGCGGCTGATTTCGGCGTTGAAACAAAGCCTGAAATAGTTTTAACAAAAGAGGATATACTATTTGCAGAAGAAGAGGATAAGCCGGAAGATTTACAGCCACGCCCACCGGTCGTAGTTGTTATGGGCCATGTTGACCATGGTAAAACTTCGCTCCTTGATGCTATCCGTGATACTTCGGTTACCGACACAGAGGCGCGCCCTATCACACAGCATATCGGTGCGTATAGCGTTACTTTAAATGACAGAGTTATAACATTTTTGGATACTCCGGGACATGAAGCATTTACTACAATGCGTGCCCGCGGTGCACAGGTTACTGATGTCGCAATATTGGTTGTTGCAGCAGATGACGGTATTATGCCGCAGACTATCGAGGCAATTAACCACGCAAAAGCTGCAGGAGTTACTATTGTTGTTGCTATTAACAAGATTGATAAAGAGGGTGCAAACCCTGAGCGTGTTAAGCAGATGCTCGTAGAGCATGAGCTGGTTCCGGAGGAATGGGGCGGCGACACAGTATGTGTTGAAATCTCCGCAAAGCAGAGAATAAATATCGACGGTCTTTTGGAAATGGTACTTTTAATTGCGGATATGAAGGAATTAAAAGCTAATCCGAACAAGGCGGCAAAGGGTACAGTTATCGAGTCGCGAGTTGACAAAGGTAGGGGTCCTGTTGCAACTGTTTTGGTTCATGAGGGAACACTTAAGGTTGGCGATATTGTTATTGCAGGTACGGCTGTAGGCCATGTCAGAGCAATGGTTAACGATAAGGGCAGACGCTTAAAGGTTGCAGGCCCATCTACACCTGTTGAAATTCAGGGACTTTCCGAAGCTCCTATGGGCGGCGAACATTTGATGGCAGTTAAGGATGAAAAGCTGGCAAAGGATGTTGCTGAGGCAAGGCGTCAGGAACAGAAGGAAACAAGATTTAATCAGACCGTTAAAGTTTCTCTTGATAACCTCTTCGACCAGATTGATGAGGGTAATATGAAGGAACTTAATATTATCATAAAGGCAGATGTACAGGGCTCTGTTGAGGCTGTGCGTCAGTCGCTTGAAAAGCTTTCTAATGAGGAGGTTCGCGTAAGAGCTATTCACGGCGGTGTCGGAGGTATTAATGAGTCCGATGTTATGCTGGCAAATGCTTCAAACGCAATCATTGTAGGATTTAATGTTCGCCCTGACTCGGGTGCTTTAGCTGCCGCTGCAAGCCAGGATGTTGATATCCGTCTTTACCGCGTAATCTATCAGGCAATCGAGGAAATGGAAGCTGCTATGAAGGGTATGCTTGATCCTAAGTTCCGCGAGCTTATTATAGGTCATGCGGAAATCCGCCAGACATTTAAAGTTTCCGGCGTTGGTACTATTGCAGGTGCTTATGTTACCGACGGTAAGCTTTCAAGAAATGCTGAAGTGAGATTAGTGCGTGACGGTATCGTTCTGCACGAAGGAAAAATTGCCAGCCTTAAGAGATTTAAGGATGATGCGAAAGAGGTTTCAGAGGGCTTTGAATGCGGAACAAGCATTGAAAACTACAATGACATTAAAGAAGGCGACATAATGGAATGTTTCATTATGGAAGAAATTAAGGATAACTAATCCGTGAAAGGCAGATTTGCTATGGCAAATAACAGAATTAATAAAATAAATGAAGAGGTTCGTCGTGAGCTTGCAAGCGTAGTGCGCGAGCTTAAGGACTCAAGAATTCCAATGATGACGAGCGTTGTCGCTGTAAGTGTCACAAATGACTTAAGCTATGCTAAGTGTTATATGAGCATTATGGGTGACGAGGCAACCCAGAAAAAGGCAATCGAGGGATTAAAGTCTGCCGCAGGCTTCATAAGACGCGAAATTGGAAGAAGAATTGATTTGCGTCATACTCCGGAGTTCTTGTTTGAGCTTGACCATTCGATTGAACATGGTGCGCACATCAATCAGGTTCTTAGTGATATTATGAAAGGGAACAGTGATGAATAGTATCATTGAACTTATAAATCAGTCAAGTACAGTTGCAATTTTAGGGCATGACAGGGAAGATGCCGATTCTGTCGGCAGCTGTTATGCCGTAAAGGCTGCGCTTGCTGCTATGGGGAAGAATGTCGAATGTTATTTCTCAGAGGAGCCGGAGAAAAGGCTTGCGTTTATGGGAAAAGAATACACGGTTTTTGACGAAACTTGCGTTCCATATGTGGATTTGTGCCTTTGCCTTGATTGTGCAGATCTTGCAAGGATAGGAAAAAGAAAAGCAATTTTTTCGGCTGCAAAGAATACAGCGTGCATTGACCACCACGAAACAAATACGGGATTTGCAGATGCAAACTGGATTGATGGCAGCTCTCCGGCAACGGGAGAGATGATATATAAGCTGCTGGATGCAATGGGGGTAGTAATAACCCGCAGTATTGCAAGAAATTTATATGCAGCAATAAGCTCGGATACAGGAAGCTTTAAGTATAGTAATGTAAGACCCCAAACGCTGCGAATAACAGCAGAGCTTTTGGAGCTCTGCATTGACCATGCTGAAATCGCAAGGTATCTGTATGATACAGAGCCGCTTGAACTTATGCACTTTAAAGGAAGAGTGATGGAAAGTGTTGAGCAGTATTTTGGCGGAAAGCTCAATATCGTTTGTGCTTATCAAACTCTTTTGGATGAGTTTTCCTTAAAGGAAAAGGATACCGGTGATATTGTAAATATTCCGCGCGCTGTTGAGGGGTGCGAGATTGCAGTTTCGCTTCGGGAAACCGGTGAAAGAATTAAGATGAGCTTCCGTTCAAACGGAAAATATAATGTTTCAAAAATAGCTGCAAGGTTTGGCGGCGGCGGTCATAATATGGCAGCAGGTGCAGACCAAAAGGGGAAGAGTCTTTCAGAAGTAAAGGAAGCAGTTATTAAAGCTTGTGAGGAAGTTTTAAATGGTTGAATATGATAAAGACGCCATAGTATACCCGTATATAACATCTTATTTGCGCGGCGAAATTCCACAAAGGGAAGGTATACTAAAGGAACTTGAAGAATATGCAGATAGGCACTCCGTGCCGATAGTACAGCCTGAAACGGCAAAGCTGTTAGAAGTTTTAATGTGCATTAAAAGGCCGGTAAGAATTCTTGAGGTTGGATGTGCGATAGGGTATTCTGCAATTTTGATGGCACAGTATTTGTCGGAAGGCGGAAGTATAACCACCCTTGAATGGGATGCCGAAACGGCTGAAATTGCACGCAAAAATATTGAAAAAGCCGGACTGTCAGATAAAATTACAGTTATTTGTAACGATGCAAAAGAGGTTCTTCCAACGCTTACGGGAGAATATGATGTGATTTTCTTAGACGGTCCTAAAGCACATTACATATATATGCTAAACGATTGTATACGCCTCTTAAAAAAAGGCGGGATGCTCATATCGGACAATATTCTGTATAAAGGAATGATTGCCGATGATGAACATGTTATAAGACGAAAGATTACTATTGTAAAGCGTCTCAGACGGTTTATCTCTGCACAAATGCAGAGGAAAGAGCTTGAAACTGTAATTCTGCCGCTTGGTGACGGAGTTACTGTTGCAGTTAAAAAATGATTGAGGAAGTAAAGATATGACAAAACCTGAGCTTTTAGCACCGGGCGGAAGCCTTGAAAAACTGAAGATTGCAATACTCTATGGTGCAGATGCCGTATATGTAGGCGGAGAAGCATTCAGCCTTCGGGTAGCTGCTGAAAATTTCTCTTTTTCTGACATGGAGGAAGGACTTAGGTTTGCTCACGAAAGAGGAAAAAAGGTTTATCTTACAGCAAATATTCTTCCACATAACAGGGATATTAAGGAATTTGAAGAATATATAAAGAAAATTGCACCGATGGGCTTTGATGCGGTCTTGGTTGCAGACCCGGGAATGATGGAAATAGTAAAAAAGAATGCTCCGGATTTGCCTATCCATATAAGTACACAGGCTAATAATGTAAATTATAAAAGTGCGGAGTTCTGGTATAATCAGGGAGCAAAAAGAGTAGTTTTAGCGCGTGAGATGAGCATGGATGAAATAAAAGAAATCCGTGAAAACACACCAGGAGAGCTTGAACTTGAGGCATTTGTACACGGAGCTATGTGCGTTTCCTATTCCGGAAGATGTCTGCTCTCTAACTATATGACATCAAGGGATGCCAATCAGGGCGCTTGTGCGCATCCGTGCCGTTGGAATTACAGCCTCGTTGAAGAAACAAGACCGGGAGAATATATGCCGGTTTATGAAAATGAGAGAGGGACATTTATTTTAAATTCCAAGGATTTATGTATGATTGAGCATATCCCTGAGATTATTAAAAGCGGAATCACAAGCTTAAAGCTTGAGGGGAGAGTTAAAACGGCGTACTATGTTGCGACAGTGGTTAAGGCATATCGTGAGGAAATTGACAGATATTTAGCTGACCCTGAAGGATATGTTTTTGATAGAATGCAGTTTGATGAGCTTTGCAAAGTCAGCCATCGCCCGTATTCCACCGGATTTTACTTCGGAAAGCCGGATAAGGACGGACAGGTATACACATCGAGCTCATATATACGCGACTATGACTTAATAGGTATTGTCACAGATTATGACGAAGAAACGAAAATCGCCACAGTTTCGCAAAGGAACAGGTTTTTTGTTGGAGATACAATAGAAATAATGCAACCGGAACAGCCGTTTTTTGAGCAGACTGTAACATATATGGAAAACGACAAAGGCGAAAGCATTGAATGTGCACCGCACGCTGCAATGACTTTAAAAATGCCGATGGACAGACCGGTTGTGAAGAATGCAATACTAAGGAAAAAGGGAGAGAGGAAAAATGATTGAACCCGGAATGAAATTTGACTTTGGGGAAATGCCGGATTTTGGTGCAGAAATAAAGAAGGTAAGATTAAGGCATAAGCTTACACAGGCGCAGTTTGGAGAGCTTATCGGGAAATCTGCAACAACTGTTCATTCATATGAAACGAATAAGATTTTGCCGCCATTTGAAGTTGTTTTAAAGATTGCTTCACTGTTTGATGTTTCGACAGGGGATTTGATGGGCTTTAAGAGTGCAAAAATGAAACTTGAATTTTTGGAAATGTATGATAAGGCTGTTTCTTACTGGAAAGAACTTAGAGAATATAAGAAACAAATGAGATGACGGAGGTCTTATGAATAAAAAGGGAAATAAACTACCCCTTCTTATAGGGATTGCAGCTGTTGGTGCATATCGTTTTTATAAGGGCAAGGGGATGTTTAATAAAATAAGGTTTCGCGAACAGCATGAGGCAGTTTGTAAGTATCTTGAAACGCATTATCCAAATGCCTTTTATTCGGAAATAACGCCGACTGACGAGGGTTGGTCGTGCATTATTAATATGTCCGGAAAAAGGGTGGTCCTCTATATCTCAAAGACACCTGAAAATGTGTTCGTTTTCTGGGAAAAAGAGATTTGAATAATCACATTTTTTTCCTTTTGGCGTATTGTAATAATATAAAGCTGAAAGGAGGATTTATTTATGGGATTATTCGGAGGTTGTGGAAATAATAATGACAATAGCTGGATTTGGATTATAATTGTAGTGGTTATTGTTCTCTGGTGTTGCGGAGACGGAAACTTTTTAGGAGGTTGCAACAATAACAACTGTTGTGATCCATGTGACAACAGCTGTTGCTGATAGCTAAAACTATTAAAAGGGCGCATCCCCTCTTTTGGGACTGCGTCCTTTTTTATCCATTACAAATTTATTTGTTGTATTTTCAAGTTTGATGTGTTATACTTACATGTGGAAAACTTAACAGGAGGAGACTGTATGAAAATCACAAATGACATTAGATATATAGGTGTTAATGACCATGACATTGACTTGTTTGAAGGGCAGTATATCGTTCCGAACGGAATGGCGTACAATTCTTATGCAATTTTAGATGAAAAGATTGCTGTGGTGGATTCGGTGGATGCACGGTTTGGTGAGGAATGGCTTGAAAACATTAATGAAGTGACTGACGGCAAAAATCCTGATTTTCTGATAGTTCAGCATATGGAACCTGACCATTCGGGAAGTATTTTGATGTTTACCAAAAAGTATCCTGATGCAAAAATTATCGCATCGTCAAAAGCATTTGTTATGATAAAAAACTTTTTTGGTAATGATTTTAAGGACAGGCAGATTGTTGTAGGAGAGGGAGATACTATATCACTTGGAAAGCATAACCTTACATTTGTAACTGCGCCTATGGTACATTGGCCGGAAGTTATTGTTACTTATGATAGTACCGATAAGGTTTTATTTTCAGCAGATGCGTTTGGTAAATTTGGTGCACTCGATGCTGAAGAAGCTTGGGCGTGTGAGGCAAGACGCTATTATATCGGGATTGTCGGAAAATATGGAATACAGGTGCAAAGCCTTTTGAAAAAGGCAGGAAATCTTGATATTGAAATCATTTGTCCTCTTCACGGACCGGTACTTTCGGAAAATCTTGGATATTACTTAAATCTTTATGATACATGGTCATCCTACAGACCGGAAGAGGAAGGAATTGTTATAGCATATACTTCCGTTTATGGGAATACTAAAAAGGCTGTTATGAAGCTTGCGAAAATGCTGAAAGAAAATGGATGCAATGTAAATGTGACCGATTTGGCACGATGCGATATGGCAGAAGCGGTGGAGGATACATTCAGGTACAGTAAGCTTGTTCTTGCAACAACGACATATAATGCCGACATTTTCCCGTTTATGAGGGAGTTTATAGAACACCTTACCGAACGGAATTTCCAAAACAGAACGGTAGCTTTCATTGAAAACGGAAGCTGGGCTCCAATGGCAACAAAGGTTATGAAGGGACTGCTTGAAAAAAGTAAGAACTTGAATATTATTGAAAACAATGTTACAATTCTTTCTGCGATGAGTGAGGAAAACGAAAGTCAGCTAAATGCTCTTGCAAAAGAGCTTTGCAAATAGTATTATAATTTCAGGAGGAATAAAACTATGAAAAAATATGTATGCGATGCGTGTGGATGGGTTTATGACGAAGAAGCAGGAGCACCTGATATGGGAATAGCTCCGGGAACTAAGTTTGAAGACCTGCCGGATGATTTTGTATGCCCGGTTTGCGGCGTGGGAAAAGATATGTTCTCAGAAGAATAATAAAGATTCCTGCATCAGCAAATGCTGTATGCAGGAATTTTTAAATAATGTAAGGAGATAGTTATGGAGTTGGTATTACTTACAGCCCTCGGAGTGGGCGGTGCGACTGTTCTTGGCTCTTTAATCGGGTTTGCTTTTAAAAGAATATCTCACAGCTTTTCGGATATTATTCTTTCGTTTGCTGCGGGAATTATGCTTGCAGCAGCGGTTTTGGGATTGGTTGTGCCGTCGCTGGAATATGGCGGAGAATATGGTATTTTAATGACTGTTGGCGGTATTTTTGCGGGTGCCCTTTGCCTTAATTTTATAGATAAGCTCGTACCGCATCTTCACAGAATGGTTGGAAGTGACATTGAAGATCACAACAATGCAAATTTAAACAAGGTACTCTTGTTTGTCATGGCTATTGCTATACATAACCTTCCGGAGGGAATAGCTGCAGGTGTGGGATTTGGTACGGATGATGTATCGCGCGCTATGATAATTGCAACCGGAATTGCATTGCAGAATATTCCTGAGGGAATGGTTATCATAGCGCCAATGCTGGCTGCAGGGGTTACGCCGGGCAAGACTTTTATCTGTGCAATGGCTACCGGTCTTGTGGAAGTGGCAGGAACGCTGTTAGGGTATTTTGCGGTAAGCTTTTCGACGGCAATTCTTCCTTTTGCGCTTGCTTTTGCCGGAGGGACAATGCTGTATGTAATAAGTGACGAAATGATACCTGAGACACACCACAGCGGCGCAAGAGGTGTGACTTATGCACTTTTGGTAGGATTTTGTGTAATGCTAATTAGCGATGTCCTGCTTGGTTGACAAATGAAAATCAGGAGGAATCTATGAATTTTAGAATATACGATAAAATGCCGCCTGAGGCAAAGAAGATAAGAGAAGAAGTTTTTATTACAGAACAGGGATTTAAAAACGAATATGATGAAATGGATGATGTTGCAACTCACATAGTAGCATTTGAAAAAGATACCCCTGTTGCTACCTGCCGGGTGTATGAATCGGACAAGAAAGGTACTTTCATGTTTGGAAGACTTGCTGTAAAAAAGGAACTTAGAAAACAGGGGATAGGAAGAGCTATCATGTCTGCCGCGCAGCAGCAGGTCAAATTATGCGGAGGTAGCTGTATCATACTTCATTCACAGCTTCACGCAAAAGATTTTTACAAGAATGTAGGCTTTCAGGAGTTTGGCGAAGTTGAGTACGAACAGGATTGTCCGCATATATGGATGAGGAAGGAACTATAGTATAAAAAAGTACATGTAGTATCGTCATATATTTGATTTTAAGGTTGTAAAAGTTGAATTTTTGTGATATACTGTATATAATTTTCTTAGAGGTGGAATTAAATGGTATATAACAATATTCTTGAAGCGTTGGGAAACACTCCGATGATAAAGCTTTCAAATATTCCCGATTCTGATTGTGCAGATATTTTTGTGAAGTTTGAAGGACTGAATGTGGGAGGTTCAATAAAAACTCGCACTGCATACAATATGATTTGTACAGCGGAAAAACAGGGAAAAATTAACAAGGATACAATTATTGTAGAGCCGACAAGCGGAAATCAGGGGATTGGTCTTGCACTTGTTGGAGCTGTAAAGGGATACAAGACGAAGATTATTATGCCGGATTCGGTCAGCGAAGAACGCAGAAAGCTTGTTCGTCATTACGGTGCTGAGGTTATTCTTGTCCATGATGCAGGAAATATTGGTGCGTGCATTGAGGAATGTCTTAATCTTGCACTCAAAATGCAGAGAGAGGACAAAAATGTTTTTGTTCCGCAGCAATTCGAGAACCCTGCAAATCCTCAAATTCAGCGAGAACAAACAGCAGTTGAAATTTTAAATCAGGTAGATGGACCTATTCACGGATTTTGTTCCGGAATAGGAACAGGAGGCACTATAACCGGTATAGGTGAGGTTTTGAAGTCAGCCAATCCGGATATTGAAATATGGGCAGTTGAGCCGGAGGATGCGGCGATATTGTCGGGGGGTTCAATAGGTACTCATCTGCAAATGGGTATTGGTGACGGAATTATTCCGGAGATTTTAAACCAAAGCATTATTGATGATATTTGCATTATAAAGGATGAAGAAGCTATCAGTACATCAAGGGAGCTTGCCTCCAAAGAGGGCATAATGTGCGGAATATCAAGCGGCACAAATGTTGCAGCTGCGGTAAAGCTTGCAAAAAAGCTTGGAAAAGGAAAAACGGTTGTGACGGTGCTTCCTGATACTGCAGAAAGATATTTTTCTACACCGCTTTTTGAGGACTAAAATACTTACAAAAAACCCATTACACTTCAAAGTGTAATGGGTTTTTATTAGTTTACATATCATAAAAGGTAGCCGGATATGATTCCGATTACAGCAGATATGCAGATTATAACAATTGGATGCGTTTTTTTGAGTGCAAGGAACAGCATTACCGAAAAGGTTGCAAGAGATACCCAGAACTCAGAGCTTGTAAAAACGGCTTGCGTTACCTCTACAGGGAAGAACACAGTTTTTGCGATAGAAACTGCTGCCGCACCAATAAGACCGATTACAGCAGGCTTAAGACCTGACATACATCCTTTTACAATCTTGCTGTTTTTGAATTTCTCATAGAATTTAGCAACTGCAAGAATGACCATAAAAGAGGGGAGAACAACTCCCAATGTTGCACATAGCGCACCGAATATTCCGCCAAGCTCTGTGCCGACATAGGTTGCCATATTGATTGCAAATGGCCCCGGAGTACTTTCACTTACGGCTATAAAGTTTACAAATTCTTCGTGTGCAACCCATCTGTTAGAAATAACCTCTGCCTGTATAAGCGGAAGCATAGCGTATCCGCCGCCGAAGGTGAATGCGCCTATTTTGAAGAAGGTAAGGAATAACTTGAGATAAATCATGTCTTGTTCCTCCTTTCGGCAATATAGGAGCTGATTAAACCAACGAGGGCACAAGCAATAATTATCAGCAGCACATTAATGCCTGAAAATGCGGCAAATATGAAAGCACCAAGAGAGATTATAAAGGAAAGAATTCCTTTAGGTGTCTTTTTATACATAGTCCACAGGGCTTTTATAACGAGCGCTAAAACTCCTGCTCGTATACCGTTAAATGCATATTTAACAACAGTAATATCCTGAAATTCATTTAAAAGGCGTGCAATCAATGAAATAATAACAAAAGAGGGGAGTACAACCCCAAGTGTTGCACAGAATGCACCCCAAAAGCCTGCGGTTTTGTAGCCTACAAAGGTAGCTGAATTTATGGCGATAGGTCCGGGAGTAGATTCTGCGATTGCAATTATTTCAAGGATATCGTCATCGGAAATCCATTTGTTTTTCTCTACTGCTTCTGTCTGTATCAGGGGAATCATTGCATATCCGCCTCCGAATGTGAAAGCACCGATTTTGAAAAATGTGGTGAAAAGCCGGATAAGCTTTGATGTTTTGTTATCTTTCAATCTGATACCTCTTTTCTTTGAGATTATAATATACTTTATTTATGCTCAAAAATAAATAATTTAGTAAAAAAGGACATTTTTCGATAATGAAAAATGTCCTTTTTGGTGACCCGTAAGGGACTCGAACCCTTGTTGCCGCCGTGAGAGGGCGGAGTCTTAACCGCTTGACCAACGGGCCATACAGCTTTTTTATTATAACAAAAAGGCAGACAGATGTCAACACTTTTTTGAAAAAAACTGCAATTTTTTTAAAGATAGAGGGACGGTGTGAAATCCGCCCCTCTTTTTAAAGTCAATCCAAATATTTCTTCAGGTATTCCGGAAGCTCTTTTTCGCCGTAGGCTGTAAGATAGTTGTTAAACCATATATTCTTTTCTCCTGTGTAATTTAAGCTACTGAAAATGAGATATTTTTTGCCGTTTCCGTTTTCCTGGGAATGAGGCTCGTTAAACATAGCTTCTGCAAGCTTTATGCTATCTGACTTGTCTATAAGCACGCAGTCGTCGGTATTAATATAGAACTCGCTTGTGTAGCCTGTATCTTCTTTATAGGTGATTTCATCGCTGTCATAGAAAACAGGAACCTTGCAAATATAAAGGTCTTTTGAGATATGAGCGATAATGTCATCGTAATATCCCTTTTCCTTTAAAAACTCATATGCGTGCTTATAATTTGAGTTTAAAGCAATATTAAAGGAATAGTGGTTTCTGTTATCGCTATAGGCAGAAGGGTCAAAGAATTGTTTTTTGTCATTATCTTCCTTTGACAGGTCAAAGCCTAAGTACAGGCACACAGGGAAGTTATCAAGCTCCATTTCCTTATAAGAAAGCTCCTCAAAATCCTTATATACAGCCTTTAAGAAGTCATTTGTATCTGCATAAAGATTTATGCTTGTCGAAACTCTTCTACCGCTTATATTTAAATCAAACCGGTCTACCTTGTCGATATTTACCTTGTCAAAATTGTAGATTTTCAGCTTAAAATCAGGGTATGTATACATTTCTGACATAGCTTTTTCCAATAGCACCTCGTCTACATTGTAGCGGCGGCTTAGTGTTTTACCGTTTTTGAGGCTGTATTTAATAGATATGTTTCTTGGCTTGTTGTTATCAAGAACGGTTATATCGGAAATGCACTCGCCGTGCAGTTTTTGCACCGATTTTATGGCCTCGGCGTTATCAGTAAGCGGAATCTCGTATCTCCAGTTTTCTATAAGGGAGGCACTTTCGATATCCTCAAAATTCGGAATTCTTGTTTCATAACCAAATACGCTTGTATATGCAAAAAAGCTGATAAATAATGCTGCAAAAGCAGTAAATCCAACCAGACCTTTATATGTGCCGAAAACCCTGAAGGTTTTGCGCATAAGCATTTCGCAGGCAAAGTAAACGATTACGGCAGCTGCAAATGCCATAATAAACATAGCCGCGCCCGGAATTGAGCCAGTGAACATTCCAAATATCGCAATGGTTGCGGCAGAAACAGCAAAATACTTCAGCACAGGTC
This sequence comes from Clostridia bacterium, assembly GCA_045591565.1. Lineage (GTDB taxonomy): Bacteria > Bacillota > Clostridia > UBA1381 > UBA1381 > UBA1738. Next base: position 31,329 of record JAZNTB010000078.1, read on the forward strand.
TAAATGCCTTGAATGCCGCAACATCGCCGCAAGCTTCAATTTTGCGGTTTTTGTAGAGAAGATAACCGAGAATGTAGACAACCGCTGCACCTGCTAAGAATATCCACAGCTGCGCATATTCAAATATATTGGTAACAGGTGAATAGTTTATCGCTCTGCCGAAAAGCCACACTATCGGGGTGTTGTTCATAATATCATTTGCGATAAAGCTGTCCGAATCGGTAAAGCCGAAAAGGAAAACATCGCTGATGAGATATATTGTAAGTGCTGTAAGCATAGGTAGGATATGTAAAAATACATTAATTGCTATATGTGCTGCCGTATTGCCTGTTAAAAACGCCGTAAACACTGATAATGAGAACATTATAAACAGTATACTAAGGTTCAAAGCCATCCAGTACAGCACCGACCAGATCGGTATGATTTCGCTGTATGAGGTAAGT
>JAZNTB010000079.1:0-6849 GCA_045591565.1 Clostridia bacterium
GGAACAAACTGTGAATACGATACCGCAAAGGCATTAAGAACAGCCGGAGCAGAGCCGGAGATATTTGTTATCAAGAACCTTTCAGCAAAGCATATTGCAGATTCTGTTGCTGAATTTGCTAAGAAAGTAAAGGATTCGCAGATTATATTTATCCCTGGCGGATTTTCAGGCGGCGACGAGCCGGACGGTTCAGGAAAATTCATAACTGCATTCTTCCGCAATCCGGAAATTAAAGAAGCAGTTACGGAGCTTTTGGAAAATCGTGATGGTCTTATGGGCGGTATCTGTAACGGCTTCCAAGCACTTGTTAAGTTGGGACTTGTGCCTTTTGGAAAAATTATTGATACTGATGAAAGCTGCCCTACGCTTACTTACAATGCTATTTCACGACATCAGTCAAAACAGGTGCGCACAAAGCTTGTATCAAATAATTCTCCGTGGCTTATGGAGGCAAATCTGGGTGAGATTTATACTGTTCCAATTTCGCACGGCGAAGGAAGATTTTTAGCGGAGGAAGCAACAATAAAGCGTCTTGCAGAAAACGGACAGATTATAACTCAGTATGTTGATTTGGCAGGAATTCCAACAAATGATGTCCAGTTCAATCCAAATGACTCAACCTGTGCAATAGAGGGAATTATCTCTCCTGACGGCAGAGTGTTTGGAAAGATGGGACACTCAGAGCGTATTGGAGAGGGACTTTATAAAAATGTTCCGGGTAACTACGATATGGGCCTGTTCCATTCAGCAGTTAAGTATTTTAAATAAAAAGATTACATATCAGAAGAAAAAGTAATACGAATATTGATGCATAAAGAGGAAAACCCCTAAAAAGTGGGTTTTCCTCTTTGTTATTTAGAAAGGTTAAAAAAATATAAGAAAAATGTTAATATAATACAATAAAAGCTATAAAAATGAAAAATAAAACACTTGACAAATAAAGGATTTTATAGTATAATAAATCTTGTTGTATGGATGTGCCCAAGTGGCGGAATTGGCAGACGCCCAGGACTTAAAATCCTGTGGGAAGAGATTCCCGTGCCGGTTCGACCCCGGCCTTGGGCACCATATACACTTAAAATCCTACTCATTTGAGTGGGATTTTATGATATTTATACTATTTTAAAGGCAGCAGAAAACTGTATATCATAGAAGACAGATAAAAAAATCGAATATATGTACGATAAGAACAGATAGACAAGATATGGTTTTCCCAGATAAGGATGAGAAGTTTTTTGGATTCGGTCTTTTGTTGATGATAAAATATGGATGCTTCAATTTGTAGATTTCCATAAAAGCGAATATTTTGGTAAATTTATTTTAGAAAATTAAAACAGGGAAGAGAAAAGCTTCCCCTAATATGCCCTCGTAGTTAAATGGATATAATAAACCCCTCCTAAGGGTTAGTTATCAGTTCGATTCTGGTCGGGGGTACCAGAAAAAGCGACTTGTTTCGACAAGTCGCTTTTTCAATGAATTGCCTTACGGCACGAATTGAAATCTGCGATTTCATGAATTGAGCCTACGGCTCATGATAATATTTAATTTCGAAAGCCCTGCTTCCGATGCCATAATTAAAGTGTTTTAAAAATGTACCGAAAAATGGTACTTTTTTTTGTGTTGAAATATTTGTCGAATTATGATATAATTTATATGTTTTAATACATTTGATTAAAAAGGGCAGATAAAACCGGTAAAAAGTGCCCAAATAAGGACAACCATTGAAAACACAATTCAAGTTTTAGTTATCCGGAATGGGAGGGTATTTATGTCATCTTACTATATTTCAAGAAAAAGTTTTTCGGTGTGGATTTCAATGCTTTTTGCGGTGGTATCTCTTTTTGCCGGAGCAAGGTTTTTGACAGATGCGATGTCAACAGGAATATCGGTGTATAAGACTGCAGGAATTGCAGCACTTCCGGTTTCTGCTGTGACATTTATTATTTGCGTATGTATTTTTGGCAGAAAAAGATTTGCATTTACAATTTTTCCTGTTATAATTGGTTGTATTTCGCTTATGATAGTTTCTGTAGGAAGGTCGTTGGGCTCTGTTATACTGTGCAGGGTTTTATGCGTTGCAACATGTATACTGTATATCAGCGTTATATTTAATAAAATCAAGACAAATACGCTGCTTGTCTACCTTTTTGGACTTACTGTGATTAATAGTATAATAGTGATTTATTTAAATAGAGAGGAAATAGGGCTTCAGGATATATCGGCGTTTGCTGCTGTTATGTCGATGTTTTGTATTTCGCTTGGAATGCGGAGAGAGTATGATGGTCATATTCTAAAGTGGAACGACCGCGCAAGCGGAAGGCGTGTGCGAACAATGCCTCCGATGTCAAAGATTACACCATACTTTATGCCGGGAAGAATAGGTGCACAGAATTTAATACGCGAAGAAGTAGAGCTTTCAGAGATTGAAAAATACATATTAAAAAAACGCAAAGAGGGACTTAAAGGTTTTGGGTTTATGCACATATTCATTACTACATATCTAAGAGTTGTTGCAAAATATCCCGGACTTAACCGATTCCTTTCCGGACAAAAAATTTATTCAAGATTTAATTGTATAGTCGCTTTTGTAGTAAAGAAAGAAATGAATATCAAAGCTCCGGATACTGTAGTCAAGGTTGAATTCACACCAGGAATATCGGCAGATGAAGTTTATAAAGGAATTTCTGCTGTTGTTTCTGAAAACAAAGGGGAAACAGATGACAGTACCTTTGATTCGGTTGCAAAATATTTAAATTATATTCCGGGCGTATTCTTAAAGCTTACAGTATGGTTTTTAAAGGTATTGGATTACTTTGGTCTTCTCCCAACTGCGCTTGAGCAGGTAAGTCCGTTTCATGGCTCGATGTTCTTTACCTCGGTGGCGTCGCTTGGAATTCCGGCGATATTCCATCACCTTTATAACTTTGGAAATGTACCTGTGTTCTGTGCTTTTGGAAAGAAATATAAAAAGAATGAACTTGATTATGACGGTACTGTTATAACCCGAAAATATATTGATTACACATTCTCTGTCGATGAAAGAATTTGTGACGGATTCTATTTTTCTCTTGTATTGCGTGAGTTTAAGCGAATACTTTCCTCGCCGGAATGCCTTGACGAATCAATATTACCTCAAAAGGATGTTAAATAATAAAAGCGCTCAAAGTGGGCGTTTTTGATTATTTGTAATTCTTTTGAATAGTTTAAGTAAAGGGATGGTTTTATGAAAATATCTAATCTTTTAGGAAAAGACAATCTCTCTTTGTCGTTTGAAGTCTTTCCTCCAAAGCTCGATACAGCATTTGAATCAGTAAAAACCGCTACAGAGGAGATTGCAAGACTAAACCCTCTTTTTATGAGCGTCACATACGGAGCAGGCGGCGGTACCAGCAAATACACCTTAGATATAGCAAAAAACATAAAAGAACATTATGGTGTCCCTACCCTTGCGCATCTTACATGTGTTTCCTCTACAAAAGAAACTGTAAAGGCGAAAATTGAGGAAATTAAAAATGCAGGAATAGAAAATATTATGGCTCTAAGAGGAGATTTACCGCAGGAGCTAAAAGACTCAGACAGAAGCAAGTGGGATTATCACTATGCCATTGATTTGATAAGGGATATTAAAGAAAGCGGAGATTTCTGCATCGGCGCTGCATGCTATCCTGAAATTCATACAGAAAGCGAAAATCAAAAGGAAGATATATTACATCTTAAAGAAAAAGTTGATGCAGGATGTTCCTTTCTCACAACACAGATGTTTTTTGATAACAACCTTCTTTATAACTTTTTATATAAAATCCGTGAAGCCGGCATCACAGCTCCGGTTATTCCCGGAATTATGCCAATTACAAATGCCAATCAAATAGAAAGGGCAATCAAATTGTCAGGTTCATTTATGCCGCAGAGATTTAAGAGTTTGGTTGACAAATTCGGTCATTCGCCTCTTGCTATGAAGCAGGCTGGAATAGCTTATGCTACAGACCAGATTATTGATTTATACGCAAATGGAATAACAAATGTTCATGTGTATTCCATGAATAAGCCGGATGTTGCAGAAAAAATTCAAAATAATCTTTCAGATATTTTGGGGTAAGTATGAATAGTTTTGTTAAGGTAAAGGCTTTTTCGGAGCCTGAGATACGGATTAAAGAAATTTTAAGATATGCAGGTATTGGAGAACTGAATCTTGAAACCGAAGAGCTATTAAAATCCTGTCTTGATGAGGTACACGGAAAATTTACATACAAGGTATGTTACGAGGAATTTCATATTAAAGAAACTGATGATGGAGTATGCTTTCCGTTTTCGGATATAAGCTCCAAAGATTTAAAAAATAATTTATCAAGTTGTAAGAGTGCTATACTTTTTGCCGCCACCATCGGGGTTGAAATCGACCGTCTTATTGCAAGATACGCAATAGTTTCGCCGGCAAGAGCACTGATGTTTCAGGCGATAGGTGCAGAAAGAATTGAAAGTCTCTGTAGCGTTTTCAATTCCTATATCGAAGAAAGCCATCCTGGAACAAAACCTCGTTTCAGTCCGGGATACGGAGACTTCGCACTTGATTTCCAAAAAGAAATTTTTGCAGTGCTCGATTGCTATAGAAAAATTGGTATTTCATTAAATAACAGCCTTTTGATGTCGCCGTCAAAATCGGTGACAGCGATTATCGGTATAACGGATGTTTGCGTAAATAGTAAGAAAAATCACGGTTGTTTAGAGTGCACGAAAAATGACTGTGAATATAGGAGAAAGAAATGAAAATCAGGGAGTATATAAAAGACAATATTATTTATCTCGATGGCGGGATGGGAACTCTGCTGCAAAAACAAGGACTTTTGCCCGGTGAGCTGCCCGAGTGTTGGAATCTTTCACACCCTGATGTTATTACAAAAATACACAAGGACTATTTTGATTCAGGAAGTAATATTGTAAACACAAATACTTTTGGTGCAAATACTCTTAAGTTTTCGTATGATGAACTTGAAGAAATAGTAAAGCACGCAATTTTAAATGCGAAAAAAGCTGCAGCAGAAAGCAAGGCCGAAGGTCCTAAATGGATTGCACTTGATATTGGGCCTACCGGAAAAATGCTTGCTCCTTATGGTGATTTCGACTTCGAGGAAGCTGTAACTGTTTTTTCTAAAACCATTGAAATCGGAGTAAAATACGGTGTTGATTTAGTTTTCATAGAAACTATGAATGACAGCTACGAAACAAAGGCTGCGCTTTTGGCCGCAAAGGAAATATGTGATTTACCTGTTTTTGTTTCAAACGCATATTCAGAAGACGGAAAGCTTATGACAGGAGCATCTCCTGCTGCTATGGTAGCGATGCTCGAGGGAATGGGTGCAGATGCTATAGGAATAAATTGTTCGCTCGGCCCTAAAGAACTTGGAAAAGTTGCAGAAGAATATATAAAATATGCATCTGTTCCTGTTATTTTGAAACCAAATGCAGGACTCCCGAAGGCGATTGACGGAAAAACCGTTTACGATGTTCTTCCGGAAGAATTCGCATGCGAAGTAACCAATCTTATAAAAAAGGGTATACGAATAGCCGGCGGTTGCTGCGGTACTACTCCGGAATATATAAAATCCTTAAAAGAAGAATCCTCAGATGTTAAGCCTTCTACTATAACAGAAAAGAATTATACCTGTGTGTCCTCCTATACACATGCTGTGTTTTTTGATAAAAAACCGGTCCTGATAGGAGAACGCATCAATCCAACAGGAAAAAAACGCTTCAAAGAAGCACTTAAAGAAAATGATATTGGGTACATTTTAAAAGAGGGAATTGACCAGCAAGAGAAAGGTGTTGATATTTTAGATGTAAATGTCGGACTACCTGAAATTGATGAGGTTAATATGCTGAAAACTACTGTGTGTGAACTGCAGGCGATAATTGATTTACCTTTACAAATTGATACATCTGATGTAGAGGCTATGGAGACAGCACTTCGCAGATATAACGGAAAGGCTATGGTTAATTCTGTCAACGGGAAAAAAGAAAGCATGGATGCTGTATTTCCGCTTGTGAAAAAGTATGGAGGACTTGTAGTTGCACTTACTTTGGATGAGTGCGGTATTCCTGAAACGGCAGAGGCAAGACTTGAAATTGCAAAAAAGATACTAAGTAGTGCAAAAAGTTATGGCATAAGCAAAAAGGACATAATTTTCGACCCATTGGCACTCACAATAAGCGCAGACAATACGGCAGGTATCGAAACCTTAAAGGCTGTACGACTTATCAAAAAGGAGCTTGGGTGCCACACATCACTTGGAGTATCTAATGTATCCTTTGGCTTACCGGCACGCGAAATCATAAACAGTACATTTTTCTCACTTGCCATGGGCGAAGGTCTTTCAGCAGCTATTATGAATCCGTATTCTACAGAAATGGTAAAGGCTTATTATGCATTTTGCGCCATAGCCGGACTTGATGATAATTGTTCTGATTATATCGCATTTTCTAGTACTGTGAATACTCAAAACGCAGAGGAAATAAAGGATGTCGAAAGCTCGTCAGAACTTCAAAAAGCTATAACAAAGGGATTAAAGGAACAGGCAACTGTTTTCACGAAAGAGCTACTAAAGACAAAATCTCCACTTTCAATAGTTGAAGATGAGATAATCCCGGCACTTGACACAGTAGGTATTGGATTTGAAAACAAAACTGTATATCTTCCGCAGCTTTTAATGAGTGCAGAAGCAGCAAAAGCGGCCTTTGAAGTAATTAAAACAAGCATACAGGGAGGCAGTGGAGCAAACAGATGTCCTGTTGTAATCGCAACCGTTAAAGGCGATATTCACGATATAGGCAAAAATATTGTAAAGCTTCTCTTGG